>SLAO01000168.1 GCA_007126835.1 Nitriliruptorales bacterium | reverse complement strand
GAGACCGATGCCGGTGAGACCGATGCCGGTGAGACCGATGCCGGTGAGACCGATGCCGGTGAGACCGATGCCGGCGACCGGCCGCGTGAAGGCGACCGCGGCGCCGATGAGGCTGGAACCGGCGACCCGGCGGGCGAAGGTGGCCGGGATGCCGGTGAGACCGACGACTTGCCGGACGAAGGCGACCGCAGGTCGGCCGAGGGCTCAGACTGAGCCCACCGGCGGCGTGGACGCCGTCGACAAGTGAGGACACTGTGACCCAGCGCACGGAGCAATTCACTTTTCCCGGGAGCACCGGAGCCGAGCTCGCAGGCGTGCTCCACGTGCCCGACGGCTCCGCGCGGGGCAGCGTGCTGATGGCGCACTGCTTCACATGCTCCAAGGACCTGCACACGATGACGCGGCTGGCCGACGGATTGGCCGACGCGGGGTATGCGGTCTTGCGGTTCGACTTCACCGGACTCGCTGACAGCGGAGGCGACTTCGAGGACAAGACGGTCAGCCGCAACGTCACCGACTTGGTCCGGGCGGCGACCGAGCTCATCAAGCAGGGCTACGGCCCCTGCGCGCTGGTGGGCCACAGCCTCGGGGGCGCGGCCGCGCTGCTGGCCGCCCACCGCCTGAAGACGGTGCGCTCCGTAGTGGTCCTCGGGGCTCCTTCGTCGCCGCGGCACGTCGAGCATCTGTTCGCCGACCGTCTCGAGGCGATCGAGCGTAAAGGCGCCGCCGACGTCAACATCGCTGGCCGTTCGTTCCCGATTACGCAGGAGTTCGTGGATGACCTCGAGCAGCACGACCAGGCGGGGCGCGTCGCTGACCTCGACCGGCCGTTGCTGGTGCTGCACGCGGTGGACGACGAAGTGGTCAGCGTCGACGAGGGGGAGCGCATCTTCGCGACCGCGCGCCAGCCGAAGGCCTTCGTCCCGCTGTTCGCCAGCGACCACCTGCTCACCGACCGCGAAGCGGCCGAGGCGGCCCTGACCCAGGTCGTCGATTGGTTCTCGCGCACGTTGTGAGCCGCGAGCGTTGTCGATTGGTTCGCGCGCGTGTGCGCCGCGCTGCGAGCAAGCAAGTGTCGGGCGCCCACGCGCTCCGGTCAGAGGCCGGCGGCCTCGAGCATGCGCAGCCACACCTCGCTGACGGTGGGAAAGGCCGGCACCGCGTGCCACAGGCGCTCGAGGGGCACCTCGCCGACGATGGCGATCGTCGCGGCGTGGAGCAGCTCGCTCGTGCCCGGGCCGGTGAAGGTCGCGCCCACGACGAGGGAGCGGTCCATGTCGACTACGAGCCGGCAGGTCCCGGGGACGTCTTTGCCGAGCAACGCCCCGCCGGCGACCCCGCCGGTAGGAACGTCGAAGACCTCGACCGACAGCCCCTGCTCCCGCGCCGAGGCGTAGGTCAGCCCGACGGCCGCCACCTGCGGATCCGTGAAGACCACGCGCGTGCTCGCGGCGGAATCGGCCCACGCCTTGACGTCGCGGCCGGCAATCGCGTCGGCGGCCAGTCGGGCCTGGTACTTGCCCATGTGCGTCAGCAGATTGCGGCCGTTGACGTCACCCACAGCTGACAGCCACCCGCCGGTCACGCCGGTGGCCCGCAACGCGTCGTCGACCTCGATCGGCTGGCCTGGCTCGAGCCCCACCGTGTTCAGGCCGAGGTCGTGGGTGGCGGAGCGGCGGCCCACGGCGACGAGCAGCTCGTCGGCGACGACGGGCCCTGCTCCTTCCACGTCGATGGACACGGTCCCGTCGCTTTGTCGGGTCACCCCCACGACCTCGGTGCCCGTGCGCACGTCCACCCCGTCGGCCGTCAGCGCCGCTTCGACGTCCTCGCCGGCAAACGGCTCTTCTGGCCCCAGCAGGCGGTCCTCGAGCTCGAAGAGCGTGACTTCCTGGGACCCCAGACGCGCGAACGCCTGGGCGAGCTCGACGCCCACCACCCCACCGCCGAGGACAGCGAAGCGACGCGGCACTTCAGAGATCTGCGTCGCCTCCCGGTTCGTCCACGGTTGCGCCTCGGTCAGCCCGTCGATCGGGGGGATCGCCGCCCGTGTGCCAGTAGCGATGATGACCGACCGGCGGGCCTCCAGAGTGGTCTGGTTACCGTCGGTGCCTTTCACGGTAACCCGTCGTTCGCCGTCAAGACGCCCGTGCCCCCGCAGAACGCGCACGCCGGCGGACGTTGCCCAGTCCTCCTGCGCGGCGTCGTCCAGGCCGGCGAAGGCATCGCGGCTGCGCAACGTCGCGTCGACGTCGACGCCGCCGGTGACCGCGGGCGCGGCGCCCGGTACCCGCCGTGCCGTGGCCAGGGCGTCGCCGGGCCGCAGCAGGGCTTTGCTGGGCATGCAGGCCCAGTACGAGCATTCACCGCCGAGCAGCTCGGCTTCCACCAGCACGGTGTCGAGGCCGTGCTCGACCGCACGGGAGGCGGCGTTCTCGCCGGTCGCCCCGCCGCCGATGACGATGACGTCAGCGCCCTGGGTGCTCATGGTGCTCCTCCTTCAGCGGCCTGTCGTGGGGGGTGGTGCTGGTTCCACCGACTCGCCCGTCGCTCCTGGGTGCCAGGGCGTCAACGGGACGCTCAACGCTTCCGGGTTGTTCACGCGTCACGACTACCCGCTGGTGGCGGCTCGAAGCCAGGCCGTCCTACAAGCATGGGCGACAGCGTCAGTGGCGGTGGACTTGGGCGCGGGGCTTGCGGGCGTCTTGCGCACAAATCGGGCGGCCTCACCGCACGGCCAGCCTGTCTCGCCGCCCCACCATCCTGTGGGGCGGGCGATACCTGGACGATTGGCGCGTACCCGGCGTCCATGCGGGGCCCTCGATGCACGACGTTGCAATCGCGACGTCCAGCACGTCGGAATCGCAACCTCGTGCTCAACCGGTCGGCGTTTTAGACCTCGCGTCGGCGCAGCGATCAGACTGCCTACACGCCGCGGCACCGCCGTCGCCTAGGCTTGGTGCCCGATCTGCGGGAGGCACCACGTTTGGCCATCGATGAGTCCCGAGCACGTCCGCCGCATCGCCGCCCCTCACCGCGTCGGGCGCTGGTGCTGCGGGCCGCAGTCGCCGTTGGGCTTCTCGTGCTGGTCGCGCTGACGGTGTGGCTTGGCAGCGATGGATGGGTGGACGACACCGGCGGCGACATCACCCTGCTCGATGCGCTCTACTACGCGTCCGTCACGACGACGACCACTGGGTACGGCGACATCACGCCGGTGACCCCTGCCTCGCGGCTGGCCGCCACCTTGATCGTCACGCCGGCGCGGGTCGGGTTCTTACTTCTCCTGGTGGGCACCACCGTGGAGCTGCTGACCGAGCGGTGGCGCGCGGCGCACCGTCGCGACCGATGGAGGCGACGCGTGAAGGACCACTATGTGATCTGCGGGTTCGGGGTGAAGGGACGCTCGGCGGCGAGGGCGCTGCTCGACGAGGGCGTCGACAGCGAGTCGATCGTCGTCGTCGAGGAGGCCAAGTCCGCTGCAGACGAGGCCAACGCCGCGGGCTACACGGTCGTGATCGGAGACGCATCCCGCACGCAGGTGCTGGCCGAAGCCCGGATCGAACGAGCCGCAGCGGTGATCATCGGGCCCGATCGCGACGACGCTGCGGTGCTGATCACCTTGACGGCGCGTGAGCTCGCTCCTGAGGCCACGATCGTCGCGGCCGTCCAAGAGGAGGAGAACGCGCATCTGCTGCGCCAAAGCGGTGCGGACGCGGCGATCGTCTCGGCGGAGACGTCGGGGCGCCTGCTGGGCCTGACCAGTCGCAATCCGCCCGTGGGGGCGATCGTGAGCGACCTGCTGCACACCGCGCACGGGCTGGCCCTTACCGAGCGAGAGGTCGCCGCCGATGAGGTCGGGCACCCGATCGAGGACGTGGCCGGACACATGACCCTCGTGGTGGTCCGCGACGGCCGGATGCTCAGGTACGACGACCCCCAGATCGGGGCGCTGCAGCAGGGGGATCGACTCGTGGGACTGGCCGAAGACGGCCGGCGCGCGGCCGATGGTGGGCGAGAGCACGGGTGAGACCCGAGTCGGGCAGTGGGCGCGAGCACGGGCACCGAGGTCGGGCGGTGGGCGAGAGCACGGGTGACACCGTCGCGCGGCCGCCGGCCACCGCCGACAGCGCACCTGTCAATCCATCAGCATGCGCGCCAGCCGGTCGGTGGCGATCAGGCGCTCACCCAGCATGGTGATGAGCTTGCGGTGGATCGATGCGGCGAGCTCCGGGTCGTCACGCTCGATCTGCGCAAGGGAATCGGCGGGCAAGTCGGCGACCTCCACCGGCGTGTCGGTGACCACTTGTGCGGTGGCAGGCCGACGGAGGAAGTAGCTCAACTCTCCGATGATCGTGCCCGCACGCATGCTACGCAGGCGGACTTGGGCTCCCTGGTCGTCGCTGACCGCGGCGGTGACACGACCGGCTTCCACGATGATCAAGCCGCCGGGCGGGCCACCTTGGTCGATGAGCACTTCGCCGGCGGGCAGCGACCGACGCTGCAAGAACGGGGCAAGGCGAGCCTCGTCGACACCGAGCACGTCTGCGGCGGTGCACGACGGCTCCAGTTGAGGTCCGTCGTCCTCGTCGGCGACGAGGCGGTCCTCGCACCATTCGACCCCTCGGTCGAGGTCCTGGAAGGCACGCGGACCGTCGTCGGCACCCACGGCAAGCCCGCCCCGTCGTAACTGGGCGACCACACCGTCTGGAACACCGGTGAGCACGAGCTCGGCCCCGTGGGCGGTCATCAGGCGCCGTAGCTTCACGATGCTGAAAGTCGCTGACGAATCGATGCCGCTTACGCGGCGGAAGTCCAGCACCAGGAACGCAAGCGGCGGATCCCGGCGGGTTCGCTGCTCGGCTAGGCGCAGCACGCTGCTGGCGGTCCCAAAGAACATGAACCCTTGAAGCTCGAGGATGAACGTGCGGTCGCCGGCGCGCGCGAGCAGGTCGCGCTCCTCGGGATGGCGGTCCACGTTGCTGCGATAGCTCGAGCCTTCGAGCACGTGCTTGACCACCTCGGTGCGGCTGTAGCGCACTACGAACATAACCACCGCGAGGGCGATCCCGAACACCACGCCGGGCAGCAGACCGACCGCGGCGATCGCTGCCACGATCAGCACCACCACGACGTAGTCACTGCGCGGCAGCGTGTGCCAACCATCCACGAGCCAATCGGCGAGGAAGGACAGCCCGAGGAACATCAGCAGCCCGCCGACCACCGGCACGGGCACAAAGGCGACCACGTCGATGCCGACGAGCAGCACGGTGGCGGAGATGCCTGCGACCAGCAGCCCGGTGGCCCGCCGCGCGGCGCCGAGACGATGGGCCAGGCCGGTGACCGACGCCCACGTGTACCCGACGACCCCACCGCCGGCGCCAGACACCAGGCTGGCGAGTCCGGCGGTGCGCAACTCGCGGTCGATGTCGAGATCGGAGCCGGTGACGATCTCGACGCCACTGGTGTTGAGCAGCAACGACATCGTCGCGATCAGGACGAGTGTCGCGAGGCTGCCGGCCTGGCCGGCTACCAGACCCCAGTCGGCCAACACGAGGAGGGACGGGCTGAGTGGCTGCCACACCGCTGGGGGGAAGGGGCCGAGCAGCCAGCCGGTCTCCTGCGCTTGGGTGACCGACACGCCGGAGCTCGCAAGGACCGCGTAGAACGTCGCGATCGCCCCGACGAGGGCTCCGGGCACGATGAGGATGTTGTGGGATCGGCGAAGCGCGACGAGGACGACGACAGCGACCGCGAGGGCGGGCGCCCACCGACTCCACACCGTACCGCCGAGCAGCGCGCCCGGACTGGTGACGGGGACCGCTTCGGTGAGTACCTCGAACGCGCCGATCACGAGCAACCAGCCGGTGCCGGCCAGGAACCCGCCGAGCACCGGGTAGGGGACGTACCGGATCAGCTCGCCCACGCGCAGGTATCCGGCGGTCAGGAACACCAGAGCGGTCAGCACCGAGCCGACGGCAATGGCCGCAACGACGGTCGCGAACAGGGCGTCGGCCGAGAGTCCTGGAGCTGCGCTGGCGGCGATCGAGCCGGCCATGACGGCCACCACCAGCGCAGTGTTGTCCTGTGCGCCGGCGATCGTGCCGGGATACGAGCTGGCCAGTGCGCTGATGCCGGACACCACCGCGATGCTGAACAGGACAAGGGCGATGCCCTGGCCGAGGTGGCTGGTCAGGGGGCCCGAGAAGATCAGCGCGCCGAAGGAGGCCGCCAGCAGCACGGCGACGGTGCCGATCGCTGCGGCCGCCAGGACGACCGCAGCCGTCCCTGTCGCGCCAGCCATGTCCGCGGGCCGCGCCGGTCGGGCGGGTTGCGCGGGGTCGTCGGTGGGCCGTGCTGGTCCCGCGGGGTCGTCGGTGGGCCGTTCGGGGTCGTCGGTGGGCCGTGCGGGGTCCGTGGGGTCCGCTGGTTCCGGCGGGCCTCCTGATCCCGCGGGACCGTGCGAGGTGGCTGCCGGTCCGGAAGAGCGCGGTGGGGGGTGTGGGGACGCGTGCAACTCACCGGGGTCCTGCGGTGTCTGCCCCACGCGATCCTCCGTATCCTGGCGGAGATCGCCCAAGAGCCTATCGGACTTGTCCTGGCGCGAATGTTGCCCGCAGCACGGCAACGGTCAAGCCGGCTCAACGGTCAGCCTCGCCGCCTCGCCGCCTCGCACCCTCGCCCCCGGCCGCCGGGGGATCGCTACTGCAGCGGCTTGACCCGGAACAGCCCGCCGTCTTCGAGGACCAAGACCCCCTCACCCTTGTCGAGGGGAGCGACGTGCTCGCCGGTCAACCCGGCGACCGCGGCCTCGCTGGTGGGGCTATGGCCGATCACGAGGACCCGACCGTCGCCGGCCAGCTGGTCGATCACCCGCTGGAGCGCCGCCCCCAGCTCGGCGCTCTCGTCGGCGACCAGTTGCGGGTCGACGCCCGCGACCGCGTCGAGGTGGCTGCTGCCGGCCTTGCTGATCGCCGCCTTCCACCGGTCCTCGGAAGTCGAGCGCAGCCCGGGCTCGACGATCACCCCGCAGGACAGCTGCAGGCGGCCCGCCGCAAGGATGCACGCGATGGTCTGCGTGGCTCGTTGGGCCCCGGTTGACACCGCGAACGTGTACTGGCCCTCCAGGCGTTCGCCGATCGCTAGGGCGTCGCTTACCCCCTGGGGTGTGAGCATGTCCCCGTCGTTGTCCGTGTGCCGTCGCAGCTCCACTTCGCGCGTCATACCGCCCCTCCTCGCCCCGGTGCACGCGTCTTAGATAGCCTCCCCCCCGCGCGCCGCTCGCAAGCCGGAGTCGGCGGTGGCCGCATGATCTGTGCCTCCGCAAGGAACGCTGCAGTATCGCCCCAAGCGAGCACGGAGGGTTTGATGACCGACATCGCTGCACCTGAGCACATCGACGTGGAGGTCCTGCGCCAATTGGCCCAGCTCGACGGCCCGGCCGCGACCATCGCGTTTCCCACGGTTCGGGCGGCGTACTCCAGCGAGCAGAACGCGACGAAGCTGAAGAACGCGTTGCGCGAGGTCGACGAGCACTTCACCGCGCTGGGCTACACCGAAGACGAGATCGAAGCCAGGGTCTCAAGCGCTCGGAAGCTCCTGGGCGACCACGACTTCTGGATGCACCAGCTCGACGGGCTGGTCTTGCACCTCGGACCCCACCAAGACGCGGTGTGGCGTACCCCCTTCTCCGTCCCAGAGCGCGTCGCGGTGCAAGACGCGCCGCTGCTGACCCCGTTGCTGCCGGCCCTGGCCGAGTCGGGTGAGTTCTCGATCCTTGCGATCAGCCGCGACCATGTGCGGTTGCTGCGCGCAGCCTCGACGGGGTTCGAGCGCGTGGACCTGGCCGCGCACGACGTGCCGACGAGCACGTCGGAGCTGCCGGGAGACGACGAACCTCCCGAGCTGCAACAGCGCGCCGGCGGGGCCGGCGGTGACCCGTCGATCTTCCACGGGCACGAGAACAGCGATCACGATCGGATCATCGCCGAGCGACTCTTCCGCACCGTCGACGATCGGGTCCACCACCTGCTGGTGGGCGGTGCGCCGGTGGTGCTCGCCGGCGTGGAGGAGAACGTCGCGCATTACCGGCACATCACCCAGCTGCCCGGAGTGCTCGACGAGGCCGTCATCGGCGCTCCCGAGCACCGCCCCGACCAGGATCTGCATGCCGCGGCCCGACAGCTGGTGATCCCCCACCTGCGCGCCCCCGTCGACGAGGCACTGGAGCGGCTTCGCGAGCGCCTCGGCACCGGCTTGGCCACGACGGACCTCACCGAGCTGCTCCGAGCCGTGACCACCGGCCGCGTTGACACGGTGCTCGTTGCCCGAGGCGCGGTGGTGTGGGGCACGGTGGACGCCTACGGCGAGGCGACGATGCGCACCGACGACCCCCAACCCGGGGACGAGGACCTGATCGACGCCGCAGTGCGGTTCGGCCTAAGGCGCGGGGGCCGAGCCCTCGTCGTCGATCCCGACGACATGCCCGACGGGGCCGCCGCCGCGGGCGTCTTCCGCTTCTAGTTCCACCGCTCGCACACGAATCCATCGGAGTTAGTTCATGCCGCAACGTTCCTCGTGGTCAGTTGACGACGTCCCCGACCTGCACGGGCGCACCGCCTTGGTCACCGGCGCGACCAAGGGCATCGGCCTGGAGACCGCCAAGGTGCTGGCCAGCCGCGGTGCCGTCGTCCTCCTCGGCGCCCGCAGCCGGATCCGTGGAGCCGCGGCACAGGCGCAGGTGCGCGGGCAGGCGCCCCGCGCCGAGGTGATCGTCGTGCCGCTCGACCTCGCCGACCTCGCCAGCGTCGAACAGGCGGCTGCCCTCATCGCCGAGGAGCACCCGAAGCTGGACATCCTGTGCAACAACGCGGGGGTGATGGGCACGCCGCTGCGCCATACCGACGATGGGTTCGAGCTGCAGTTCGGGACCAACCACCTCGGCCACTTCGCACTGACCGGCCGTCTGCTGCCCCAACTGGTCGCGGCGCCTGCCGCCCGGGTCGTGACGGTGGCGAGTCAGAACCACCGGATGGGCCGCTTGGACCTCGACAACCTCGATGGCCGCGCGGGCTACCGGCGGTGGCGAGCCTACGGCCAGTCCAAGTTGGCCAACCTCCTGTTCGCCTTCGAGCTGCACCGGCGTGCGCAGGCCGGCTCGCTCGGGCTCACCTCGGTTGCGGCGCACCCGGGCTACGCGGGCACGGACCTGCAGCGCGTCGGCCCCCGCATGGAGCAGGCCCGCACGAGAGAGCGCGCGGTGATGGTCGCGAACCGGCTGTTCAGCCAGTCCCCGCACGCCGGAGCGTTGCCCTCGCTGTACGCGGCGACGGCACCCGACGTCGAAGGGGGCGACTACGTCGGTCCGGACGGACCCGCCGAGGTCTGGGGTCGGCCGACGAAGGTGAGTGCGGCCCGGCAGGCCTACGACCGCGAGCTCGCCCGGCAGCTTTGGGACGTCTCCGAGGAGCTGACGGGGGTCAGGTTCGACCTGCCGGTGCCAGCCGCCTCCTAGCCGGTGCTGCGCGGGATCCGAAGCCCTGCCGCCAGTTCGCGGCGCCCCGGCCCGATCGCCGTCTGCGCCAGCGGCAAGGCCAGCCAGCCGACCCGCCGGAAGACCGACAGCATCGCCTGCCGTGTGCCGGCGGCGTCGCCATCGCCCGACAGGTAGGCGCGCCACTGGGCCTCTGGAAGGTCGAAGAAGGCGGCGAAGAAGCGCTGGAGGGCGCCCTGGTCGAAGCGCAGCAACGCCCGCAGGCCGAGTTGCTGCAGCGCCCGCTGCGCGCGGCGGTCCCGTCCCCACACGGCCTCCCAGCCCGCCGCGGTGACCTGGTGCGCTGCCGCGTCGGCGGCGATGGCCTCCGCGAGGGCGTCGGCCAGGGCCGGAGCCACTGCCAGCGCCGCGCCGACCTGGTAGCCCGAGGCCGGATGCACCATCCCCGCGGCGGCACCGAACGGGATCACCTGCGGGTCGCGGTCGGGCAGCGCGCCGCCCATCGGGAACACGCAGCGCTCGTACCCCTCGATGTCGGCAGGCTCGGTGCCCGCGGCCGCAAGCCGTGATCGCAGACGGTCCTCGAGATCGTCGAACGGCAGTGGTCGGCGCCGGGCCAGCGACGTCTCCTCGACGAACCACCGGCCTGCGCCTAGGTCAGCGGCGTACAGGAACGTGGGATCGCTGGCGGGATGGGCCTGGCCGGGGGCTCGCAGGTCCATCAGCGTCATCGCGCCCGGCTCGGCGGGTGGGATGGCAAACCGCGCGGTCAGCCCGAACGCGCTTTGGAACGCCGCGGGCGGGGAGCGCGTCACCAGCGTGGGAGCATGGCCGGTGGCGTCGACGACCGCGCGGGCCCCGACGTGGGCTCCCGTCGACAAGCGCACTCCGTGCGCGTCCACGCCCGTCACTCGGCCTTCGCAGATCCGCCCGCCGCGCTCGTGGAGTCTGGACCGCAGCCGCCGGGCGGCCTCGGCGTTGTCGAGCAGAGCGTAGCCCCGCGCAAGTCGCTGCGGTGCACCGGGCCGGGCGTGGGCGACGGTGGTGGTCCACCGGGCCGCCAGCGCGTCGGTGAGGCCGCCAGCCAGGGCTTCGTCGGTCCAGACGCCGAAGGTCTGCGGCCAGGGTTGTAGCGGCCGGGGGGCGATGACCACGGTTTCGAGCCCGCGACCCGCGCACGCGGCCGCGAGGGCGAGCCCTGCCGGGCCGGCTCCAGCGACGGCGAGATCGACTCGCCCGGTCGTCACGGCGCGCCGGTGGGGTGGTTCGAGGCGTCGCCGGAGTCAGGGCCACGCTCCGGCGCCTCGGGCTGGTGCTCGGATCCGGTCGCGGGCTGGTGGGCAGCCTCCGCCGACTCGGGGCGTTGCTGCTCGGATCCGGTCGCGGGCTGGTGGGTCGGCGCCACCTCGCGCTGGTCCTCCCGGCGCAGCGGTCCGAGCTCGACGACCCTTGAGATGTCGGTGGGCGACACGATGCCCACCAGGTCGTCGCCGTCGAGGACGAGCGCCCGCCCTCCAGCACAGCCACCCGACATCCGACCCATCACGCTGGTCAGCTCGTCGTCGGGGGATACCACCGGGACTTGGTCAATGGGGCACGCCACCTCGCGCACGCGGACCTCGGGACGGCGGGCTGCCGGGACCCGCTTGATCGCCGCCAGCGTCAGCAGGCCGGACAGCTGCCCGCCGAAGCTGCGCAGCGGGAACGTCGAGAAGCGATGCCCCCACACGTACTGCTCGAGGAAGGCGTCGACGGTCATCCAGTCGGGGGCCACTACCGGATCGGTGCTCATCACCTCGCGGACGCGGACGCCCTGGAGCCACGAGCTGGTCTCCTCGCCTCGCGCGGCGACGACGAGGAACCAGCCGATCAGCATCAACCAGATGCCTCCGAACCGGCCGAACGCCACTTCGACTGCGCCGAGGACGATCAGGGCGATGCCGAAGATCCGTCCGCCGTGGGCGGCCCGTCGTGTGGCCTCACGCGGGTCACCCGTTCGCTTCCACAGCAGCGCGCGCAGCACGCGTCCGCCGTCGAGCGGGGCCGCCGGCACGAGGTTGAAGATCGCCAACGCGACGTTGATCAGTGCGAGCCAGCCCAGCGACAAGACGGCCAGGGGGCTGGCGCCGACCGCGGCCAGCACCCACCACGCCAGCCCGAACACGGCGCCCGCCAGGACGCTGATGGCAGGCCCGATGGCGGCGATCTTCAGGTCGTCGTCGGGGTTGGTCGGAGGGTTGGTGAAGCGGGCCATCCCGCCGAAGAGCCACAGGGTGATCCCCTCCACCTCGACGCCTTTGCGCTGCGCCAGGAGGCCATGGCCGAGCTCGTGGGCCACGACCGAGCCGAAGAAGGCCACCCCGGTGGCCAGCGCGGCGCCCAGGTAGGCGCCCGGCGGGTATCCCTCGTGCACCTCGGGGTAGACGCCGACGGCCAGGGCGAGCACCACGAGGCCGAAGACGAACAGCAGGCTCCAGTGCATCCCGATCGGGATGCCCCGCACCGAGCCAAGCTTGAATGTGTCTTGCATGTCGCACCCCTGCCCGCGGCGTCGTGCTCACCCAGAGTTGTACCCGCTGGCGGGGCGAATGCTGCGCGCGGAGGGGCCGAAGCGCACCACACCGCGGGCAGCGAGCGTCGGACGGCGTGCCTCGCAGGACTTGAGCCGCCCGCGCTAGCCTTCAGGGGGATGAATGCGACAACGATCGCGACGCAGGTGATCAACGAGGGTCGAGCGTCGTTTCCCGCCCTGTCTGGGGTGACGCTGCCCCAGCCGGTCTGGGAGGCAGTGATGGACGAGGTCACCGCTGCCGGTGGGGAGGTCGCGTTCGACTACTGCGTGGTCGACGGGGTGGTGGTGCGCAGCGCGGGCGACGATCCCCGGGGTGCGGCCTACCCCAACGACGGAGGCGACCCCGTCTACGTCGAGCTGGGTGGCTGATCGTCGGGAGTGCCGGTGATGTCGTCGGCGGCGGGCTCGTCGGCCGTTTGATCCGGCGTGGCGGCGACCAGCGTTGCTACGACGAGCCCTAGCCCGATGAAGACGGCGGTCGCGAGAGGCCCTTCCTGGCCGGCGAACCCGAAGAGGAACGGCGCGAGCAGCAGCACGAAGCCGACCACGTAGGTCAGGGCGACGTGCACCCCGGTCGGCAGCACCTGCGCCACGCCGACCGAGCCCCGGCCGAGGACTCCCAGCGCGAGGAGAGCGATCCCGGTGCCGATGAACACCGACAACGGAGCCGCCTCATCCGCGAAGTCGAACAGGAACGGCGCCAGGATGCACAGGATCCCGGCGAGATAGCCGATCGCCTGGTGCAGGCTCCATGGCAGAAGTCGGATCGCGGACACGCCTACCTCCGGGTCGGGTAGGGCAACGTATCCACTGCCATGCGGGTCTGCAACGAGCGCCCTCGCGGCTGCACGTTGCTGGGGCCGGGGATTGCACCCTTCCCATCGGCTGTCCGGCAGGTAGGATGCGCTCGCCCGGACCGGCGGGGGCAGGGGGATCACTCGTGCATCGCGTATCGGCGCGTCCCATTCGACATCGCATCGACCGAGAGGCGATGGGCAGCGGCAACGGCGCGCGTTTGGTCTGGTTGCTGCGCGAGCTTTCTGTCGAGCTCGCGCGCATCCAACAGGAGTTCGTCCAGGCCATGGGCCTCGACCGAGCCGACCTGCGTGCTGCAGACGCGATCTCCCAGCACTGGGAGCAGCCCTTGACGATGGGTGGCCTCGCCTCGGTGCTGGGCTTGTCGTCCGGAGCGGTCACCGGGACCGTCGACCGCCTGTCACGGGCCGGGTTCGTCGAGCGGGTCCCCGACGCCAGCGACCGCAGGCGAGTGCACCTGCACCTCACCCCCAAGGCCGAAGAGGTCGGCATGCGGTTCTACGCCGAGCACATCGCCGCCGTCGACAGGGTCGCGTCCCGGTTCCCTAGCCATGCCCGCGAAACCATCGAGTCGTTCTGCATCGCCCTCGTCGACACTCTCGCCGTCGACCTCGACGAGGCAACGCTGCAACAAGCCCTCGCCGAGGTTGCTCCGCAGACTCCCGATGCGCGCGCGTAGCGCGGGCTCCCGTGCTCTGCGTAGCCGTGTCACCGCGCTCATGTAGCGCAGCGGTAGCGCGTATGACCGCGCTCATGTAGCGCAGCGGTAGCGCGTATGACCGCGCTCATGTAGCGCAGCGGTAGCGCGTATGACAGGCTCGGTCGACATGGATCCCAAGACCCGCCGGCTGACGGAATTCAGCCACGGCGCCGGGTGAGCGTGCAAGCTCGCCCCAGGCGAGCTGGCGCAGGTGCTGCGCCGTCTGCCCGCAACCTCCGGTGACGCACTGCTCGTCGGCGCCCACGCCGACGACGCCGCGGTGTGGCGCATCGACGACGAGCGCGCGCTCGTGGTCACCGTCGACGTGATCACTCCGCTCGTCGACGACGCTCGCACCTGGGGGCGTATCGCGGCGACCAACGCGGCCAGTGACGTGTACGCCATGGGCGGTCGGCCGCTGTTCGCCCTCAACATCGTGGGCTGGAACCGCGACGAGCTGTCCTTGGACCTATTGGGCGAGGTGCTGCTCGGCGGGGCTGACGCCGCCAGTGGTGGAGGCTGGATGGTCGCCGGCGGCCACACCATCGACGACCCGGAGCCCAAGTACGGGCAGGCAGTCATCGGCGAGGTCGCCCTCGACGGGCTGCTTCGCAAGGACGGGCTCCGGGCGGGCGACGCCCTGGTGCTTACCAAGCCGCTGGGCATCGGAGTGGCCGCCACCGCGATCAAGGCCGGTCGCGCGTCGCACGGCCTGGAGTCGGCGGCGGTGGCCTCGATGGTGCGCACCAACGCCGACGCGGCGGTGTGTGCCGTGGCCGCGCAGGCCGCCGGCGCCACCGACGTGACTGGGTTCGGCCTGCTGGGCCACCTGCGCGAGATGGTCGAGGCCCACGGCGGCATCGACGCCGACATCGACGCCGCACGCGTGCCGCTGCTGCCCGGCGTGGCGGATCTGGCGGCAGAGGGGGTCGTGCCCGGGGGCAGCCGGCGCAACCTGCAGTGGGTCGCCGAGCGGCTCGACAGCGACGTGGACGACACCGCGTTGCTGTTGCTCGCCGACGCGCAGACGTCGGGGGGACTGCTGTTCGGAGTCGAGCCCGACGCCGCGGAAGGCGTGGTCGGAACGCTTCGCGGCGGTGGGCACGAAGCAGCGGTCGTCGGGCATGTCCGAGCCGGCAGCGGGCGGCTTCGGGTGCGCGGCTGAAGGCGGGCAGGCGGCTAGATTGGCGCCCGGCCGTGTTGGCGGTTCTCGCCGATCCACAGGAGGAAGCTCGTGACGCGCGTGCCGATCGAGGGGCACATCGAACTCGACCGGGGCACCTACGACGCCCTGATCGCCCACGCACGTTCCGACGCGCCCTACGAAGTCTGCGGCCTGCTGGCCACCGACGGCGAGGGTGTCGCGGCGCACTACGAGATCCCCAACGCGGCCCGCTCGATGACCTACTACAACATGGAGCCCAAGGCACTCCTGCGGGCCATGCACGACATGGAAGACCGCGGCTGGGATTTGCTGGCCATCTACCACTCGCACCCTCACACCGAGGCGTTCCCGTCGGCGACCGACGTGGAGTTGGCCTTCTACCCCGACGCGACCTACGTCATCGTGTCCCTGCAGGAGCCCGACCAGCCGACGCTTCGGGCCTTCTCGATCCGCAACGGCGACGTGACCGAGAAGATCGTCATCGTCGACGGGGAAGAGGCGCCAGCCGGCCCGCGTTGAATGGGGCAGCGGTGCCGTGTGCTCGGTACCCTGCGGTCAAGCGATCGAGAGGAACCCGACCCATCATGTCCATCGACGTGCGCGTCCCCACCGTCCTGCGCGAGCACACCGGCGGCGAGTCGAAGGTGACCGCCCAAGGCTCGACCTTGCGCGAGGTCATCTACGACCTCGAAACCCGCCATCCCGGGCTCAAGGAACGCCTCGTGGACGACAGCGGCGGCCTGCACCGGTTCATCAACCTCTACGTCAACGACGAGGACGTGCGCTACCTCGGGGGGATCGAGACCCCCACCGAGGACGGCGACACCGTCTCGATCCTGCCGGCCGTGGCCGGCGGGTCGAGCTGACGGAGCCCGTCGGTGCGAGCCCCCGACATCAGCCGCGCGGTCGGTGACACGCCTTTAGTTGGCGTGCCCGGCCTGGCTCCCGAGGGCTACGAGATCTACCTCAAGCTCGAGGGCCACAACCCCACCGGATCGGTCAAGGACCGTGTGGCGTACTACCTGATCGAGGACGCCGAACGGCGCGGCCTGCTGCACACCGGCAGCCGCATCCTCGAGCCGACCAGCGGCAATACCGGCATCTCGCTCGCGGCGATCTGCGCCCCGCGCGGGTACAAGCTGACGTGCGTGATGCCGGAGAACACGTCTGAGGAACGCACCACCTTGCTGCGGGCCTACAACGTCGACATCGTCTACAGCCCGGCGGCCGAGGGGTCCAACGGGGCGGTCCGTGTGGCTCGGGAGATGGCTGAAGGCGATCCCGACGTCCACATGCCGTTCCAGTACGGCAACCCGGCCAACCCGCGTGCGCACTACGAGACCACCGGGCCCGAGATCATTCGGGACCTGCCCGACGTCGGTGCCATCGTGGCCGGCCTCGGCACCGGTGGGACGCTGACGGGCGCGGGCCGCCGCCTCAAGGAGCACGACCCGGCCACGAAGGTCTTCGCCGCCGAGCCCGAGTACGGCGACCTGGTCTACGGGCTGCGCAACCTCGACGAGGGCTTCGTCCCTCCCGTGCTCGACGAGGCGGTCCTCGACGGGCGCATCAAGGTCGACTCGCGCAACGCGCTGATCGCCACCCGGCGTCTGGTCTCCGAATCCGGCGTCTTCGCCGGGTTGTCCACGGGCGCTGCGGTGCACGTGGCGCAGCGGATCTGCACCCCACGCCGCCTGCCGTCGGGCAGCAAGGTGGTCGTGGTCAGCCCCGACGGCGGCTGGAAGTACCTGTCCACCGGGGCGTACGCCGCCGGCGACGTCGACGCGCTCGCCGAGGAGCTGGCCGAGACGCTGTGGGCGTAGTCGATCACCGGCGATCTGACGCGGCCGGACTAGACTCCGCGGCCATGTCGATGTCTGAGGGCGACCAACGGCCGATCGGGGTGTTCGACTCCGGTGTGGGCGGGCTGACCGTGGCGCGGGCCTTGATGGACCTGCTGCCCGACGAACGGTTGGTCTACCTCGGCGACACCGCGCGGGGTCCCTACGGGCCTCGTTCACTGGTCGAGGTGCGCCAGTTCACCGCCGAGATCGTCGGCTGGCTGGCCGAGCAGGACGTCAAGTTCGCGGTTGCCGCCTGCAACACCGCGACCGCCGCAGCGCTCGAGACCGACCCGATCGACTCGCCTGTCCCCCTAGTGGGCGTGATCCGGCCCGCAGTGGCCGCTGCGGCTCGCGCCACCCGCACCGGCCGGGTCGGCGTCATCGGTACCGTCGGGACGATCGGTTCCGGTGCGTACGACCGGACGATGGCGGCCATCGCGCCCGACGTCGAGCTGGTGGGTCAGGCCTG
Organism: Nitriliruptorales bacterium; assembly: GCA_007126835.1. GTDB lineage: Bacteria > Actinomycetota > Nitriliruptoria > Euzebyales > Egibacteraceae > SLAO01. The sequence goes on along the minus strand of SLAO01000168.1, from coordinate 1,993 downwards.
CCCCGGCTTCGTCGAGCTCGCCGAGGGCGGACGCACCACCGACGCTGAGGTGCGCGACATCGCCCGCGCGACGCTCGACCCGCTGCGCAGGCAGGGGGTGGACACCCTCATCCTCGGGTGCACGCACTACCCACTGTTGACCGGTGTCATCAGCTACGTGATGGGCGAGGACGTCTTGTTGGTGTCCAGCGCCGAGGAGACCGCACGAGCGGTGTTCCGCCGGCTCGTCGACGACGGCCTTGACGCCCGGCGGGATCCTGCGGCGGCTTCTGGCGCGCTGCACCGGTTCGCGGTGACCGGAGACGGGCGCGTGTTCGGGCGCCTGGCTAATCGCTTCCTCGGCCCGCGGCTGTCGGGCGTCGGTGACCCGACCGCCCAAGTGGAGCCGAGCGTCTGGCTGACCCAGGAGGAGGCGACGGCGTGACGGAGCTGCGCGTGGGCGAGCCGAGCGTCTGGCTCGCCCAGGAGGAGGCGACGGCGTGAGCGAGGTGCGCGTGACGGTGCTCGGTTCGTCGGGCAGCTACCCGGGAGGTGGACGGGCGTGCTCGTCGTACCTCGTGACCTCCGGGGGGTACCGCCTCTTGCTGGACTGCGGCAACGGGGCCTTGTCGAACCTGCCGTGTGACCACGCCGACATCGATGCGATCGTGTTGAGCCACACCCATCCCGATCACTGCGTGGACATCTTCGGTATGGACATCGCGCTGCGCTACGGCCCGCGTCCGTCGACCGTCGACGTGTACGCCCCAGCCGGCGCCGGCGAACAGCTGTCCCAGCTGCTGGTCCCCGACAGCCGCGAGGCGTTCCTCGCAACCTGCCGCTTCCACGAGGTCGGCGACGGTGACGCGCTGGAGCTGGGCCCGGCGTCGGCCAGCTTCCGACGTGTGGCCCACCCGGTCGAAGCCGTCGCGTCGCGCCTGGAGGTCGACGGCCGCATCCTCGCCTACAGCGGGGACAGCGGCCCCACGCCGGCGCTGGTCGCCAGCGCCAAGGACGCCGACTTGTTCATGTGCGATTCCTCGTGGCCTGAGCGCGCTGGCCCGTACCCGCCAGGAGTGCACTGCACGGGCCTGGAGGCCGGCGAGATGGCCGCCCAGGCCGGCGCCGCGCGCCTGCTGGTCACGCACGTGCAGCCACAGTTTGACCCCGCCGAGCTGGCCGCCGAGGCCGCCAGCGTGTTCGACGGCGAGATCATCGTCGCCCGGGACGGTCAGGAGATCGTGCTGTGAGCCGCCCCGATGGCCGCGCGCCCGACGCGCTCCGGCCGGTCTCGATCGAGACCGGAGTCCAGGAATTCCCCGCCGGTTCCGCACTGATCACCTGCGGTCGAACCCGGGTGCTGTGCGCCGCCAGCGTGGCCGAGGAGGTCCCGCGCTGGCGGCGCGGGTCGGGACTGGGCTGGGTGACCGCCGAGTACGCGATGCTGCCGGGCGCCACCTCCGAGCGCAGTTCCAGGGAGGTCAGCCGAGGCCGCGTCGGCGGCCGCACCTCCGAGATCCAGCGGCTGATCGGTCGGAGCTTCCGCTCGGTCGTGGACCTGTCGGCCATGGGGGAGCGGGTCGTGATCGTGGACTGCGACGTGCTCCAGGCCGACGGCGGCACCCGGACGGCCTCGGTCACCGGCGGGTGGGTCGCGTTGCGCTTGGCGTTCGAGCAGCTGTCCTCGCAGGGGTTGCTCGAGGGCCCCCCGCCGCTGGACCCGCTGGCCGCGGTCAGCGTCGGGATCGTCGACGGCGAACCGCGGCTTGACTTGGATTACGCCGAGGACTCGGCCGCCGGGGTGGACATGAACGTCGTCATGACCGGCGATGGCCGCTACGTCGAACTGCAGGGCACTGCCGAGGAGGAGCCGTTCAGCCGCACCGAGCACGACGCCCTCCTGGCGCTGGCGGCGTCGGGCTGCGAGCAGTTGCTCGACCTGCAGGCTGACGCGGTCAAAGCGGTCAGCGCGGCCGGCGCGGCCGGCGCGTGACCTCGCAGGACGGCCAGCGCG
>SLAO01000015.1 GCA_007126835.1 Nitriliruptorales bacterium | reverse complement strand
TTCGACCCGATCTGCCCGTGGTGCTACCAGACCTCCCGCTGGGTGCGCCGCCTCGTCGAGCTCGGTGAGATCGAGGCCTCGTGGGGGTTGTTCAGCCTGGAGCTGATCAACGCCGGCTCCGAGGAGGCGGCGCAGAAGGGCCACTCGCGCAGCGGCCCGTCGCTGCGCACGGGGCAGGTGCTCGCAGAGGAACTCGGGTCCGAGGCCCTGGGCCGCTTCTACGCCACCCTGGGCGCGGCCGTGCACGAGTCCGGGCAGCCCCTCGACGACGGCGTCACGATCACCGGTGCGCTGGAGGCAGCCGGGCTCGATGGTGCCTGGCTCGACAAACCCCTCAGCGACGAGGGCAGCTGGGACCGCGTCCGAGCGCAGCACGACGCGCTCGTCGAGCGCACCCGCAGCTTCGGCGTGCCGGCGATCGTGCTCGACGGGGGCGAGGGCCCGGCGATCTTCGGGCCCGTCATCAGCGAGGTCCCCAACGACGAGGACGCCGTCGAGCTGTTCCGGCACGTGGCGTGGTTGACGCGTTACGACAACTTCTCCGAGCTCAAGCGTGACCGCACCGTCAAGCCGCCGCTGCAAAGCGTCCGGCGGTCCTGAGCCAGGCGGGGCTAGCGCGACGCAAGCCACCACGCGCCTGGCAGCAGCCCCGCGGCGAGCAGCGCCTTGATGGCATCTCCGAGCAGGAAGACCCCGGCACCCTGCCACACGGCGGTGGTCACGCCGGCCCCGGTCACCACCATGAACCACGGCACGGCGACTGCGTAGATCGTCACGGTGCCAGCGGCGAACGCCAGGGCGGTGCTGACCGGCCGGCGGTCCGCCCCGCGTGCGGCGAGGAGGCCGACCACGGCGCTGGCCACGACGAAGCCGGCGAGGTAGCCCCCGGTGACGCCGGCGGCGTGGGCCACTCCGCCTTCCCATCCGGTGAAGACCGGCAGCCCGAGCAGCCCGACCGCGACGTAGAGACCCTGGGCTGCCACCGCGCGCCACGGCCCCAGGGCCGCGGCACCAAGGAGCACCGCGAGGGTCTGGCCGGTCAACGGCACCGGGCTGAACGGCACGAGGACGCGAACCTGGGCCAGAACTGCCGTTAGGGCAGCGATGCCGACCACCAGCGCCACGTCAGACAGCAGCGACTTCGGCAAACGGTCGGCGAGAACTCCAGGTGGCGCGGTGATCGTGGTCATAGTGGCTCCATGGCGTCGGTGCGGGCTGACGTCGGTTGGTGTTCTACCCGACTACGAAACCTGGCGGGCGCGCCGCGCAGCGTCGAGGGCCGTGTCGAGTTCGTCTGCCACGGGGTGCGGACCCTCGTAGCGACGCGTGTCGATCTGCTCCACGGCGATCACCGGGCGGACCGACGAGCAGATGAACACCTCATCGGCGTGGATCAGCGTGTCGAGACCGACCTCCGCGTCGATCACCCGATGCCCGGCCTTTCCCGCAAGGTCGCGCAGCACCCGGCGGCTGATGGAGTCTACGATGCCCCGCTCGACCGGCACCGAGTGCACGGTGCCATCGGTGACCCAGAACACGCAGAAAGTCGGACCTTCCAGCACGGTCCCGTCACTGCCGAGCAGCAGGGCGTCGTCGCCCCCGGCCCGCTTGGCCGCCCGGGTCGCGGTCATGTTCTGGCCGTAGGACATCGTCTTGGCCCCCGCCGGCTCGTAGACGGCGGTCGGGACGATCCAGGGCGCCACCTGGGGGACGAGGTGACGCGCCGGCGCCCGCGCAGGCTGCGGGGCGACGGTGGTGATCCTGGTGCCTGACCCCGTCACGTAGAACCGCAATGCGGCATCACCCGTCACGCCGTCGAGCAAGGTCGCCACGTCATCGCGCAGGGCATCTGCGTCCGCCGGCGGCAGCAGGATCTTGGCCAACGACGCGTCGAGGCGTCGCAGGTGGTCATCCAGGCGGAACGGATGGCCGTCCCAGACACCGATGGTCTCGAAGGCGCCGTCGCCGCGGGCGACGCCCTCATCGGTCATCGCCAGCCTCGCCGACGCCAGGGGGGTGAGCACTCCATCGACAAGCGCCGCGGCGGTCAGGTTCTCGACTTGGGTCATCGGCCGTACCCTACCGAGGGTGGTCCGGGCGGTCGACCGGGCCGAGCGCGTCGAGCAGCGCCTGCCCCACTGAGAAGTTGCCCCGATGCCCCTTGAACAGGTCGCCGAGCCGGCCGTGGTCGACGTGGCCGACCTTGTCGGGCCGGCGCCCGAGCGCGTCCTCGACCGTGGCGATCAGCGCCGGGGGGCTGATCTCCTCACCAAAGGTGGGGAACACCTCGAGAACCTCCCACAAACCCGACAACGGACGCTTCTCCGCGCCGACATCGAGCAGGTCGACGTCGGGGTCGGCGGCTTCCGCGATGCCGGCGAGCGCGACCTCGAACAGGTCATGCGGGTTCACCCCCTGCGGCATGGCGAACCCCGCGGGAGGATGCAGGCGCCACTCCAGGGTCTCCCCGCCGGGTCCCTGCGGCTCGAGCCACACCTGCCATCCCCGCACGTAGGAGTCCAGCGGGGGGCCCAGTCGTGCGTCGAGACGCTCGACGAGATCGGCGTCGACTTGGAACACGCACGCGACGACGTCCATCAGTCGGGCAACTCAACCCCGCCGGGGGCCTCTGGCGTGACCTCGGCGCGGCCGGCGACCCCGCCACGCCACCACGTCACACGCAGGGGCTCCAGCCGGCCTTCGGCGGCCTGCCCCTGCAGGGTCAACGTCACCGGCCCCGCAAGACGATCCGTTTCGTCAGCGTCCACGCAGATCGCCGCCGGCCGCCGGCTCGGACCGAGCACGTCGGGCACCGTGTCCAGCGCGAAGCCGGTAGACCAGATCCCGGGACCGAAGCGCAGCCGGTCGTCCTGCACCGCCGCCACGATCGCGCGACGCCCGGCGAGCGTTCGGCGCACGTCGGCGGGGACGACCGTCGGCAGCGGCGGCGCCACTCCCGACGTCATCGTCGGCGGGTCCACGAGCGTGGTGCGCTCGACGGCCACCCGCGTCACGACCCGTGTGGCCAGCCCGCCCACCATCGGCAGCGGTGCCAACCCGCGGCGCGATCCCAGCAGCGCACCGGCCCGCGTGGTGGCGAGCGCGGCCAAGGCCGTGGAGATTACGGGGCCGTGAAGCGCCAGGGCGAGCGGTTCGTCGGCGGTGTAGACACGCGCCTGCCCGTCCACGAGCACCGCCGGCCCACCGGGTTCGTGGGGCGCGACGTAGACCCCGCATGCGGGCTCGGCCCGCAGCACGTCGCGCTCGACCTTCTGCTCCGCGGACAGCAGCCACAGCGCGTGCCCGTCGGACCAGAACACCGCCGGCGTCAGCCCGGGGCCGTCCGCGCCACCGGTGACTAGCAGGCAGCGCTCGGCCCCCCGCAGCACCTCGTCGATCTCGCGCTCGCTCATCGACTCCCTCGCTTCTGCTCGGCTCGCGCGCTGCTCGGCTCGCTGCCCCGTGGCAGGATCCGACCGCCAGCATTCCCAATTCCGCAAGGAGTCGCAGATGTCGTTCGTGGCGATCAACGCTCTCGAGGTTCCAGACGGCAGGCGCGAGGCCCTCGAGGAGCGCTTCGCCGCCCGCGCCGGCGAGGTCGAGCAGATGGAGGGTTTCGAGGCATTCGAGTTGCTGCGGCCCCTCGAGGGCTCGGACCGCTACCTCGTGTACACACGGTGGGCGTCGGAGGCGCACTTCCGCGCCTGGACCGAGTCCGAGCAGTTCAGCCGGGGGCATGCCCGCCACCACGCCGACGGCCCGGCCGCGCAGCACTCGGAGTTGTGGACATTCGAGGTAGCCCAGCACCACGCGGTGAGTTGACAGCGATCGGGCGGGCACCCGGCGCGGGAGAGGAACTCAGGTGACCACCTGGGCGCTCCACAGCCCCCTCGACCTCGACGCTTGCAACCTGCGGCTGCCCGCATTCGAGGGCGCCGGCCTCCTCGGCATGGTCGAGCAGGACGGCGCCACCACCCTGTACTTCGCAGAGCGCGTCGACGAGGTGCCGATCCCCGGCCGGTGGGAGGCGATCGCAGACACCGACTGGAACGCCGCCTGGCGGGCCTCGATCGCACCTGTCGTCGTCGGCCGTGTCGCGGTGCACCCGCCATGGCTGGAGCCCCCGGCCGTCGAGGTTCCCCTCGCCATCGAGCCCGCGCAAGCCTTTGGCACCGGCCACCACGAGACCACCGCAGCCTGTCTCACCGCCCTGCAGGAGCTTCCACTCGACGGTCGCCGCGTCCTGGACGTCGGGACCGGGACGGGCGTGCTGGCGCTGGCGGCACTGCGGCTCGGCGCTGCGTCCGCGGTGGGAGTCGACACCGACCCGGTGGCCGTGGCGACCGCGTCGGCCAACGCGGTCGCCAACGGCCTCGCCCTCGACGTCAGGGAGGGATCCACCGAGGCGGTGGCCGGAGACTCCTTCGACCTCGTCGTCGCGAACCTCGATACCGCGACGGTATCGGCGTTGGCTGGCGACTTGACGCGCGCCCTGGCCCGCGACGGCGTGCTCGTCGTGAGCGGCGTGAGCGTGGAGCGACTCGACACCGTGCTCGGGGTGCTGACCGCCGCGGGTCTGGTCACCGACGCCCGTCCGGGCGTGGAGTGGGCGCTGGTCCTCGCCCGCCACGGGTGAACCCGCTCAGGCAGAGCGTCCGCCGTCATCGGCGGCGGCCGCGTCAGGCCCGGTACCATCGGTGTGATGGCTCCCACCTCCACACGCGCCACCGTGCGCCTCGACGGTCTCGCACACGGCGGCGACGCCGTGGGGCGCCTGCCTGACGGCAAAGCGTGCTTTGTGGCCTACGGCATCCCCGGTGAGACCGTGGTCGTCGACATCACCGAAGAACGCAAGCGCTTCGCTCGAGGCACCGTGGTCGACGTTGTGGAGGCGTCGCCGCACCGCGTGCCGGCCCCGTGCCCACACTTCGGCGCAGGGCAGTGCGGAGGCTGTCGCCTGCAGCACATCGACCCTGCGCACCAGGCCGACCTCCTCCGGCAGGTCGTCACCGACCAGCTCGAGCGGATCGGCAAGCTGGCCGACCCTCCGGTGGCGCCCACGGTCCGGCCGCACGGCGGGGACGGCCTCGGCTACCGCATCACCAGCCGCATGGCGCCCGATGCCGACGGTCGGCTCGGATTCCGCCGCGCCGGCAGCCACGACATCAAGCCCATCGACATGTGCCCGCTTCTGGAACCGGCGACCGCCGCGACGCGTGCTGCCGCCGGCGACGACTGGCGAGGGGTCGAAGAAGTCGTGATCCGAGCGGACGCGAACGGCCGGGGCACGCTGGAGATCCACCCGGGCTCCGAAGGCCTCCCCTCGCTGCCCCCCGGGGACGTCGCCGCGGTCGTCATCAACAGCGCCCGGCCGGTGCCGCTGCGAGGCGACCCGATCCTGACCGAGCGAGTGGGCGGCCGCACCTTCCAGGTGTCGCCGTCGAGCTTCTTCCAGAGCAGCCGCGCCGGCGCCGAAGCCCTCGTGCACCTCGTGCGCGAGGCCGCAGCCGTGGAGTCCGGCGACACCGTGCTCGACCTGTACGCCGGTGTCGGGCTGTTCTCCGCGTTCCTCGCCGCTGACGGCGGCGCGGTCACGGCCGTCGAGACCGGCAAGTCGGAGGCCCAGGACGCCGCCGCCAACGTCGCCGACCTCGACGTCGAGGTGCTCCAGGGCCGCGCCGAGCACGTGGTGGAGGACCTCGTCGCCGAGCACCGTCGGGCTGACGTCGTCGTCGTCGACCCCCCCCGGCGCGGCATCGGAGAGGAGATGGCCCGCCGCGTGTCGCAGCTCACGCGACGTCGGATCGTGTACGTGTCCTGCGATCCGGCCTCGCTGGCCCGCGACGCCGGGGTGCTGACCCAGGCCGGCTGGCGGCTGGCAACCGCAGTGCCGGTCGATCAGTTCACCCACACGGCCCACGTCGAGATCGTCGCCTCGTTCGACGCCCCTGGGCCTCCCTCGGGGTACGCGACCCCATGAGCCGTACCGCCGTGTTCGGCCGCCGGCGGCGGCGCTCGAAGCTGGCGATCGCCGTGGCGCTGTTCGCGCTCGCCGTCGTCGGTGGCGGGGCCGTGGCGCTGCTGGACTCCGACCCGCCCGCCACGCCGGTGACCGAGCCCACGCCAACTCCTCCGGCGCCTGTCGAGGACACGGCGGACTCGCCGGTGGAGCAGCCCACGCCCCGTCCGGCAGCTACCCCCACTGCCGAGCCCACCAAAGCCCCGACGGCGAACCCCGATCCCGACCCGCTGCCTGCCGAGCTCGTCGAGGATGTCGCCGATCTCCTCGCCGAGGAAGACGTCACCGACATCACCAACCTGTCGGCGTTCGTCGTCGACGACCTCGGCAGGGTCGTCGCCGAGCACCAAGGCGACGTCGCGGTGATGCCCGCATCGACGAACAAGCTGGTCACGGCGGCCGCTGCGTTGCACCTCCTCGGTCCGGAGTACCGCTACGTGACTCGGGCCGTCGCCACCGGTCCGATCGACGACGGCGTCCTCGACGGGGACCTCGTGGTCGTGGGGCAGGGCGACCCGACCCTTGCCAGCCCGACATACGTCGAGGAGGTCTATCCCGCGCGGCCGCATACCCGGGTCAGCGCGCTGGCCGACGCGGTGGTCGACGCCGGGATCGAGGAGATCACGGGCTCGGTGCTGGGCGACCCGGGCACCTTCGCCGACGAGCCAGAGGCCGACGGCTGGCGTGACCGCTACTTCGACAGCTTGGACACGACCCGGGCCAGCGGGTTGACCGTCGATGCCGGGCGACGTATCCGCGAACGCAACGGCACAGTGGTGGGCGAGGTCGCCCCGGATCCCGCCAAGGTCACCGCTGAGGTCCTCCACGACCTCCTGGCCGACGCTGACGTCGAGATCGGCTCCGAGCCCGATCGGGGGACAGCACCGCCGACCGCCGACGAGGCGGCCAGGGTCCAAAGCCCCCCGCTGGTCGACCTGCTGGCCCACGTGATGATCCGAAGCGACAACCACATGGCCGACGCGGTGTTTCGAACCTTGGGCGCGCGCACCGGCGACGCCACGTGGACGGGAGGTGACGTGGCTGCCCGCGCCGCGCTGTCCGACCTCGACGTGGACTGGTCAGAAGCCGTCATGGCCGACGGCTCGGGCCTGTCGCGCGACGACCGGCTGTCGGCCGAGATGCTCACCTCGGTCGACCGCGCGTTCTCGGAGCGCCACGGAGCCACGTGGCGGGACCTGATGGCCGTCATGGGCGAGACCGGCACCCTGAGCCGGCGCTTGCGCGGCACCCCAGCCGACGGTCGCGTCACCGGCAAGACCGGTTCGTTGCGCGACGCCCGGTCTCTCGTTGCACGCGCGGACCCCGACGACGGCGGGCCCTACTACTTCGCGGTCCTCGGCGCGCAATTGGAGGGCGGCGAGATCGCCGTCGTCCGCGACCTCATCAACGACCTGTCCGTGCGGTTGGCCCAGGGGTAACGGACGCCAGACTCGGTCGTGCACGCACGCCGGTAGCATGGCCGCAAGCGTGGAAAGGGACGGAACGAGTGGCACAGGCGGCCGAGGGGACAGACCCTACGGGCACTGCCGACGGTGGTCTGCTCACGCTTCAAGAAGCTGCTGACCACCTCAAGGTGCACTACATGACGGCCTACCGGTGGGTTCGCAAGGGAGAGCTGCCGGCGTTCAAGGCCGGCGGCCGGCTGCGAGTTCGCGGCGAGGACCTCGCCCGTTTCGTCGCCGATCGCGAAGTCGACGTCATCTCGCCGTCGCATCCAGGGCAGCACACGGCCTGGCCGGTCCACGTCGACCGGCTGCATCGCCACCTCATCGCCGGAGACGGCGTTGAAGCCGGGGCGCTGGTGCGCAAGGTCGTCGCCGACGGGGCGCCGGCGGGCGACGTGTATCTGTACCTGCTGTCCCCCGCGCTCCGCCGCGTCGGCAGCGACTGGGCCGAAGGGCGCATCAGCGTTTCCGTCGAGCATCGGGCCAGCGAGATCGCCACGACACTCATGGCTCGCCTGGGTGAGCACTTCCGGCGCCGCGGCCCGAGCCGGGGCACCGCGGTGACCCTGACCCCACCGGGCGACCAGCATCGACTGGGCAGCATGATGGTGGCGGACTTCCTGCGGGCCGGGGGGTTCGAGGTCCACCACCTCGGCGCGGACGTCCCCATCGACGACCTCGAGCTCTTCTTGCGCCTGTCCCCCGCCGACGTCGTGTGCGTCTCAATCACGAACCCTTCGTCGGATCCCGACATCTACGCGGGGCTGGCGGCCGCCAGCCGGGCGTCGAACCCCGACGTGGTGGTGGTCTTCGGGGGCCAGGGCGTCGACGCCCAACGGGTCGAGGAGGTCGGTGGGCTATGCGTGGCCGACCTCGGCGAGCTGACCCGTCGCCTGACGACCTCGGGCGGGTAGCGCAGGCGGAGTGGACAACCGGACCGAGCCGCTGGCCCCCGGCGTGTGGCGGATCGAGGTGGGGGTCTTCACCAACGCCTACCTGATCGCCCGCGACGGGCACGGCGATGCCGACGGCCTGGTGCTCGTCGACACGGGCTCTTGTAGGGCGGCTCCCCGGCTCGTGCGCAGCATCCGGATGCTCGGATTCGTTGCCAGCGCAGTCGACACCGTCTTGTTGACCCACTGGCACGCCGACCATGCCGGCTCGGCGCCCCGGTTCGCGGCCTCCGCAGCCGGCAGCGCCGTCAAGGCGCGACCACCCGACGACGCCGTGGTCGCTGGGGCCACAGCCCCGGTGGTGTCTGCCTCCCGCCGGGTGGGCCGCGTTCTGCAGCGCGGCGTCCCCCGGCCGCAGCCGGTCGAGTGCACCCCGCTGGGAGACGAAGAGACCCAGGCCGGCGGCCTGCAGGTGGTGGCCGCGCCCGGCCACACGCTGGGCCACACAGCGTTCTGGCTGCCCGAGCACGGGGTGCTGCTGGCCGGTGACGCGGTGTTCGGGATCCTGCGGGTCGCCACCGGGCCCCGAGTGCTCCAGGCCGCTCCCGAAGCTGCGCCCGACACGCTCAGACGCCTTGCCGGACTCGATCCCGCGGTGGTGGCGCTGGGCCATGGACCCCCGCTGCGTCGCTCGCCGGCGCTGCGGCTAGCGCGCCTCGCCGAACGGGCAGCACCGCGGTAGGTAGCGCATCGATCGCTGCCCGCATTAGCCTGCCGGTGACTGGCCCTGGCAGGCAGTGGGTGAGCGCAACCTTCGGGAGACCGGCCATGCGACGCATCGCGGTGGTGACCAGCGGTGGTGACGGCCCCGGCATGAACCCGGTGATCCGTGCGGTCGTGCGGGCCGCTGATCAGGCCGGACTGGCCACCGTCGGGGTCCGGGACGGGTTCGCAGGGCTGATCAACGGCGCCTACACGCACCTGGACGCTCGCGGGGTGTCCGGGATCCTCCACCGTCCCGGCAGTGTCCTTGCAACCGCGCGCTCGCCTCGCTTCCGCAGCACAGAGGGCCGTCGCGAGGCGCTCAAGCACCTCGACCTCGCAGAGGTCGACGGCCTCGTCGTGATCGGCGGCGACGGGTCGATGCGTGGAGCCGATGCCCTCTCACGCGAGGGCACGCCGTCGGTCGTGGGGGTACCCGCCACCATCCACAACGACCTGGCAGGAGGGGACTTCACGGTCGGCTTCGACACCGCCGTCAACACGGCCCTGGAGTCGATCGACCGCATCCGTGACACGGCCGCCGCCGGCGAGCGGCTGTCCTTCGTGGAGGTCCTCGGCCGTCACGCCGGGTGGATCAGCCTGTACTGCGGGATCGCCGGTGGCGCAACGTACGTGGTGACTCCGGACGCGGGAGCCGACGTGGGCGCCATTCGAGCCGCGGTCCGGCGTGCGTTGGCGCTGGGGAAGCGCTACTGCATCGTCGTCGTGGCAGAAGGCGAGCAGGCCGGCAGCACCTACGACATCGCCAACCGCGTCTGCGAGGACCTCGAGGGCGTCGAACCGCGGGTGACCGCCTTGGGCCACGTCCAACGCGGGGCCGCGCCGACGATGCGCGATCGGTTCCTCGGCAGCGTCCTCGGTGACGCCGCGGTGACCGCGCTGCTCGATGGCGAGGACCGGGTGATGCTCGGGGAGCGGTGCCAGTCCGTGGTGCGGACCCCGCTGTCGCGCGCCTGGAGCGAGCATCACGCCCCGCCAGAAGGCCTCTTCGACCTCCTCGACCGCTTGGCGCGCTGACCACGTCGAACGTGAGCAGCCCGACCGCTACCCCCACGCGTCGCGCAGGCGCACGCGCGCCCGGGTCCGCAGGACCCCACCGGCGTAGAGCCGTGCGACCAGCGGGACGAGACCGGCGACGGTCGCGAGCCCCAAGGCGGCAGCGATGATGATCTCGACACCAGTGGCCGTCTCAGCTGCGACGCGGATGGGCTGGATGAGCGGCGCGGTCAAGGGCACGTAGCCGAGCACGACCGCCACTGTCCCGGTGGGGTTCTGCAGCGCGAACTGCGCGGCGGCGAAGCCCGCCACGATCACGATGATGATCGGGGTCGCGGCGCTCTGCAGGTCCTCGACCCTGGCGACGATCGCTCCGGTGACGGCGAACAGCAGCGCGTAGATGGCGTACCCCAGCAGGTACCAGGCCAGCACGACCGCGACGATGGGAGCCATGCCCGGCGGCGGCTCGATCTCCGTGGCGAACAGCAGCGCGACTGTCCCGGCCGCGGCGATCAGAAGGATCTGCCCCAGCCCGAGCACACCGATGCCGAGCACCTTGCCAGCCAGCAGCTGCCGCGTGGACACCGTCGACAAGACGACCTCGACGACGCGTGACTGCTTCTCCTCGACGATGCCCTGCGCCACCCACTGGCCGTAGAAGATCAGCAGGCCGTACAGCGCGACGACCGCGAGATAGGCCACCGGACCCGCGGTGGCCAGGGCGTCCTGGGCCGCTTCCCGGTCGGTGTCCGGGGTGCTGATCTGCTCGACGGTCAGCGTGCCCCCGCCGAGCAGGCGCGACCGCTCGCCGGGAGGGACCCCGGCATCCGCCAGTGCTTGCTCGAGCGCCAGTGACTGGGACCCCAGCTGGAGTACCGGCTCCAGCGAGCCGGGAAGCCCGTTGTCGGTCAGCACCGTGGTGCCGTCGACGATCGCGAAGTCGACCTCGCCGTCGACGACCGCCGACTCGGCTGCGGCAGCGTCATCGAGTTCGACGACCTCGACGGTACCGCCGCCGCCCGCGGCCTGTGCCTCGACCACGGTGGCCAGCTCAGCCGAGGCATGGCCGGTGATCCCGACGCGGTGCAGACCTGGGTCCCCGAGCAGCTGCGGCAACATCGCCGCGCCACCGATGGCTGCCAGGATGATGACGTTGGAGATCAGAAAGGCCTTGCTGCGCGCACGCTCGGTCAGCTCGCGCGCAGCCACGATGCGGAGCAGCCCCATCAGGCCACCTGCTCCTCTGGCCCCACGACGACCTCCCGATAGCGCTGTGCCAACGTGGGTTCCACGAACCCGAAGTGGCGAACGCGCCCTGCCGCACGAGCCGCATCGAGGAGGGCATCGGAGTCGGCGTCCGCGGCGAGCTCGATCAGGACTCCCTGGCCGTTGGGCTCGGCGCCGATCACCCCTGGCAGCCCCTTTACCCACCCGTGCGGGTCGGGTGCGTCGACGTCAACACGGAGCATTGGCTGCTCGCGCCGGCGCAGGTCAGCGACCGTCCCACTGGCGACCAGGCGCCCCCGGTCGATGATCGCCACCGCGTCGCAGAGCCGCTCGACCAGCTCGAGCTGATGGCTGGAGAAGATCGCCGGCACGCCTTGCTTCGCCCGTTCGAGAAGGATCTCGCTCATCACGTCCACGCCGAGCGGATCTAGCCCGCTGAAGGGCTCGTCGAGCACCAGGAGCGTCGGGTCGTGGACCAGGGCCGCCGCGAGCTGCACCCGTTGCTGGTTGCCCAACGACAGCTCCTCGAGCTTGTCATCGGCCCGGTCGGCGAGACCCAGGTGCGTAAGCCACCGGGTCGCCCGGTCTGCAGCGTCTGACTTGGACAAGCCGTGCAAGCGCGCCAGGTAGGTCAGCTGTCGCCGGCATGGCATCTTCGGGTAGAGTCCGCGCTCCTCGGGCATGTAGCCGAACTGGCGCCGGGCATCCGCGTCCACCGGCTGACCCTGCCACCGCACCGCGCCGGAGTCGCAGCGGTCGACCCCCATGACGATTCGCATGGCGGTGGTCTTGCCGGCACCGTTGGCGCCCACGAACCCGAACACCTGACCGGGCTCGACGCTGAAGGTCAGGCCGTCAAGCGCCCGCACGTCGCCGTAGTGACGCGTGAGGTCATCGAGCTCGAGCATGGGCTTCCTGTCTGCGAGGCCGATCGCGGCGTGCGTGGACCGGTCGAAGGCTACCCGCCACGACGCTGGCGCAGCTCACCATGCTGCGCACCAAGCCACGCGGGGCAGGATGAAGGGGATGGAGGACATCCACGTGCGTCCCGGCCTGACGATCCCGGGCGAAGAGGTCACCCTGAGCTTTTCCCGCAGCGGCGGACCCGGCGGACAGCACGTGAACACCGCCGCGACCAAGGTCGAGCTGCGGTTCGACGTCGACGCCAGCCGCTCGCTGACCGATGCGCAGAAGGCCGCCGTGCGGCAGCACCTGAGACGGCGGATCACCGTAGGCGGGGAGCTGCTGCTCGAAGCCAGCGAGCACCGCTCCCAGGCACGCAATCGCGAAGCGGTGCTGGCCCGGTTCGCCAGTCTCCTCGCCGAGGCGCTGGCACCTCCACCGGCCCCCCGCCGACCCACCCGACCGTCCCGCGCGGCCAAGCAACGTCGCCTGGACTCCAAGCGTCGGCGAGGCGAGCGCAAGCGCCTGCGTCGCCCCCCGCGGGAGGGCTGATCACCGGCGACGCTGCCGAAGCTGATGCCAGCGCTCCTCGGCGTCGGCCCAGGCCTCCAGGGGCTGCACGATCGCCGCCACCTCGTGGTACAGGTCGTGCACCTCATCGGTGGCGTCGGCAACCGCGAGAGCCCGGTCGACGCGTGCGCGGGCCCGGTCGGTCGCGCCGACGCAGTCCTGCCACGCCTCCTCGACGGCCTCCACCCGCCACGCGACCATCTCCGGGCGTACCGCGTCGAGTTCGTCGCGCATCAACTCGATGCCGACCTGCACCGGTGCGCGCTGGGACCCCCGACCCACGGGCAAGCACGACAGCAGCGCTTCGCGGGCCTGCTGCACGCGGTGCGCCTGCGTTGCGAAGGCCTCCCAGGCGGGACGGATCTCGGCGGGCAGGACCTTTCGACGCAGCATCGCCGTGGCAGGGTAGCGCCCGGGCAGGACTTCTGACCTGACCTGGCGACGCCCGGTGCGCGATGATGCGTCCGACCCGTGCGACTGAGGCGTAACCCGATCGCCTCAGCCTCCCAGGAGGGACCATGCCACTCGAAGACCCCCAGGCCTACGTCGAGGACGTCGTCTTGCGCGACGGGCGAACGGTGCGGATCCGACCGATCCGCCCCGACGACCTCGACGCGATGATGGCCATGTGGCAGCGACTGTCCCCCGAGACCATCCGTCTGCGGTTCTTCGCGCCCCGGACGATGAGCCGCGAGCAGATGCGCTACTTCACCGAGGTGGACAACGACATGCGCGTCGGATTCGTCGCCGAGTCCGGCGATCGCATCCTCGGCGTGTCGCGCTTCGATCGGCTCGAGGAGGATCCGTCCACCGCAGAGTTCGCGGTGATGGTCGAGGACGCAGAGCAGGGCCGCGGGATCGGCACAGCGCTGCTGCGCGCCGTGGTCGAGCCAGCCGATGAGCTCGGCGTCACTGGCTTCGTCGGCGACGTCATGCGCGAGAACGAGCCGATGCTGCGACTCCTACGCGACGCCGGCCTGAACCCGAAGTTCACCAGCGACGGCAGCGTCGTCAAGACCACCTTCCGCTCCACACCCACCGAGGACTTCCTCGCCTCCGCCGACGAGCAGGACCGCCAAGCCGCGGTCGCGTCGCTGACGTCGGTGTTCCGGCCGCGGTCGATCGCGGTGGTGGGGGCCGGGCGCTCGCCGATGTCGATCGGCGGGCTGGTATTCCGCAACCTTCTTGACGGACGCTTCGACGGTCCGGTCTATCCCGTCAACCCGTCGACCACCCACGTCCAATCCGTGGCCGCCTACCCGTCGCTGTCGCGGTGCCCGCAGATCCCGGAGCTGGTGATCGTGTGCGTGCCGGCCGCCGATGTCGCGCCGGTGTGCGAGGAGGCAGGACAGCTCGGCTCGAAGGCACTGGTCATCGTCTCGGCGGGCTTCGCCGAGACGGGGGATGCTGGACGAGCAGCCGAAGCCGAGCTCATGGAGATCGCTCGCCGGTTCGGCATGCGGGTGGTGGGACCCAACTGCATGGGCGTTTTAAACGGTTCGTCCGACCTGCGGATGAACGGCACCTTCTCCCAGGTGTTCCCCGCCCCGGGTCGCGTGGCGTTCTCCAGCCAATCCGGCGCGCTCGGCCTATCGGTGCTCGCCGCCGCCGAACGGCTCGGGCTGGGGATCAGCTCCTTTGCCAGCGTCGGCAACAAGGCCGACATCTCCGGCAACGACTTGCTGCAGTACTGGGAATCCGACGACGACACCGACGTCATCCTGCTGTACCTCGAGTCGTTCGGGAACCCACGGAAGTTCGGCCGCATCGCGCGGCGCATCGGTCGCTCCAAGCCCATCGCCGCGGTCAAGTCGGGACGAAGCAGCGCCGGGGAACGGGCCGCTTCGAGCCACACCGGCGCGCTGGCGGCCGGCGACGTGGCCGTCGAGGCCCTGTTCAGCCAGGCGGGGGTCATCCGGGTCGACACCCTGGAGGACCTGTTCGGGGTGGCCAGCATCCTGGCCAACCAGCCCGCCCCGAGCGGCAACCGGGTCGCGATCCTGACCAACGCGGGCGGCCCGGGCATCCTCGCCGCCGACGCGTGCGAGGCCAACGGCCTCGAGGTGCCAGAGCTGGCCGAGGAGACCCGCGCGCAGCTCCAGCAGCTGCTTCCTGCCGAGGCCGCGACCCACAACCCCGTGGACATGATCGCGTCGGCCTCCCCCGCCGATTACCGCCAGGCGATGAGCATCCTGGCCGGCGACCCGCATGTCGATGCTCTCCTGGTCATCTTCATTCCCCCCATGGTCACGCTGGCGGGAGAGGTCGCCCGGGCGATGGGAGAGGCCGCCGAGGAGCTGCAGGGCTCGACACCGATCGTCAGCGTCTTCATGTCCGAGAAGGGGGTGCCCGCCGAGCTGAACGAGGCGCGCATCCCCTCCTTCACCTTCCCCGAGGACGCCGCCGCGGCGCTAGGGCGGGTTGCCCGCTACGGACGCTGGCGCCGCCGGCCTCTGGGCCACGTGGTGGAGATCTCCGACGCGGACGTCCCGACCGCCCGCGCGGTGGTCGCCGAGGCCCTGAGCGAAGGCCAGCAGAAGGCGTGGCTAGACGCCAGGCAGGCTGACACGCTGCTGCATGCCTTCGGCATCACCACCGCCACCGCTCGCGTCGTGCACACCACCGACGAGGCACGAGCGGCCGCAACGGAGCTGGACGGCCCCTTCGCCTTGAAGATCGCCGCCCCGGTGCACAAGACCGACATCGGTGGGGTGCGACTCGGCCTCGAGGGGCCCGATGAGGTGGCGCGCACGGTCTCCGAGCTCCACGCTGACCTCGAGCGCGACGACCGAGCCCACATCGCCGCGCAGGGCTACCTGCTCCAGGAGATGGTCTCCGGTGGGGTCGAGACGGTCGCCGGTGTCACCCACGACGCCAACTTCGGGCCCTTGCTGATGGCCGGGCTTGGAGGAACGCTCGTGGAGCTTCTGCGCGACGTCGCGGTACGGATCCACCCGCTGACCGACACCGACGTGGACGACATGCTGACGAGCTTACGGGGCTTCCCGCTGCTGACGGGGTACCGGGGCTCACCGCCGGTGGACGTGGACGCCTTCAAGGGGTTGCTGTTCCGGATGTCCGCCCTCGTCGAGGAGGTCCCCGAGATCGACGAGGTCGACCTCAACCCGGTGTTCGTCTGCACCGAGGGCATCGCGGTCGTGGACGCTCGCATCAAGCTGGCCCGCCATCATCGTCGACGCCGCCGGTAGGCGACACGGTCGCGTTTCGCCGCCGGTGGCTATCCCAGCACCGCCGTGAGGGCGTCCACGAACACGGCCTGCGCCCGGTTGATCTTCCGGCGCGCGGTGTGCGGATCGAACCAGGCCGCGCGGTCAACCTCTGGGAACTCGTGCGAGCGGCCGGACTTGGGCGGCCACTCCAACTCAAACGTGTTGCTGTGGATCGCCGAAACGTCCATGTCCCCCTCCAGCGCCCACGCGCGGACCTGCTTGCCACTGGCTTGGCGACACGTCCCGAGGAAGGTCGGCGGCCCTCCTGGCGGCTCTGCCCCGAGCTCCTCGCGGAACTCCCGACGCGCAACCTCCAGGGGATCCTCGCCCGGGTCGTACTCCCCTTTCGGCAGCGACCACGCCCCCTCGTCGCGGTTGACCCAGTACGGACCGCCGGGATGCACGAGCAGGACCTCGACCCCCTGCGCGGTAACGCGGTACAGCAGCAACCCGGCGCTCCTGCGTGGCATTGGTTGCCCCCTAGGTCGGCCCCGACGGCCGCAGCCATCATCGCCGACGACGGCGGCCTGTACGCATGCGCAGGCCGTACGGCCATTGACACGCGCGCGGCCGCGGGGTGTAGTGCGCCCGGTCGACGTTTGCCGTTAAGGCCGGGGGCGGGGGTAGGAGCGCTGGATGAACGAGGACGTGCCGATCGTCTACGTCCGCGGGTTCGCCGGCAGGTCAGCGGGCATCGACGAGGCGGTCGAGGACCCGTTCTACGGCTTCAACCTGGGCTCAACGCACGTTCGCGTGGGCGGGCGCGGGGATCCCGTCTTCCACCAGTTCGAAAGCCCCCTGCTGCGCCTCATGATCGACCACGACTACCAGCTTCTCGTCCACGGGGGCCAGCGCGCCTGGCTGGAGGCCCAGAACGACGCCAGCGTCCCGGCGCGGTCGCTGTGGATCCACCGGTTCTACGACGTGTCCGCCTCGACGTGGGGTGACGACCCCGAGTCCTTCCGCCTCGAACGAGCCGCCGAAGACCTCTTCACGCTGATCACGCTGCTGCAGTCCAAGACCGCAGCCGAGCGGGTGCACCTCGTGGCGCACTCCATGGGTGGGTTGATCTGCCGCTGCCTGCTCCAGAAGGTCATCCCCGAGCGAGCCGAGCAGGGCGACAGCCGCCCCGCCGACGAGATGGTCGGCCGGCTGTTCACCTACGCCACTCCGCACGGGGGCATCGCCTTCGACGTCGGCTTCGGCCTCATCGAGCGGATCAGGGACCGGTTCGGGATCGCCGGCGCGGACATCTTCGGCCCCGAGCGGATGCGCGAGTACCTGACGCCAGGGACCCCAGGGCCTCCGCCGAGCGGGTACCGGCCCCAGGACATGCCCGACGACGCCTTCCCCAAAGATCGCATCTTCTCGCTCATCGGCACGAACCCGGAGGACTACGACGTCGCTCGGGGCCTGTCGGCCAGAGCCGTCGGCGCCAAGAGCGACGGGCTGGTCCAGACCGACCGCGCCTACGTGCCCGGTGCGAAGTTCGCGTTCGTCCACCGCAGTCACAGCGGCCGCTACGGGATCGTCAACTCCGAGGAGGGGTACCAGAACCTACGGCGTTTCCTGTTCGGGGACCTCACCGTGGAAGCCGACCTCATCGGACTCGACCTGCCGGGCAGCCCCGACGACGACCTCGTGTGGCAGGCCGAGGTCGAGTTGGCGGTCCGCGGCCTGCCTGTCCTCATGCACCAGCAGGTGGCGGCCCACTACTGCCCGATCACGTTGGAGCGCCCACGTGCCGGCGCGGATCGTCCGGTCCCGCTGGTCACGACCTTCCTCATCGCCAGTGCCGGGGAACGCCCGGACGAGCGCCGCACGGCGAGGTACTCGCTGCATCTGCGCGTCCTCGCGCTGCGGGAGCGTCGCGGGATGTTCGACTTCCGCGATCACCTGGAGGCGAATGCCGAGTTCGAGGACCTGCTCGTCGTTGACGTCGGCACCAGCAACGATCGCCTCGCCGCGTGGGCGGTGTGGAGTTCTCAGTTGTCCGTGTCGCTGCGCGACTACGAACCGAGCGGTCCGTCGCTGGAGGACGAAGATCCCGCCAAGGGCACGTGGGTGGCGTCGGTGTCGCTGCCGTCGACGGCTCGCGAGATCCTGGGCGATGGGGCCGCAGTCCGTCTGACCGTCTCCGACCGGGGACGCCAGGGTCGCGAGGGGCTCCAGCAGCCCGGCCTGGCCTGAACGCCCGGCTGGGTCGGACCTTGCAGCCGCGACGGCCGTGCCCCGCGCTCTCCCCCGGGGAGCGCGGGGCGGGCCGCTCCCCCGCGCGGTGTGGCAGGCATGACACCACCCGCTGTTCGCAAGGCCCTCGCAACGATGACCCCTAAGGGGACAAACTGCAGGTCAGGGACTTGTGTGTCCAACGTGGACCGCTACGGTACGCAGGAACCCCTTGGAGGATCCTGTGAGCGCACCCTGCGAACTCCACCTGCTCGGGCCGGCGCGGGTCCGGACACCCGAAGGGCGGCTGCACCAGCCGCCAGCCCGCACCCAGGCGATCCTCGGTCAGCTCGCGCTGACCTCTGGGCCCGTCCTCCGAGACGACCTGGCAACCGCGCAGTTTCCCGACGAGGCGCTGGCTGACGCGCGGCGTCACCTCTCGCAGCGGTTGTTCCAGCTGCGCAGAGCGCTGCCCGAGCTGCCTCTGCACAGCGACGCCGATGCGATCACGCTGGTCCCCGAGCGGCGCTGGTTGGATATCGAAGAGCTGCGCGACGCGTCCCGGACCGGCGATCTGGAAGCCCGCCTGACCGCGCTGGCCCGATATCGGGGACCGCTGCTTTCGGGCGTGGAGGGCGAATGGGTCGCACTGCGGCGTCGGGAGCTCGAGGACGAGTACCTCACGCTGGCGCGTGACACGGCCCGGCGCCTTCTGGAACGTCACCGGTACCACGAGGCAGTGCCGCTGCTGCGTCGGGTCGCCGACGAGCACCCGCTGGCTGAGAACGACGTCACCCTTCTCGCCGAGGTGCTGTCCGATCTCGGACGCCGTGACGAGGCGTTGGAGGTGCTCGACACCTTCCTT
>SLAO01000001.1 GCA_007126835.1 Nitriliruptorales bacterium | reverse complement strand
GGCTCCGGCCATCGCGGTCATGGACAACAACAGCACGAGCACGAACGCAACGATCGCCGTTCGTGATCCCTTCGTCATCGTGAACATGGGGAGACCCCTTTGTCACCCGTTGCTCTTTGGGTGGCCGCTCCGAAGACCGATCACCTCACTGTCTGGTCGTCGCGTACTGCCTCCTCTCTGTCGCCCTCATGCCACCGAGTTCGGACGCCGCTGGCACCGCATGACAAAAGGCAGGCCCTCACCTGCAGGCGAGCGTGCGCAGCGAGACTCGCCGCATGGCTGATTGATCCGATCGGCCGGACCGAGGCAAGAAACCTTGCATGATGACTGTTTTGACCGGCACATATCAGAAGGAAACGCAACAAAAGGAACGGATTCGCCGGGCCTGTCGACCTTGCAGCACGCACGCAGCGTGCTGTTCGATTCGGTTGGTCCTTGCTGCAGTCGGTGCGGCCCGCCAGGCGCGCTCCCACCACCTCGCCCCACGACCAGACCCACCTTCGCGACCTCGTCGACGGACAGCGGCATCAGCAGTGACGCTGGGCCAGTCACCTTCGAGTCAGGCGACGTGGTAGTGGTGTTAGTCGAGGTGCTCCCGCGGGCGAGTTCGCATGGGTCGCGGCGGTGACCGTGGCCGCCACCGCTGGGGCCACAGGTCGCCGCGACCCTGGCCGCCCACCTCAAGGCGTTGCTGACCGTGGCCGCCGCGGGAGGCGAGCCCAGTGTGATACCCATGCCGAGCACGGAGGGCGTTCGTGGCCGAGGGGCGGGAGTTCCGGTTGCACGCCAAGCGGCTCGAGTTCGCGTTCGTGATGGACACCCGGCTGTGCGACGCCGCGGTCGCGCTCGCCGCCGACGCGGACCTGCCCGTGTGCGAAGCGACCTTCCTGGACGAGCACCGGGAGCTGGCGTCGCGCTACGGGCATCTCACCGCGCGACAGGCCGCGACCATCGCCCGGGAGGCCGGCGCGCGGCGGCTCGTGCTGACGCACTTCTCGCAGCGCTACCGCGACCTTGCCCAGCGGGTGGCGTCCGAAGCGGCGGCGGTGAGAGGCCGAGTGGGACCCAGAAACCAGGACCGTCAGCCTCGCCCTGCGACGATCCGCCCAGGACGATGCGATGCGCTACCAGGTGGCCCGGCCACGGGCGCTGGGTTTGCTCGGCGCCAGTTCGCCCGCAAAGGAGCGTGCTGCAAGTGGAGATCTTCGGCACCGACGTGCCGGTCGCCGTGGTCGCGGTCATCGCCGGGGTCTTGCTGATCGACGTAGTCGTGCTCATCGACTTGGCCTTGCACGACGTCCGGCACTTGCCGCGGTGGGCGTGGGCGCTGATCATCGTGCTGGTCAGCTTCCCGATCGGGGTGGCGATCTACTTCATCATCGGGCGGGTGCCACGCGGCGAGGCAGCGACGATCGTGGCGGACACGCCGGCGCAAGGCAGCGTGGCCTCCGACGGTTTCGGCAACGGGCCCGAGGTCGGCGTCGGGACCGGGCTCGGTGTCGGGGCCGGGCTCCGCGACGAACCCGAGGTCGGCGTCGGGACCGGACTCAGCGAGTCGCCCCGAACCACGTCAGCCTCGCCAGCCAGCAATGCGCCGGCGGCCGGTGCGCCGGTCGTCGCCACCTCCGACCTTCGCAAGGTCTACAAGGACACCGTCGCGCTTGATGACGTCGACTTAGAGGTACCCCGCGGCGCGATCTACGGCCTCGTCGGTGCCAACGGGGCCGGCAAGACCACCCTGCTGTCGATCTTGGCAGGGCTGCGGCGCCCGACCAGCGGAAGCGTCGAGCTGTCGGTGTCGCGCCGGGCCCTTGGCGTCCTTGTGGACACCCCCCAGTTCGACCCCTGGCTGACCGCCCGCGAGGTCGTGGACTTGGCCCGCCATCTGAGCGCTCCCGACCTGCCAGCCGAGCGCACTACCCACGCACTTGCTCAAGTGGGTCTGTCCTCCCCCGCCGACCGGCGGGTGGGTGGCTTCTCCCGCGGCATGCTCCAGCGGGTGGGCCTGGCCGCGTGTCTGGTAAGCGACCCAGAGGTCCTTATTCTCGACGAGCCCTCGTCCGCCCTCGACCCGGCCGGCCGCCGCGAGGTGCTCGACCTCATCGGCGGGCTCGGGCGGGACAAGACCGTGGTGCTGTCCACCCACATCCTCGCGGAGGTGCAACAGGTCTGCGACACCGTGGGCGTCATCGACCATGGTCGACTGCGGTTCCAAGGGCCCCTGGGCGAGCTGCTCGCGCGCACCCGCGCGGCCTACACCCTCCATGTCCCTGCTCCGGCCACCCTCGTGATCGACAAGCTGCGGTCGGTGGTATGGGCCGTCGAGGTCATCGAGACGGCGCCCGGGCGGGTGCGGGTGACCGTGTCCGACGCCGAAAAGGCCCAGACGGACATCCCAGCGATCCTGGCCGAGTGCGGTGTCCCGTTGCTCGCGTTCAACCCGGCGACGGACCTGGAGACGGCGTTCTTGGAGCTGACGACGTGAACCTGTGGCGGTTGGAGCTGCTGCGCCTGTCGCGGACCCACCGGTGGATGATCCTGGCGGGCGCGTACCTGATGTTCGGCGTGCTCGGCCCGCTGACCGCACGCTACTTCACCGAGATCATGGAGCGCTTCGGTGGAGGGATGACGATCGTCGCCCCCGACCCCCGGCCGGTCGATGGCATCGAGCAGTTCGTCGGCAACGCCAGCCAGCTCGGGCTGCTGGCCGTCGTCGGTGTGGCGGTCGCTGCGCTCGCGATCGACACGCGCCCCGAGGTCGCGGCGTTCCTCCGCACGCGGGTGGCGCGGGCGTCTGCGCTGGTGATCCCCCGGTACGTTACGACCACGGTCGCGGCCGTCTGCGCGCTCGTGGCCGGGACCGCGGTCGCGTGGGCCCTGACGACGGTCTTGATCGGGGATCTGCCCACCGGGGCGATGGTGCTGGGCACCGCGCTCGGAGCGCTCTACCTGGCCTTCGCCGTCGCGGTTGCCGCCGCGGTCAGCGGGTGGGTGCGCAGCCAGCTGGGAGGTGTGCTGGTCGTCCTGGCGGTGCTGCTGGCCCTGCCGGTGCTGGGGCTGCTGCCGGATGTGGCTCCGTGGCTGCCGAGCCGCCTTTTGGGAGCGGTCGTGGCCCTGGTCGAGGGCGCTGCCGCGAGCGAGTTCACACGCGCCGGCGTCGTCACCGTGGTGGTCACCGCTGCGTTGCTGTTCGCCGCGACCCGCCTGGTGGCCCGCCGGGAGCTGTAGGGCCCCGACCCGCCGCGAGCCGTAGCGCCCGGGCCCGCCGGGAGCTGTAGCGACACCGGCACGATGGCCCTGAGGGCCGGGGCCCCGGCCCGCCCTCCGCCAGCACCCTCGCCTCCCCGGGTCACAGCCGCGGGACCAGCGCGCGCAGGACTGCCGCGAGGCGGGGGCCGGCCTTCGAGCCGACGTCGATGACCTCCTCGTGGTCGGTGGTGCTTCCGCCGGGAAGGTGCACGTTGGTCAGCAACGAGAACGCCGCGACGCGAAGACCGGCGTCCCGCGCGGCGATCACCTCGGGCACCGTGGACATGCCCACCGCGTTGGCGCCCACCGTGCGCAGCCACGTGATCTCGGCAGGCGTTTCGAACGAGGGGCCGCGCAGCGCCGCGTACACCCCCTCGCGAAGGGGATGACCGGTGGCTTGTGCGGCCTCGCGTGCGACCGCGCGCAGTTGCGGGTCGTAGGCGTCTTTGAGGTCCACGAAGTGCGGCGTCGGCAAGCCGATCAGGGGGTTCTCGCCGGTGAAGTTCAAGTGGTCGGCGATCAGCATGAGGTCGCCGGGCGTGGGGTCTTCCGGCGCGCCGTCGCCGATGCCGCCCGCGGCGTTGGTGGCGATGAACACCTCTGCACCGAGTTCGGCGGCGGCGCGAACACAGGCGACCGTCTCCGACACGTCACGACCCTCGTACAGGTGGACGCGCCCTTGCTGGCACAGCACCGGTACTCCTTCGAGATGGCCGGCCAGCAGCCTTCCCTCGTGGCCAGGGACCGTGGTGTCGGGCAGCCCCACCTCCCCGAACGGCAACACCGTGGCGTCCTCCACGTCGTTGGCCAGCGCCCCGAGCCCGGATCCGAGGGTCAACAGGGCCTTGGGGGTGAACTGGCCGAGACGGTCGGCGATGTGCTGAGCGACAGTGCGCATGGTTCCTCCAAGGATCAGTCGGCCGCCGCAGCGGCCTGCAGATGGTCGAGCGCGGTGACCGGCGTGGGATCCACGTCCCTGGCGATCGCCGCGTACACGCCGACAAGGTCTACAGCGAGGATCAGGGCGGCCAGACGCGCCAGTGGCGGGTCACCCGGCGCGCCGACCGCCCGCTGGGTCAACCACGAAAACGCTGGCGCCGCAAGCTCCAGCGCCGGTCCGAGCTGTGCCACGGCCGGCGCCGTCTCGCTTTCGAGGTCGCGCAGCACCACGAGCCCGCGCTCGCCCTGACCGGGTTCTGCGTGGTGCCACCCCAGGACCTCGTGATGGGCGGCGTCGGGCAGCGCGCCGGTGGTGGCCGGCAGCTTCGCGTCGGTCGCCAGCTGTCCGGCCAGCCGGACGGCGGCGACCGCGGACAGCCGGCTGGTCGACCAGACGTGCACCGAAGTGCTGGCGGCGATCGCCGCAGCGATCTGCTTCGCGGGGTTGTCGGCTGTGGGCGCGTGGGGACCGAGGGCGCCCACCACGGTGCGCTGGGAAACGACCGTCGCGGGGATGTCGGCTCCCAGCCCGAGGTAGACGCCGACCGCACCGGCCAGCGACCCGAGCGCGTGGCGAGAGCGGTCGCCGGGTGGCACCCGGATCAGGTCCGCGCCTTGCGACACGGCCAGGTCGGCCAGCGCGCCGCCTGCGGTCACGGCGACCAGGCGCGCGTCGGCGTCGAGCGCGCCGCGGGCCACCGCCAGCGTCTCCTCGGTGTCCCCCGACTGGCTGACGGCGATCACCGGCGTGGCGGGCCCGACCCATGCCGGCAGGGTCGCGTCGGCGACGGTGACCACAGGAACGTCGAGGCGGTCGAACGCCGCGGCCGCTGCCACCTCGCCGGCGACTCCCGAGGCGCCCATGCCGGCGACGATCACCGCCCGCGCACCGTCGGGCAGGCGGGACTCGCCGACCAGGCCGGGCGCGGACTCCCAGCGCTGCGGCGCGGCGAGGGTGGCCCCCACCGCCCCGGCCGGGTCGACCTCACCGAACGCGTCGGGATCGTCGAGGTCCATCAGCCGTCCGGGCGGGTGGCCTCGTCGACGAGCATGATCGGGATGCCGTCGCGCACGGGGTAGCGCAGCCCGCAGGCGGTGCAGATGATCAGGTTGCGGCGGTCTTTGTACTCGATGGCCCCTTTGCAGTCGGGGCACACCAGCAGCTTGATCAACTCAGGGTCGACAGGGGGCATCAGCGTCCCTCCGGTTGGATCTCATCGACGACGCGCGTGCGGATACGGTGCATGGTGTCAGCGTCGCTCGCTTCGACGTTGAGCCGCAACAGCGGCTCCGTGTTGGAGCTGCGGACGTTGAACCACCAGTCTCCGCCGTCGATGGTCAGCCCGTCGATGCGGTCGATCTCGCCTTCCCCAGCGAACGCCGCCAGCACCCGCTCGGTCGCCGCTGCGGGGTCTCGCACCCGGTGGTTGAGCTCGCCGGAGGCCACGTAGCGGTCGTAGGGCGCCGCCAGCGCCGACATCGGCCCGTCCGTCGCCGACAGCGCCTCGAGCAACACCACGGTGGCGATCAACCCCGAGTCGGCGCGGTAGTTGTCCCGGAAGTAGTAGTGCCCGGAGTGCTCCCCGGCGAAGATCGCGTCGCTGTCGGCCATGGCGGCCTTGACGTACGAGTGCCCCGTCCGGGTGCGGATCGCCCGCCCACCGGCCTCGGCGATGGTCTCAGGCACCACCCGGGAGCAGATGCAGTTGTACAGCACCGTTTCGCCGGGATGGTGGGCCAGCAGCTTGGCGGCCACGATCGCGGTCACGATCGACGGGCTGACCGCACGGCCGCGCTCGTCGATGACGAACACCCGGTCGGCGTCGCCGTCGAACGCCAGCCCCACGTCGCATCGCTCGGCGACCACAGCCTCTTGGAGGTCGACGAGGTTGGCCGGGTCGAGCGGGTCGGCGGGGTGGTTGGGGAAGGTCCCGTCGAGCTCGAAGCACTGGGGCACGAGCACGAACGGCAGCCTCTCGAACACTGCGGGGACCACGTGAGCCGCCATCCCGTTTCCCGCGTCGACCGCGACCCGCAGGGACCGCAGCCGATCCACGGCGACGAACCCGCGGACGTGATCGGCGAACTCCGCGAGCAGGTCCACCGCGCGGTTGCCGCCGCTGCTGTCGGCCACGGGCAGGTCGCCGCTTCGCGCCCGGTCGCGGATCTCTGCAAGGCCGGTCTCGATCGAGACCGGTTCGGCGTAGGCCCGGCAGAGCTTGATCCCGTTGTACTGGCCGGGATTGTGACTGGCGGTGAACATCGCCCCGGGGAGCCCGAACCGCCCAGACGCGTAGTACACGAGATCGGTGGACGTCAGCCCGAGGTCGATGGTGTGCACCCCCTGCATGCGCACGCCCGCCATGAACGCCGCCGCGAGCGCCGGCGAGCTGGGTCGCATGTCCCGACCGACGACCATGGCCTCGCCGCGCAGTTCGACGGCGGCCGCGCGGCCGATCGAGTGGGCGACCTCCTCGTCGAGCTCGTCGGGCACCACGCCGCGCACGTCGTAGGCCTTGACGATCGGCGCGAGGTCGTGCATCTGGCCTCCTTGTCGGTTGCCCGGCGATCCTAGTCGCGAGGTCGCTGCCCCACCCTCCCGTGAGGTCGCTGCCCCACCCTCCCTCGGCGACGCGGAGTCCCGCGGCCGTTTGCCTACCTGCACTCGGGAACGTCGACGAGCGCGTCGCCAGCCTCGAGCGCGTCCTGCAGCGCCGTCACGGGCACAGCGAACCCGCGACCGCCCTCGACGGCCAAAGCGTAGATCACCCCGACGAGCTGACCGTCGCGGTCGAGCACCGGACCCCCCGAGCTGCCAGGGGCGACCTCGACGTCGAGCGCCAGCGCCCCGGCGTCAGCGCCGAAGAGGCGGTCGCTGGTTCGCGCCACCATGCGCCCCTCCTCCAACGACAGTCCCCCACCGCCGGGGTAGCCCGCCACGAGAACCCGGTCGCCGGGCTCAGGGTCGGCCGCCGCCACCGGCGCGACGTTGGGCAGCTCCCCGCCGACCTCGGCAACTGCGATGTCGTGGGTGGTCGCCGCGCGGGCCACCGCCACGGTCATCGTCGTCCCGTCCCAGGTGGTGACCTCCAGGGCGTCGGCGCCTTCCACGACGTGCCGGTTGGTGACCAGCAGGTCGCCGTCGATCGCCACGGCCGAGCCCGTCACCACCCGTCCGCACCCGAGGTTGCGCACCCGCAGGGTGACCTCCCGGGCGAAGCGCTCCACGCCCTCGGCCCGCAGCGGCTGCGCCTCGATCGTGGCCGCATCAAAGGGCTCTGTCTCGCTCGTGGTGGTATCGGAGGGCTCGCCACGCACCGGACGCTCGTCTGGTGGCGCCTCCAGGCAGGCCCCAGCGAGCAGGGTGAAGGCTACGAGCACGGCCAGCAGACCGACCGGGTGCATCGCGTGGGCCTTACCGGCCGACGGCATCGAGGTCCTCGAGCAGGCGGGCGTAGTCGTCCTCGGCGGCGGCGCAGCCGCTGTTGATCTCGTCGATCCGGGCGTTGGTGGCCACGGGATCGAGGGCGCCGGGCGCGGCGGCCAGCACGTCGTTGGTCAACGCCACCGTGTCGGCCACGCACGCCCGCAGGGCGGCCCCGACCTCCGCGCCGCGCTGGGACAGGCCGGCGAGGTCCTCGGCGACCTCCGCGGCCAGCGCTGCGGTGTCCTCCGCGCCGGCCTTCTCGCCGGCGAGCTCGGCGAGACGGCCCTCGAGGTCGGCGACGTCGGCCTCGCTGCGCTCCAGCCGGTCGGCGAGATCATCCCGTTCCGACAGGAGCTCGGCGACCCGCGCCTCAGCGGCGTCGGCACGCTGGGTCTCCGCGATCGCTCGTTCCTGCCACTGGCTGCCGGTGCGGTAGGTGTCGGCGGCCCATGCCCCGGCGCCGGCCGCCCCGAGGATCGCGACGGCCAGCGCCACTCCCAGGCCCCACCGCCGGAACCCGCCTCGGTGCGGTTCCACCGGACCCCGGCGGGGCGCCGGTGGGACGCTGGCCGGCTCGGCATTCGCGGCGTGGGAGGCGGAACTCGGGGACGACCACGACTGGCGCGGCTGAGGCTCCCCGTGGCGGGGCTGGGGCTCCCCGGACCCCGCTGCGTCTGGGGACGAGCTGTTCATGGGTACACCATGCCCCATCACCGCACCCGGCGCTGCCGCATCTCAGGTCGCGGCAACGGCGGTGAGCACGTCGTCGAGCACGATGTCACCCGGGACTGCGTGCGTCCACCAGCGGTGTTCACACTCCCGGCAGACCTGCAGCCGCATCGGCCGGCCGGCCGGCTCCAGCGTGACCGCCAGCGAGTCGGAAGAAGCACATCGAGGGCAGGGGGACATCGCCCCTCCTTCATGATCCAGGGTGGGAAGAGCACACCGCGCTCCGGCGGCCTCTTCCGGTCGTCGTTTTCATGAGTATCGGCATGAGCAGCCGCCAGCCCGATGGCCAACCGGGAAGAATGTGCGAGCTTCCAGCCGAAAGGGTTCCCCCACCGGGCCCCGGACCCGTTGTGAGGAGCGACCGTGGTCTGATCGGACTAGCCCTGGCCGGGTGCGCCGCTACTCTCCGCCCGCTCCGGCGTCGAGCCGGCGTCTGACCTCGCCGGGCAACTCCGCACCGATGTACTGGGAGCGCTGGCGACTGCCCTCTCGCCAGTAGGCATACCAGTACGGCCCGTGCGGGCAGCTGTCACACCCACGGCCACAGCGCACGATCTGCTGACGATAGGTCACCGTCGGGAACCCGGGCACGTCGTCCAGCTCGACCACCGGCCCCTCCGACTCGAGGAGCAGGCCGCGCGCCAGGATCAGCAGCCGGCGCAGCTGTGGTTCGTCGAGACGGCGGATCTCGCGCACCAGATCCCTCGGCAAGCTCATGAATCCTCCCCGAGACCGAAGATGGCTACATAAGAAATCACATCTGTTCGCATCAAGGGTTGAGACGCTGCTGGTGCGGTCATGGGAAGCGCGGATCTCGGGGGATGTCGCCGGGCTGGAGGCCGATGAGGTCGCGGGAAGACCTAGGCTCGGCTGCCGCCGGTGAGCGCTCGTCAAGGCCGCCCTGCCCCGCAGGACTCGACTGGGGGTGACGAAGGCGATCCTGCGTCCCGTCGTCGCCCAGGCCGGGCTCGTCGGCCACCGGCCACTCCCGACCACGGGCGAACTCGGCGGCCAAACGGGGAAGCTCAGCTTGCAGGGCGGCGTACCGACTCCCGCTCGCACAGCCGGTCCCCGACTGCCCCGGCGAACCGGTGCGCGCTTGGCGTTGGGCGCGCTCTCCGACGCGCCCTTCCCCTGCCACACCGCGGCCGCGCGAATTTCCCGGCGACTCGCCGTGCCCGGCGACGCCGGTGAACTCACCGGCCGCCACCGGCTCGGGCGATCGCTCGTCGTAAAACGCCCAACCGCGGGGAACGGTCAGCCGCGCCGCGTGGGTGGGGCACAGCTCCCAGCGCTGCGGGTGCGCCTCGCGCTGGAGGTCGTCCAACCGGACCTCCGCGGAGTCGTAGCGAAATGTGAGCGTCGCCGCCGCGGGGCGGTGGCAGGTGCTGCGTTGGCATGAGCGGAACATGATCGGAACTCTAGACGACGTGAGCGGAATTCTCGGTCGACCTCGCGCGTCGGGTCGCCCAGGACGCCCGGGGCTGGTCCGGCCCCGCCAAGACCTCCGCTAGGGTGGCCGTCATGCAGCGTGACCGCCGAGGGCGAACCGGTCGGTGCGACAGCGACCGCACCCGCCGCCCGCCGCAAGGGTTCCGCGCGATGCATGCCGGCCGCTTCGCCCAGCTCGCGACCGACGCGCTTGACGACCTGCCACAGCCGATCGCGGAGGCTGCGGCCACAGCGGACCTGGCGATCGCCGATGTCCCGTCGCCACTGGCCGAGCCGGCGGCGGCCCCGTCTCCGGCATCTCTGGCCACCTTCGCGACCGCCAAGCCCGGCCAGCGACCACAGCTGACGTTGTTCCGCCGACCCATCGAGTTGCGTGCCGCCGACCGACTCGACCTCGTCGACGTGATCCGCAGCGCGGCCGTCGACGCGATCGCCGACGCGCTGGGCAACCCGCCCGGCTCCGCTGCCCACGGGCGCTGACGCTCCAAGCCTCGCGCCGGTGGGCCGGCGCTGCCTACGCGCCGTCCCCGTCCTCCGCGTCCTCTGCGGGCTCGCCCTCGTCTTCGGCTGCGGGTTCGTCCGCCTCCTCGTCGGCGGGCCCGGCGGGCTCGTCGAGTCCCGGCAGGTCCACGTCGTCGAAGTCGTCGGCGGCGTCATCCAGGTCGGGAGGCCGAACCGGCTCGGTGGCCAGCGCCGGATCGCGACGAACCACCACCGGCTCGGCGGGCAGGTCGCCAGCGGCGGGGCCGAAGGCCAGGCCGAGCAGCCGGCCCAGGTCGTCCCCGTCCTCCAGGCTGCTGACCAGACCGACGCTGACGTCGCCGTCGGCTTCGATCACGATCGGCCAGGCGGGATCCCCGACGTCAGCCAGGGACAGGGTCCTGCGTTCGTTGGCCTCGAACGTGAGCCCCTCCCACTCGTCCACCGGCTCGCCTCCTGCGATGATGTCCACCTCGACCGGATCTCCCCCGGGGTTGTGGACCGCGACGTGTTCGGCGCGCTCTCCCACCCCGCCGGGCACCACCCAGGTGGGCGAGACCTGCGCGGTGGCCTGCTGCACCGTGTGCCCTGAACGGTCGCTGTCGAGAAAGGTCTCGGTGCCCACCACGACCACCGGGACATCGGTGACGGTCTCCACCAGCGCGGCGAACGCGCTGGTTTCCGCGTAGTCGCTGACGTCGATCCGGCGGGTTCCACCGGGCGGGACCGAGTACTCAGCGCGGGCGGCGTCCTCCAGCGGGTCGCTCGTGTGGATCGTCACGGCGGTTTCACGGTCGGTGGGGTTGTAGACGGCGACGTGGGACCGCCACGAATCGCCGTCCTCGTTGACCAGGGGCAGGTGCCACGTCGTCGCCGGCTCGTCTACCGCCGGCACCACCGTGCGGCCCTCCGGGCCCTCGTCGTCCTCGTCGATGCGAGCGCGATCGACCTCGGCCGAGGCGACCACCCGACCGGCGAGGGTCTCCACGGTGACCCCGAGCTCGGTCTCCTCGGGCTGGACGTCGACGAGGTCGAGCACCTCGGTCCCGCCGGCGGGAACCACCACGTTGTCGGTCCGGGCAAGGTCAACCCGGCCTTCGGGGGTGCCGAAGCGCACCCGCACGACCGCGTCGACGCTGAAGGGGTTGAACAGGTGCAGGCGCGCCTCGGCGCCCAGCGCCGTGTCGATGCCCGCCAGGTGCCAGTCCTGCGCCGGCGTGGTCAGGCAGGGCCCCCCCGCGTCGCGCTCACCCTCTACGTGCCAGCTCACCGCCAGCGGTCCTCCGCGCCACTCCACGGAGACCGGACGCTGGGCGTCGTCGTCCAGCGCCACCTCCACCCGCTCGCCGGGGTCGAGGGCGCGCAGCTCGTCGGACTGCGGCCCGGCTGCGCCGTAGCGCACCACGGTGGCCTCAGCCGCCTGTGTCCCGGTGGCCAGCACCAGGGTCGCGGTCTCGTCTTCGGCCGCCGTGACAGGACAGTACCGGACCCCGCGGTCGACCTGTGGCAGCTCGACGACCTCCTCCGGCGGGGCGGGCGGCGACCCGACGGCCTCGTCGGCGATCAGCAGCCCGAGCGCACCGAGGGCGGCCAGGACCAGCGCCACGGCGGGCCACCATGGGAAGCGAGCACGCTGCGGACCTTCGGCGGCCGTCATGAGGGGCGCCCTTCCTCGACGGAGGAGGGTTTTTCCCCATCGACCGGCTGCGCTGGCGCATCCTCGTGTGGCGCGGACCTCTCGCCTGGGTCGCGGGGCCCACGTTCCTCCTCGTCGGACGGGCCGTCTGCGCCAACCGGCGAACCAGCCGGCTTATCGGAGGCCGGCGTCACGCCATCGTCGCGCCGCCCGTAGACGTCGGCGCCACGAAACGCTGAGGGCGTGGCTGCCGGTGCCCGTTTCGGCGCCGGAGGCTGCGCGAAGCCCGGAGGGCGGAGCAGCAACGAGAGCAAGGCCAGGGCCACGACCGCCTCGAGGCCCACCATGAGCAGGCGCTGACCCTCATCGGCGGGCCGGACGGTCACGACCCCGGCGTCTTGGGGCACGTCGAAGGCCTGCACCGGCGTCTCGACGTCAAGCTCGAGCCTGGGCAGCGTGGATCCGTTCGCGGTGACGGCAACCTGGCCGGGCGCTTCGGCGACCACCAGCGCGCCGTGCTGGGCGGGTACGCCGCGGTAGACGCCCATGTCGCGCCGCGGCAGGCCGTCCTCCTCGAACTCGGACAGGTCGCCGGGTGACGCGTCCGACAGCACGCGCTCGGCGGCGTCGTCGGGCAGGAGCGCCGCGCGAGGCAGCCAGGCGCGGACCCGCAGCACCCCACCGCCGCCTGCCGCCAGCGGTTCGAGGTCGGGTTGACGCACGAGCTGGCCGGCCAGCCGCTCTCCGGCGTCGTCGCTCAGCACGACGTAGCGCACGTTGAGGCGGCCGAGGTCGGCACCGGCGTCGGGGTCACCGCCGATGACCCCGGCGAGGGCTTGCTCCACGTGGCCTGCCAGGACCGGGCTTGGCAGCGTGCCGAACGTATCTAGGCGCGGTCCGTCGGCACCGGTGATGGTCCAGCGCAGGGACTCGTCAGCGTCGGTGTCGACCAGCAGCAGCCGATAGGGGCCCACGCGGTCTTCCTCACCTGCGACGAAGGGCGGCACCAACTCGACGTCGCGGGCCAGCCCCTCCCAGGGCCCTGTCGCCAGCCGCCACGTTCCCGCGCCCAGGCCAGTCAGCAGGACGAGCGCGCCCAGCACCGCCACGATCTGGACCATTCCAAACGCCCTGGCGCGCAGAGCCGGGCCCAGCGTCCTTGCCGCCACGACCGCGAGCCCGGCGACCGCCAGGGCACCCACCAGCAGCAACGCTGGGGCCCACACCCAGTCCCATCCCTCGCGGGCGGCCATCCATCCCAGCGCGGCGGACGCCACCAGCGCGGTCACGAGGGCGGCGACGGGCAGGGGGCGCAGGAGGAAGCCCAGCACCAGGGCCAGGATGACGACCGCTATCGTCGCGGCCGCGCTGACCACCCCGAGGGCACCGCCGACGCCAGGCAGGACGTCGGGGATCAGTGCCAACGCGCGCCAGGCGGGCAAGTCGACCGGAGGGGCCGACGGCAACGCGACGCCCTCGGCGGCGATCAAGCTGGCAAGCCAAGGGCCGAGCAGCAACCCCGCGCCCACCACCGCGGTGACGATCCGCGCCGCCGGCCATCCGATGCGGTCGAGCCCGGGCCAGACCGCTACCACCACACCGACGGCCAGGACCGCGACGACGGCCAGGCCGGCCCCAGGCGAGGCGGCGATCGCGATCGCCGCGACGAGGGCCAGCAGCGCCGTGGCACGCCAGGCCGCGTCACGTCTGGTGCGCGGTCCGGCCACCCGAGCGGTCAGCAGCACGGCGGCGGGCAACAGCGCGGCGACGACGAGCTCGCCCAGGCGACCTCGCGCCAGCGTGGCCACCACCGGGGGTGACAGCACGTACAGGGTGGCTCCCAGCACCCGGGGCGCCGCGCGGGAGGTGACCAGCCGCCCGGCCCGCAGCGCGGTGAGCCACGCGAGGGGCAGCAGCCCGAGCACGACGATCCGCTGGGCCGCCCACACGCTGCCGAAGCCGAGCAGGCCCACCGCGCCGAGCACCGCCTGGATGGGCGAGGGAGCTGCCCCGCTGACCAGCGGCTCGCCGGCGGCCCCGCTGACGTAGCGTTCCAGCAGCGCCGTGGCATCGTCGGGCCAGGGCAAGACGTCCCCGCCGATCAGCTGGCCCTGTCCGAGCAGGGGCACCAACCCGATCGCGTAGGCGACCGCGAGCAGCAGGCCTACAACCCCGACCGGGTGATCGCGTGCCAGGCGGTACGGGGCGAGCGGCTCGGAGCGGGTGGGGTCGGCAGCCACGGCGCCGTCGTGGAGAATCGCGGGGGTGTCCTCCCCGGCGAGCCACTCGCGTGCCGCGTCGGTGTAGTCGCGCAGGCGCGGCACGCCGGTGGCGAACAGCGGTCGCAGCTCGGCGTCGCGGCGGACACGCCGGCGCTGGACCTCGCGGCGCAGCTGCAGGGTGCGCGGCAGCGCCCCCAAGGACCACACGTAGGCCCGCAACGTAGCGCCAGCCGCGCTGAACCGGCGGGTCAGCACGAACGCTGCGGTCTTGCCGAGCCCGAGCAGGAAGATCGCGGGCACGAGCCAGGCCAGCCGCAGCAGGCCGTAGCACTTGGCCACGGCCACCAGGGCGTGACGCTCACTTAGGTAGCGGGCCTGTCCCGATCGCTGCCGCCACAGCGCCCGCGCGCCGCGGGAACCTGCCGCGACGTGATACGCGACGGCGTCGGGCACCACCCCGACCCGCCAGCCCGTAAGCCACACCCGCCAGCAGTAGTCGAGGTCGTCGCGCATGGCGGGCATGCGCACGTCGAAGCCGTGCAACTCGGCGAACACGTTGGTGCGCAGCAGCATGCCGGCGGTGGAGACGTACAGCACGTCGCGCGGCTGGTCAGCCTGCCCCTGGTCGAGCTCGCCTGGCTCGACGCCTGATTCTGCGCGCCCGAAGCGGTCCACGGTCATCCCGACCTGCTGCAGGAGGGGCTCCTCGGCCCACTCGCGCAGCTTGGGGCCGGCGACGGCCAGCGTGGCGTCGGCGAGCATGGCCTCGACCAGGCGCGACACAGCGTCGGGGGCGAGCAGCATGTCGTCGTGCACCAGCAGCACGTAGTCGGCGCCGGCGACGAGCTCGTGGCGCATCGCCGCGTGGACAGCGCCCGGGAACCCCATGTTCTTCGGCAGCGACAGGCGGCGCTGCTCGGGGATCCGGCGCTGAAGAAGCTCGGCGGTCCCGTCCGTCGAGGCGTTGTCCACGACCAGCAG
The DNA here is from genome assembly GCA_007126835.1 of Nitriliruptorales bacterium. Classification (GTDB taxonomy): domain Bacteria; phylum Actinomycetota; class Nitriliruptoria; order Euzebyales; family Egibacteraceae; genus SLAO01. The sequence goes on along the minus strand of SLAO01000001.1, from coordinate 4,072 downwards.
GTCGAGGGCGGGGTAGTCCTGGGCGCCAAGGGTCGACAGCACCGCGGGCAGCCACGCTTCGCCGTCGTGGACGACTAGCACGGCGGCCACCCGCGGCAGGGGCTGGCGCGCGTCCTCGGGCATACTGATGCGGTGGTTCCTTAGCGAGGGGGCTAGGTTCACCGCCGGCTGGGAAGCCATCGGCCCCGCGACCGGTGAACCGGCTCGACGGCCCGCATGCTAGCGGAGGAAGGCCAGCCGCTGGACCTGACGGCCCGGTCAGGAGGCCAGGCGCTTGAGCTTACGCCGCTCTCGCTCGCTTAAGCCACCCCAGATGCCGAACTTCTCGTCCTGCTCGAGGGCGTGCTCCAGGCACTCGGAGCGCACCGGGCACTCGGCGCAGATGCGCTTGGCCTCCCGCGTCGATCCGCCCTTCTCCGGAAAGAAGGTGTCGGGGTCGGCCTGCAGGCACTTGGCCTCGGAAGCCCAGGGCAGCGTCTCGATCTGGATCACGTTCGCGCCTCCTCGCGCTCGCCCTCGGCCGAGTTCCGAAGTCCTCTGCGCACCCGAACGTCTCGAGCAGCGATGCTGGAATAACATCTGCGTAACTTCACAATGGGAAGTCTGTCCCCACGCGAAGGAACCGTCAACCCCACCAGACCAGAAGGCCACGCTGTGTAGCACGAGCATCACGCCGCGACCGGCGCCGCCGGGGGATCAGGAATGGACGCAGGCAGTGCCCTGGTGTCCTCACGCGCCGGTCAGGCCTCGACCTCGGTGTCGGGCCCGATGCGCGCCCTCGGCTCGACGGCTGCCCCCGCCTGGATGCGGACGCCCGGGCCGACCTGCGCCCCCTCGCCGACGACGGCCCCATCGCCGAGCACGACGTCACCGGTCACCCGCGCGCCGTCGCCGATCTCGGCGCCTTCACCGAGGATGGCTTCCTCGACGACCGCGTCCCTGCCGACGAAGGCGTCCTCGCCGAGCACCACGTCGTGCAGGCGGGCTGCGTTCTCCACGCGGGCCCGGCCGCTGACGGTGACCGGCCCCGCAAGCCCTGCAGCGTCGTCGACCACAGCGTCCTCGTGCCGCGCGATGCCGCCATCAAGGACCATCTGCGCGCCCAGCGGCCACCGACACCGGCCGGCGATGACCGCGGCGTGGGCCTCGCGTAGCCGGGCAGGGGTGCCGAGGTCGGCCCAGTAGCCCTCGTGGACCACGCCGAGCATCCGGGCGCCAGCATCGAGCAAGCCCGGGAACACCTCGCGCTCGAAGGACAGGGGGCCATCCCCGGGAAACGCCGCGAACGCCGCGGGGTCGAGCACGTACGTGCCCGCGTTGATGGTGTCGGCCACCTCGGTGCCGGGCGGAGGCTTCTCGACGAACCGCTGCACCTGCCCGCTCTCGCCGGTGACGACCACCCCAAAGGAGCGGGTGTCGGGCACACGGGCCAGGGCGAGCGTCGCGGTGGCACCCGCTTGCGCGTGGGCCGCCATCAGCGCAGCGAAGTCCAGGTCGGTCAGGATGTCGCCGTTGGCCACGAGGACGACCTCGGTCCCAGGCCCGGCGAGCGCCCTGCGCACTGCGCCGGCGGTGTCCAGCGGGGTCTCCTCCGTGGCGATGTCCACGGCGATGCCGCTGGCCTCCCCGAGATGCTGCAGCGGGGCGAACGGTCGAGCGTCATCGCTGACCAGGAACGTCGCGCGCTCACAGCCGACGTCGGCGAGCCGTCGCAGCAGACCCGCCGCGAAGGGCGCCCCAACGAGGGGGACCAGCGGCTTAGGCCGCGTGTCCGTCAGCGGTCTGAGGCGCGTGCCGGCACCGCCGGCGAGCACGAGGGCACGCATGGTGGGCGCAGTCTATCGACCGGCAGCCGCACGGCGCGCCCGGGCGCGAGGCGCGCGCGGACCATGTTCTAGGCTGAGCGATGCGGATGGCGGGCCAGCCTCCAGCCATCCGTTGCCCGTCGTCCTGCTCGAGGAGGCCGCTGTGCCCACCCCCGGATCGCTGATGGCGCGCGAGATGCGCGAGCAACCCGAGGTCCTGGCACGGCTGGCGCAGGCACGGCACTCCGCGGGCGAGGAGCTACGCGCGGTGGTGCCAGCCCCGCGGGGCATCGTGCTGGTGGCCCGCGGGTCGTCGGACTTCGCGGCGGTGTTCGGACGCTACGCCCTCGAGGCGGCGCTGCGGGTGCCCGTCGCGTTGGCGGCGCCGAGCCTGGTCACCCGCTACGGGGTGCGGCCCAACCTTGACGGCTGGCTGGCGGTCGGCGTCAGCCAATCCGGGCGCACCCCAGAGATCGTCGATGTCCTCGGCGCCTACCGGGAGGGCGGTGCCACCACGGTGGCGATCACCAACGACCCCGATGCGCCACTGGCGCTCGGTGCGCACACCGTGCTGGCCCTCCGCGCGGGCGACGAGGAGGCCGTGCCTGCCACCAAAACGTTCACCGCCACGGTCGCGGCGTTCGCGGTGCTCGCCGAGGCGCTGGGCGATGCCCCGTGGGACGAGGCGGCCTGGGACGCGCTGCCCCAAGCAGTCCAAGCGGTGCTGGACGACGAGGATCCGGCCGCCACCGCCGGCGCGCAGCTGGCGACCGCCAGCGGGCTGATCACCGTCAGCCGCGGCTACCACTACGCGGTCGCGCTGGAGGCCGCCCTGAAGATCAAAGAGACCACCTCGATGCTGGCGCTGGGCTACTCGACCGCCGACTTCCTCCACGGCCCGATCGCCGTGCTCGAACGCGACCTGCCCGTGCTGACGGTCCGAGGTGCCGGTCCTGCCACCGACGACCTCGATGCGCTCGAGCGTCGCGTCACCGCCCGCGGCCGCCCTCTGCTGCGCATCGGCCCGGGCGACTGCGACCTGCCCGCCGGCGCCGGCGTGGACGAGGCGCTTTCGACGATCCCTGCGGTGGTGCGCGCCCAGCAGCTCGCACGAGAGACCGCCCTGGCGCTCGGGCTCGACCCCGACCGCCCAGAAGGGCTGGCGAAGGTCACCGCCACCCACTAGCGAGGACCCAAACCCAGCCCAAGTCCCCACTCAGGGAACCATCCCAACCGCCGCCCATGAGGTCGAGGAGACCACCATGACGCTGCTCGTTGCCAACACGACGGTGCTGACCCCGGCCGGGCCGCTGGCCCCTGGCTGGGTGCTAGCTGAGGGTGGGTCGATCACCGCAATCGGCGAGGGTGACCCTCCACCTCAACTCAACGTCGAGGCGCAGATGCTCGACGGGGCGGGATCGACGCTGCTGCCGGGCTTCATCGACGTCCACGTCCACGGGGCGGTGGGCCACGAGACCATGGACGCGGACCCCGACGGCATCCGGGCGATGGCGCAGTTCTACGCCGACCACGGCGTTACGGCGTTTTGCCCCACCACGTGGACCGCATCGCGCGAGGACACCCTGGCCGCCGTGGAGGCCGTGGCCGACGTGATGTCCGCCCCCGGGCCCGGTGCGCGGGTGCTCGGCGTCCACCTGGAGGGCCCCTACCTCAACCTCAAGCGCTGCGGTGCGCAGGCGCCCGAGCACATCCGCCTCGCCGATCCCGACGAGATCACCGCCCTGCTCCGAACCGGTGTCGTGCGACTGATCAGCCTCGCTCCCGAGTTCGAGTCGAACCGGCAGACCATCGCCACCTTCCGTGCGCACGGGGCCACCGTCAGCGCCGGCCACAGCGACGCCACGTACGGCGAAGCACTGGCCGCCATCGACCTCGGGGTGGACCACACCACCCACCTGTTCAACGCGATGTCGCCACTGCATCACCGCGAGCCGGGGATGGTCGGCGCGATGCTCTCGGACCCTCGAGTGCGTTGCGAGGTCATCGCGGACAACGTCCACGTGCATCCCGGGGCGCTCGCCGTCGCGTGGCGCGCCAAGGGCCCAGACGGCATCTGCCTCGTCACCGACGCGTTGCGGGCCGCCGGGTTGGCGGAGGGCACCTACCGCTTCGACGACCGCAACGTCACCCACCGCGACGGGGCGATGTGGCTCGACGACGGATCCCTGGCGGGCAGCGGGCTGACGATGGACGTGGCGCTGCGCAACATGCTGGCGGCCACCGGCGCGCCCCTGGAGGACCTCTGG
>SLAO01000024.1 GCA_007126835.1 Nitriliruptorales bacterium | reverse complement strand
CTGGGCTGGTCGGGCGTCGCCGAACCCACCCCGGCGTAGGCCGGCGCACCGCGCGTAGGCTGGTCATCGCCTCCCGGATGGCGAGGGGAGCCGGATCGACCACCGACGATGGAGAAGGCCCATGCAACGCGAGCGTCGCAGCGACCAGGACTGGCGCGAGCGGTTGTCCCCGGAGCAGTACAGGGTGCTTCGCGAGGGCGGGACCGAGCCTCCCTTCAGCGGCGCCTACTGGGACGCCAAGACCGACGGCACCTACCGTTGTGCGGGCTGTGAGACGCCCCTGTTCACCTCCGAGGCCAAGTACGACTCCGGCACGGGATGGCCGAGCTTCTGGCAGCCGCTCGATGCCGACCTGATCGAGCTCGTCGAGGACCGCTCCCACGGGATGGTTCGCACCGAGGCTCGATGCGCCACCTGCGGGGGTCACCTCGGCCACGTGTTCGAGGACGGCCCAAAGCCCACCGGGCAGCGCTACTGCATGAACTCGCTGGCCCTCGACCTTGACACCGAGGCTGGCGCACAGGACTGAGCCTGCCGCACCGCAGCGTCGAGGCCGACCCACCCCAGCGCTGAGGTCTGGTCTCACGGGTCCCAGCGGGCCCGCACGCCGGGGTCGGTGAACCGGAAGGCTGCGCCGAACTCCGGCGTCAGCGCCTGGCGGATCTTCTGCAAGGCGTCGTCGTCATCGGCGTCGTTGACCGTGGCTGCGAACGATCGGCGGATCCTGGCCTGACCGTCGGCGAGGCGATCGGCTCGAACGCCCGGGGGTGTAGCAGGTGGGCCAGCGCCTCGCGCTGCGCCGCAGCCCCGGGCGCGGGCACGCTGTGCAACCAGCGCCGGCACATCGCCGCGTCGGCCCAGATCGTGTCCTCCTGGTCGGACCCGCAGCCCGCCGCCCCGACCAGCTGGCGCTTGGTGGCCACGGCCACGTCGGACGGACACAGCAGATGCACCAGGAGCGCTCGGCCGGCCGCTGAGCGCACCGGCGAAGCCGCGCCGTTCAAGGCGGCGGACCATCGCGCCGGGAACGGGCCCGTCGCCTGGATGGCGCCCGACACCCGCTGCTCGGCCTCGTGACAGGCCCGGGTGGGCGCGTGCACCAGGTCGGTGGTGAGCTGCGTGGCGACCGCGTAGGCCGCGGGGTGGCCCTGGTTCGACATGACGTCACTCTGCCTCGGACCGTCGTGGTCGTGGGCGATTGCCGACGCCCTGTGGACAGACTTCGGTGACCCGCGTGTTCATCACATCTGGGGATGCGCCCGGGGGCCGGCCGGTGCATGCTCAGCTTGGCGAGCGAGAGCCAGGAGGGGCGATGGCCACCAGGGTGACGATCCAGGCGTTCGAGCGGGCGTTCGCCAGACTGTGTGAGCTCGGCCGGGGCGTCCCACACGACACGCCGGCAGCGGGGCTGCTCGCGGCGGCCGCCCGCCAGATCGACGCGGCGCGGATCGCGTTGGTCTACAGCGCCGGTCCCGAGCGGCAAGTGCGGGCGCGTCTCGCCGCTGCGAGCACGCTGCTCGACGACGTGGCTCGCTTGTCCCGGATCGCGCCGATCGACGGGGGCGATTGGCTCACCGTCGTGGTCGACGACCTGCGGGTCACCCTCGACGCGCCACCCGACGCCACCTCAGGGGGCCGCTGTAATCCCGAGTGAGCCGCGGGTCCGGCGGAGGGCTTGCGGGCAGTGGCCCAACGTGTGCAGGCAAGCAGTCCGCAGGTGTCGGGGCGCGGCGGCCTGGGGGATCATGCGTCGGGATGACCCATCACGACACCCGCCTTCTCGCCGCTGCCCAGGGAGCCTTGCTCGGCACGCTGGTGGGCGACTGTCTCGGCGGCCCGTTTGAAGGGGCGCCGGCGACCACCGTGCCCAAGGCGCATCAGCGCATCGAGCGAACCCTCGCCCAGCGTCCGCTGCCCTACAGCGACGATACGCAGCTTGCCGTTGCCCTTGCCCTCCACGTGCTGGAGAACCCCGACGTCGAACCGGCCCGCTTCGCCGAGCACATCCTGCGGGAGTTCGAGCCCCACCGGGGGTACGGCGCCGGGATGCGACGGCTCATCGAGGAATGGCGCCAGGGCACACCGCCGACGGAGGCCGCCACCGCGGTGTTCCCGGAAGGCTCGTTCGGCAACGGCGCCGCGATGCGCGTCGCACCGCTCGGGGTGCGCTGGGCCGGCGCGCCCGAACGGCTGGAAGAGGCCGTGGTGCGCTCCGCGGAGCTGACGCACGCTCATCCGGTGGGTCGCGACGGGGCGTTGGCCCAGGCGCGAGCCGTTGCGTTGGCCACCAGCCGGGGACGGTTCGGCGTTGACGAGCTCGCCGTGATCGCCGATGGCGCCACGACCGCGGAGGTCGGTGCCGGGGTCTCCGACGCGACGACCCTTCTACTGGATTGGTCCGGCGACCAGACAGCTGCAGTGGCCACTGCCGGCCGGCGGCTGGGCACCGAAGTCGTCGCGCATCGCTCGGTCCCGACCGCGTTGTGGGCGGCAGTGGCTGGCGGCAGCGTCGACGGCACCCTGGCCTGCGCGCTGGCGCTGGGAGGGGACACCGACACGATCGCCGCGATGGCCGTCGCGGTCCGCGGCGCAGCAGATGGCGCGGACGCGCTGCCCGAAGAGTGGGTGGCTGCCTGTGAGGGCGCCGACCGGGTGCGCGAAATCGGCCGTCGGATCGCCGAGGCTGCGGGGTGACCGTGGGGCCAGAGGTCGCCGTCGTCGGGGGAGGACCGGTGGGACTGGTCACCGGCTTGCTGCTCGACCGCTATGGAGTCGCCTGCCGCGTCTTCGAACGAGCCAGGCAGCCGCTGCGACAGCCGCGTGCGGTGCACCTCGATGACGAGGGGCTCCGGGTGCTCGCCGAGGTGGGTGTCGGGGATGCCGTCAACGCCCACGGCCGACCGGTCGCCGGGATGTCGCTGGTGGACGCCGACCTCGAGCCGTTCGTGACGTTCGAACGCGACCCCGCTCCCGGGCCGCTTGGGTTCCCCGCCTCTGTCCTGGTCCACCAGCCCCACGTGGAGGATCGGCTCCGGGAGGCCGCGTGGAGCCGGGGCCTGCTAGAAACCGGGGCCGAGGTCACCGACGTGGTCGACGGCCCCGAACAGGTGGGACTGACCCTCGACGTCGGTGGCCGGACGGTGCACCGCTCGGTGCGCTACGTCGTGGGTTGCGACGGCGCCCGCAGCACCGTCCGTGCGCTGGCGCACGTCCCAGACCGGGACCTCGGGTTCCGGCAACGGTGGCTGGTGCTCGACCTGGTGGCACAGCGGCCGCCCGACCATCCCGACCGCGTGCTGCAGATCTGCGATCCCCACGGACCGGCGACGTCGGTTCCGGTGGGCAGGGGCCGCCACCGCTTCGAGTTCATGATCGACGACGGCGAGGGCGCGGTTGATGTCGACGCGCTCGTGCGGGCGGCACTGCCCCGATGCCGGGCCTGGCTCGGGGCTGTGCCGTTCGACGTCGAGCGGGCCGCGCCCTACACGTTCCGGGCGCGAGTCGCCGAGCGCTTCCGCGCGGGGCGTGTCGTGCTCGCCGGCGATGCCGCGCACGAGATGCCTCCGTTCTTGGGGCAGGGACTGGGCGCCGGCCTGCGTGACGCAGCCAACCTGGCGTGGAGGTTGGCACTGGTGGTGCAGGGTCGGGCCGCCGACGAGGTCCTCGACAGCTACGACACCGAACGCCGGGAGCACGTGACCGAGGTCATCTCGGTGACCCGACAAGTCGGCCGGATCGTGGCAGATCGTCGGGTGCTGCGCAGCCGCCTGCGCCACCGGGCGCTGGCCGGGCTCCACCGGCTGCTACGCGGGCGCGGCGGCTTGTCCGCTGTTGAGATGCCCCCGTTGCCACCCGGCCCGTTCGTCGTGGCAGGCGCGCCGGGGCAACGAAGCCCCGCGGGGCGGCCACTGCCACGCCCGATGGTCCGCACCGAAGGCGGGGTGGAGTCGCTCGACGGGCTCCTGGGACCAGGCTTCGGGGTGCTGGGCATCGGCGCGGACCCTCGCAGCGGGCTTCCGGTGGCCCTGCGCCGCTGGTGGGAGGATCTCGGCGCCAGCTTCGTGGCGCTCGACAGCGACCCCCGGGACGCCGCAGGCATCAAGCCGGGCTCGGACCTCAGCGGGTCGATGCGAGCGTGGGCTGCGCACCATCGGGCCGCCCTCGTGGTGACCCGCCCCGATCGGATCGTCCTGGCCGCCTACGGGATGCCGGAACCGGGTGCGCTCTCGCCGCTGGCCGAGCTCACGAGCCGCCTTCGGGCGGCGGGCCTTCGGGGTTGACGCTGCCGCGACGCTTGCCCACCGAGCGGCCCACACGGCGGGCGCCCTGCTCGCTCGCGCGCCGCGCGCCTTGCCCGGCGATCTTGCGCGCTTGAGCGAACCCGCTACCCAAGCGGCGCCCGGTGTCCCGGGCGCTGTCTGACGCCGTCCGCTGAGCCTGGCGGGTGGCCAGGTCGTCGGGCGCGACCCGGGCGGTCGGGTCATGATCCCGCGTGGCGTCGGCCAGGTCCCCCTCGAACGGCGGGTACGCCGCGACAGGCACGTCGTCCTGCCACACCACCCAGGTGACGGTGCCGTCGAACACCGCGCGGGACAGGCGCCCCTCGGCCAGGGTCTCGGCGTGCAGGATCGCCAGGCGTCGCCACCTCCCCTGGCGAGCGAGCTCGACCGCCTTGGCCGTCGCCGCCGGCCCCAGTTGGGCGAGCAGCATCCGGAAGCCGTGGCTTGCCAGCAGCCGCTTGACGGCGAGACCGGCCAAGCCAGCCATGAGGCCTCCTTCTTCGCTTCAGGACACGTCCGATCCTGCCACGTCCGTCGGGGTCGCGCGCGATGTTGGATCGCGACGTCTCATAACCCGCCTGTTGAGGGTACGGTAGGGGTGCACCACCGAGCCTGGATAGGAGGCTGTGATGGATCTCGGCAAGCCGAAGAAGCGACGCGTGATCGAGAGGATCGAGCCGGCCAAGCAGCCCGCGCAGCAGCCAGCCGAGCAGCCGGCGAAAGACGAGGCCGCTGAGGGCCTCGAGCGTTAGGCGACGAGTCGTCGATGGGCTTCGCCCTCGTTGGCTTCGTCCTCCTGCTCGTCGTGCCGGTGCTGCTCGCACATCTGCTGTCGGGCATGCACCGAAGCGCCAGCCGGTACCACTGGCTCGCGATGGAGGAGGAGCTGTCTCTAGAGCCGGAGGTGGCCTACAAGACCGCGCAGGTGCTCGTGGCCGCTGACGGTCGGTCTGCGATGCTGTCGGGCGTCACCGAGGGGCGGGCCTACCACGCCGACGAGGACGCGGCGTGCAAGCGGGTTGACTGCACCCCGCCGGGCCTCGACTGTGTCTGCGGCTTCTACGCCTTCCGGGTCCGACGTGAAGCCGAGGACATGATCGGCCGCACCCTCAGCTACTACGGCGTGCGCCCGACCGCGCTGCTCACCGTCGAGCTCGACGGGGAAGTGCTCGAGTACGAGCGCGGGTTCCGCGCGGCGCACCAGCGGGTGGTGGGCGTCGAGTTCACCCTCGGCTGTGACCTGTGTGAGCGCTTCGGTGACCACAGCGACGCGGTCGCGCTGGCCGCCAGCGCGACCTTTGTGCCCCGCCGCATGACCGGTCTGGGTCGCCCGACGGTCCGCATCCCCGAGGGCTTCCTGCCCGTACGCCCCGTCTGTGAGATCCATCTGCCCCAGGACGAGGGATCGTGGGTGCTCGACCCCGGGGAGCTGAGCTTCCTGCTCGGGGCCAACGTGCGGTGGATGAGCCCGCCGGGCCACGCCGGCGTGGCTGCCTAGCGCCTGTCGGGCGCGTTGCACACAAGAAGTGAACTGTGGTTCAATCCTTGCATGGCGTACCGGCGCACTCCGGCAGTGCAAGCTCGGCAGGCAGCTACGCGGGAGCGCATCCTCGATGCGACCGTCGAGTTGCTCGACGCCGGCGGGTGGCCGGCGGTAACCATCGCTGCGGTCGCCGACCACGCCGGAATCGCGACCGGCACCGTGTACCGCTACGTCGATGACAAGGACGCGCTGTGCGTAGAGACCTTCCGGCGCACCGCCGGGGGGGAGGCCCACCTCGTCGCCGAGGTTGCCCGCAGCGAGGGGCCGGCGGTCGCCCGCATCGCTGAGGGGCTGCGGTTGTTCGCCGCTCGTGCGCTGCGCCGCCCCCGGCTGGCGTCGGCGCTGCTGGCCGACCCGTGCGCCCCAGCGGTGGAAGCCGAGCGCATCGCGCACCGCCGGCTCCACCGCGACGCCATCGTGTCGGCGCTCGATGACGGCGTCGCCGCCGGGGAGCTCGAGCCCCATGACAGCACGCTCGTGGCCGCGGCGCTCGTCGGCGCGATGGCCGAGGCGCTCGTCGGTCCCCTGTCGGTGGCTCGCGCCCACGAACGCGCGGACGAGGTCACCGACGAGCTGGTCTCGACGTGCTTGCGTGCCCTGCCTGCGCGCTGAGTCAGACAAGGAGGCTGCCGTGCTGACGCATGAGGTGCGCAACCAACCGCCCGCGCGTGAAGGACACAACTGCTACGCCGAGGACGTCGCGCTGGTCGAGGCGGTGGTCCGGGAAGGAGCCGGGTGGGCGTCGGAGGAGCTGTCCGCCCTGGGTCAGCTAGCCGGTGACCCCGCGTGGATTGAGCGCGGCCGACAGGCCAACGCCTACCCTCCGGAGCTGGTCACCCACGACCGTTTCGGGCACCGCGTCGACGAGGTTCGGTACCACCCGGCCTACCACGAGCTCACCGCCGTGTCGGTGTCCAACGGCCTCGCCGCGGCGCCGTGGGCGGGCGACGCGCCGGCGGGCTCCCACGTCGCCCGCGCGGCCAAGGCCATGATCTGGACCCGGGTGGACGCTGGCCACTTCTGCCCGATGTCGATGACCTACGCGGTGGTTCCGAGCCTGCGGGCGCAACCCGACATCGCGGAGCAGTGGGTCCCGCGCGTGGTCGGGCGCACCTATGACCCGACGTTCCGGCCCGCGCACGACAAGGCGGGTGCCACGTTCGGGATGGCCATGACCGAGAAGCAGGGCGGCAGCGACGTCCGGGCCAACACCACGAGGGCCGAACCGGCCGGCGCGGGTGGCCCCGGCGGCGAGCATCGCCTGACCGGGCACAAGTGGTTCTGCTCCGCACCGATGAGCGATGCGTTCCTCGCCCTCGCGCACGCCCCCGGTGGTCTGTCCTGCTTCCTCGTGCCCCGATGGCTGCCCGACGGAACCCGTAACCCCTTCTACCTGCAGCGGCTGAAGGACAAGCTCGGGGACCGCTCGAACGCCTCGGCCGAAGTTGAGTTCGACGACACCGTCGGCTGGATGGTTGGTGAGGAGGGCCGGGGCGTGGCAACCATCATCGAGATGGTCGGGCACACCAGGCTCGACTGCGCGGTCGGAGCGGCAGGTGGGATGCGTCACGGGCTCGCCGAAGCCGCTCACCACGCCGTCCACCGTCAGGCGTTCGGTCGCCACCTCGCCGAGCAGCCGCTGATGCGCACCGTCCTGGCCGACCTCGCGCTCGAGAGCGAGGCGGCCACGGCCTTGGCGCTGCGCCTGGCTCGTGCGTTCGACCAGGCAGCCGGCAGCCAGCACGAGACCGGCATCGTGCGATTGGGCACGCCGATCGCGAAGTACTGGCTGTGCAAGCGTGCCCCGGCGCACGCGGCTGAAGCCCTCGAGTGCCTGGGAGGCGCTGGCTACGTGGAGGAGTCGGGCATGCCGCGCCTGTTCCGCCAAAGCCCGCTCAACGGCATCTGGGAGGGATCGGGCAACGTCCAGTGCCTCGACGTCCTGCGGGCGATGCGCCGCAGTCCCGACGGGGTCGAGGCGCTGCTGGCGGAGGTGGAGGCGGCCGCCGGCGCCGACGAGCACCTCGACCGCGCCGTGGTCGCAGTCCGCAAGGACCTGGGCACGTTGGACGAGGCCACAGCCAGGCGCACGGTCGAGCGGGCTGCCCTCGCCCTGCAGGGTGCGCTCCTCGTCCGCGGCGGGGATCCGGCCGTCGCTGACGCGTTCTGCGCCACGCGGCTGTCGGGTGAGGGCGGACACGCGTTCGGAGCGTTGCCGCCCGGGCTGGATGTCGACGCCGTCCTCGCGCGGGTCCTGCCGGCGTTCGATGCATGAGCAGCGGCTCGTTGGCCTACCATCCAGCCAATGGACCGCATCCCCTACGCCCAGGCCGTCCGTCGGGACCCCGAACAGGTCCCGGCGCCGCTGCGGCGCGTGGTTCGTCTGCTCGGCGACGTGCTCGGCGAGGTCATCAGCGAGGCGGGGGGACAGGAGCTGCTCGCCGACGTCGAGCGGCTCCGCCGGGCCTGCATCGACCTGCGGCGTGACCCCACCGAGGAGCGCCGGTCCGACGTCGAGACGATCGTGGCCGAGCTGCCACCCGTCCGCGCCGAGGCGGTCGCTCGCGCGTTCACCCTGTGGTTCCAGTTGACCAACCTCGCCGAGGAGCACTACCGGGTCGGGGTGCTAGCCGCCGAGGGAGCGCGCGAGGAGGTCGTCCACGAATCGCTGGGCGCCCTCGTCGCCGAGCTGGACGCCGAGATCGGCCGGCCCGCCTTGCACGGCCTGCTCGAGCGGCTCGAGTTGCACCCGGTGCTGACCGCGCACCCCACGGAAGCACGGCGACGTTCGGTGCTCGACGGGCTGCAGCGCATCGCCGGTGAGCTCGCGCGGCTGTCGGACCACGTCAGCGCGACGGCGGCCGCCGGCGACATCCGCCGGCGCCTGCGCGAAGAGGTGGCGATCCTGTGGCGCACCGAGCAACTGCGCCGGGAGCGCCCGTCGCCCCTCGACGAGGTGCGCCGGCTCATGGCGGTCTTCGACACCTCCTTGTTCACCGTGCTGCCGCGCATCTACCGCGATCTCGACGCGGCGTTGTCACCTGACGACGTCGGTGCGCGCCCGCCAGCGTTCCGGCCGTTCCTGCGCTGGGGCAGCTGGGTGGGCGGCGACCGTGACGGCAACCCGCGCGTCACCGCGGACGTCACGCGCCAGGTACTCGACATCCACGCCGACCACGTGCTGCGAGGCCTGGAGAACGCAGCCCGACGCATCAGCCGGATGCTCAGCGCCTCGGACACCTCGACCCCCCCGTCGGGTGAGATCGAGCAACGGTTCGACGAGCTGGCCGCGGAGTTTCCCGCGGCGGCCGAGGCTGCGCGCACCCGGATGCCCGGGGAGCCCCACCGGCGGATGTTGGTCCTGGTGGCCGAGCGGATCTTGGCCACCCGGCGCGGGGAGGGCGGGTACCGGGCCCCCGAGGATCTGATCGATGACATCGCCGCCCTCCAGCGCTCCCTCGCCGCTGGGGGAGCGTCCCGGCTGGCCTACGGCGAGCTGCAGCACCTGCTCTGGCAGGTCGAGACCTTCGGGTTCCACTTCGCCGCGCTGGAGGTGCGCCAGCACGCCGACGTCCACACGCGGGCGCTGGCTGAGCTGGCGCCCTGGGCGAAGCAGGACCCGGCGGCGCTGGACGCCCTGGCCACCGCCGGGTGGCCCGAGGAAATCGCCGAACCTTCGGCTTCCACCCAGGAGGTGCTGGCCACGCTGCGGTCCATGGGCGAGCTGCAGCGACGCTTCGGAGTCGATGCCTGCCGGCGGTACGTGGTCAGCTTCACCACGTCGGCCGCCGACGTGCTGGCGGTGCGGGCCCTGGCCCGTCTGGCGGTGCCCGACGGGTTGACCCTCGACGTCGTGCCGCTGTTCGAGACCGGCCAGGACATCGCCGGTGCGATCGACGTGCTGAACGACGTACTCGACCAGCCCGGGGAGGCCGCCCGCCTGGAAGGCGACGGGCGCCGCGTCGAGGTGATGCTCGGGTACTCCGACTCTGCCAAGGACGTGGGGTTCCTGGCCGCCAACGTCGACCTGTACATCGCGCAGGGCCGGCTGGCGGCATGGGCTGACGAACGCGGGGTGGAGCTGACGCTGTTCCACGGGCGTGGAGGCGCGCTGGCGCGCGGCGGCGGTCCCGCCGGGCGAGCGGTGCGCAGCCAGGCGCCGGGGTCACTGACCGGCCGGTTGAAGGTCACTGAGCAGGGCGAGGTGATCTTGAACCGCTACCGCAACCAGGCCCTGGCCCGCCGTCACGTCGAGCAGCTGGCCCACGCGGTGGTGCACTCGTCCCGGCCTGGGGTGGAGGCCGACGCGGTGGCCAAGGAGGAGCGCTACCTGCCGGTGGCCGAGCAACTCGGCGAGGTCGCCCGGCAGCACTACCGCGACCTGGTGGACGCCGAGGGCTTCACCGACTTCTTCGAGCAGGTCACCCCGGTGGCCGAGCTCTCGGAGCTGCGGTTGGGGTCGCGGCCGTCCCGGCGCGGATCGCAGGACGGGCTGGCGTCACTGCGGGCGATCCCCTGGGTCTTCGCCTGGGCCCAGAACCGGGTGAACCTGCCTGGCTGGTACGGGCTGGGCACCGCCTTGGAGCAGGTGGCCGACGAACGCGGCATCGACGAGCTGCGGACGATGCGCGACGAGTGGCCGTTCTTCGCCACGGTGATCGAGAGCGCGGAGCTAAGCCTGGTCAAGGCGGACATGCTGGTGGGCGAGCGCTACCTCGAGCTGGGACAACGCGACGACCTCGCCGGCGCGATCATCGACGAGTACATCCGATCCGAGCGGATGGTCCGGGAGGTGACCGGTGGCCCGCTGCTCGGCGAGCGCGAGCTGCTGCGTCGGGCCGTGGAGCTGCGCGATCCTTACGTCGACGCCCTGTCGTTTCTGCAGGCACGCTTCTTGGCCGAGCTGCGGGCCGGCAGCGGTGCCCAGGAGGCCAGCGAGGTGGTGCGTCTGACCGTCAACGGCATCGCCGCGGGGCTGCAGAACACCGGTTGATCGGGCGACGTTGCGATTTCGACGTACAGGGACGTCGCAATCGCAACGTCGCCGTCGGCGGGCCCTCGCCCCGCTCGCTGTCGCTCGCTGCACCCTCGCGGCTCCTGGACCGTTGGCGGCAGAGCACTAGGCTGCACGGGTGATGACAGACCCTCGTGACCTCGGCTATGCCCCGCCCGACCTGGAGCGCAACCCCGACAGGGACGACCCGCCGGACTATCGACAGCCGTTCGCTCGCGACTACGACCGGCTGGTGCACGCGACCGCGTTTCGCACCCTCCAGGGCAAGACGCAGGTCGTCGCGCCGGGCGAGGCCGACTTCCTGCGCACGCGGCTGACGCACACCATCGAGGTTGCCCAGCTCGCCCGCCGTCTGGCCGAGCGCCTCGGCGCACACCCCGACTGCTGCGAAGCCGCCGCGATCCTGCATGACTTCGGGCACCCGCCGTTCGGCCACGTCGGCGAGGAGTCCCTGTCGGCCGCCGTGGACGCGGTCGCGCAAGAATGGGGCGTGGCCCCAGGCGAGGTCGGAGGCTACGAGGGCAACGCGCAGAACTTCCGCCTGGTCACGACCGTCCTGGCCGGCAGCGGAGCCTTTCCCGGGTTGAACCTGACCCGCGGAACGCTCGACGCCGCCACCAAGTACCCCTGGCAGCGCGGGGAGCTCGACAGCGACAAGTGGTGCTTCTACCCAACCGAGGCCGGCGAGGCCGCGTGGATGCGCGCCCCGGTCCCGACCGAGCGCCGCTACGCCCGAAGCTTCGAGGCGCAGGTGATGGACTGGGCCGACGACGTCGCCTACGCCGTCCACGACCTTGAGGACTGGTACCTCGCGGGGTTCATCCCGCTGGGGATGCTGACGCAGTCGCACAACGCGCGGCATCGGCTCGTCGACGAGCTCGTCGAGCGGGCACGCCGGCGCGGGAAGCTGGCCTCGCCGGAGGGTAGCGACACCCAGCGACCCACGCCCGACGAGCTGTCCGAGACCGTCGAGGCCCTCTTCGCCCAGGGCGACGGGCCGTTCGCGCGCTTCTCGGCCCTGGGTGCCGAGTTCGACGGCACCGTCGAGGCACAGCAGGCGATGCGGATCATGCGCAAGCGGTTGTTCGAGCTGTTCACCCGCAACGTGTCGCTGGCGGAGCCCGACGCGCCACCGCGACGCCACTACAACGATCTCGCGATCCCGCGGTGGTTGCGGATGCGCAACGACGTGCTGCGCGACATGATCTGGATCTACGTGATCGACCATCCGCGGATGGCGACCTACCAGCGTGGGCAGCGCCGCATCGTCGATGACCTGTACCGCATCTACGCCGAGGCGGTCGCCGGTCCGGCCGCGAACCTGGGCGTGTTCCCCCGGGACACCCAGCGCCGGCTCCAAGACCTCGCGGATGCGGCCGAAGATGGTGCCGCCGTTGAGACGCTACGCATGATCGCCGATCATGTCGGCGCCCTCACCGACGCCAACGCCGCGCGACTGCATCGCCGGTTGACGGGGGAGGTCGACACCGCGTTCTTTGAGTTCGTGTGACGCGGTCACCCGGCACGCGCACATCGAGCGGAAAGGGCGAAGGTGGAGCCACGGATCGACGACGCGCAGGTCGAAGCTCGCGTCCTCGCGGCCGCGGCCGCGTTGGGCGTCGCCTACCAGGTGGTCTGGATCGACCCGTCGCTCGCGGCCACCGCCGACTTCTGCGCAGCGTACGGGTACGAGCCCAGCCAGTCGGGCAACTGCATCGTGGTCGCGTCACGGACGCAGCCGCCGGTGCACTGCGCCTGCGTGGTACGGGCGACGCGTCAACTCGACGTCAACCGGCGGGTCCGCAAGCTCCTCGGAGTGCGCCGCGCCTCGTTCGCGTCACCCGAGACCACAGTGGAGCTCACCGGCATGCAGCCCGACGGGGTCACGCCCTTGGCCCTTCCCACCGACATGCCGCTGTACGTCGATGCGGGGTTGCTCGAGGCCGAGCAGGTCGTCATCGGCGGCGGCAGCCGGCGGCTGAAGCTGGTCGTGCCGTCGGAAGCGCTGACCACCCTGCGCGGCGCCGAGGTCATCCCGGACCTCGTGCGGGAGTCCTAGCGGTAGTAGGTCCCCACGAGCCGGTTCATCTCGATCAGATGGTCCGAGACCCGGTCGAGAAGCTCGAGCCGGGTCAGCCCCGGGCCGTCGGTGATCTCCGAATCCAGCGCGTAGATGAAGAAGTAGTAGTGGTGCGTGCCGTGACCCGGTGGCGGCGCGGGGCCTCCGTACCCGGTCTGGCCGAAGTCGGTGCGCCCTTCGGAGAACTCGCCTCCGCCGCCTTCGGGGATGCCCGTCGCTGACGGGGGGATGCCGTAGACCACCCAGTGGGTGAAGCCGTGGGGCAATGGTGCGTCCGGGTCGTGGCAGATCACCGCCAGTTGACGGGTGCCCTCCGGGACGCCGGTCCACCGCAGCTCTGGCGAGACGTCCTCGCCCTCTCCGGTGTGGCGGGTGGGGATTGGTTCTCCGAACCCGAACGCCGGGCTCGTGATCGCTAGATCCTTGATGTTCAGCGCCACCTTGCACCTCCCGCGTTGATGATGTCCGTCCCGCTGCCTACCCCGCGAACCGGTGCCTGACGCCTCCGCCCGGACCCACGCTGTGGGCGGTTGTCCACAGGCGCACCGGCGATCGACGGTCCGGCGCTCGCCGGCGGTCCACGATGCGCTCGACGGGGCACACGGCGGAGAGGACTCGAGATGCAGAGGTGGCAAGACGTCGAGGCGTTCCTGACCGCGGAGGCCGAACGGGACCTGTGCGCCACCGGGGAGGTGACCCCCTGCCTGGTCGCGTGCAGCGGCGATGAGCCGCTGTTCGCCGCCTTCCTCCGCCCGTTTGACCGTGGGGCATACGTCGATCCGATGATCGAGCTGCTGGCGCTCGCCATGCCACTGGGCGCGGACCGCCTGGCGTTGTCGCTTGGCGGGCGCGCGTGGTCGTTCGACGATCCGGTCGTGCCGGTGGTGCCAGGAACCGGCGACCTCCGCCAGCGGGTCGTGTGCATCCACCTGGCCGACGGGACGATGAGTGAGCCGGCGATCGAAACGCTTGTGCTCCCGTTCGACATCCAGGACGGGGTGGTGGTGTGGGACGCCGAGCTGCGGCCCGGTCCGTCGGAGAGCTGGATCAACCAGGCACTGGCCTTGTCGGTATCAGCGCGCGATGCGCTGCAAGCGTCACCGGCGGGTCTGGCGGCGCAGGCGCAGCGCTGCGTCACCCTCGGGCATCAGCTGTATCTCGCGCCCGCTGGCGACGCTCGGATGCCGGCGACGTGACCTCCTTGTCAGGATGCGGGCCGCGGGGCGTTGCTCGTGGCAGGATGTCACGCTGGCCCGCCTCGTCCGCTGCCGAGGCAACCAAGCGTCCGTCATCTTCCGGGAGGCCATGCGTCACTCCGTCCGTCTCCGACCATGGCAGAAGCGCGCGCTGTCGTTGCTGGCCGAGCGAGCTGATCCCGATTTTCTTGCCGTCGCCACGCCGGGAGCGGGCAAGACCACGTTCGCCCTGACCGCAGCGATCACGGCGCTCCAGGAGGCCCCGGATCGGCGGGTGCTGGTCGTCGCGCCGACGCAGGCGCTGAAAAGCCAGTGGGCACGCGCGGCGGGGGACCTCGGGTTGCATCTCGAGCCGTCCTGGGCGGGACGGGACGGCGGCCTGCCGGCTGACATGCACGGCGCGGTGGTGACCTACCAGCAAGTCGCCGCCGATCCGACTTCGGTGGGCAGGCTGGCCCACGGGTCGTTCGCGGTCTTCGACGAGTTGCACCACGCTGGCGAGGAACGGGCGTGGGGTGACGCGCTGCGACTGGCGTTCGACACGGCTGCCCGCCGCCTGGCCCTGTCGGGGACGCCGTTTCGGTCCGACACCCACGCCATCCCGTTCGTGCGCTACGACGCCGACGAGGCCAGCCCCGACTTCGTGTACGGCTACGGCGACGCCCTCGCCGAAGGAGGGGTGGTCCGCCCCGTGTTCTTCCCCCGGGTGGACGGCCAGATGGAGTGGACCGCCCCGGACGGCACCCGGCACGGCCATACCTTCTCCGACCCGCTCGACCGGGTCCGGGCGGGACAGCGGCTTCGCACGGCCCTGTCGGTCGATGGGGACTGGCTCCCGGCGGTGCTGAGCAGGGCGCACGCGACCCTGACCGAGATCCGGCGGACCGACCCCGCTGCGGGTGGCTTGGTGATCGCCGCCGATCAGGAGCATGCCCACGCCATCGCGAGCCTGTTGCGCGACCGGGTCGGTGTCAGCCCCGCCGTCGCGGTGTCCGAGGACCCCCTCGCGCCCGCGCGGATCACGCGGTTCGCCGCAGACCGCACCCCGTGGATCGTCGCCGTCCGGATGGTCAGCGAGGGCGTCGACATCCCCCGGTTGCGCGTCGGGGTGTTCGCCACGACCACGGTCACCGAGCTGTTCTTCCGGCAGGCGGTGGGTCGCCTCGTGCGTTACCAGCCCGGGATCACCGACCAGCGAGCTCACCTGTTCATCCCCGATGACGTCCGTCTGCGCACGTTCGCTGCCGAGATCGCCGACGAGCGCCGGCACCGACTGGTCCGGGCTGAGCCGGACGAGCGCGAGGCCCAGGAAGAGGACGTGTACGAAGAACCTGCCGAGCAGGGGCTGGCGGTGGGCGACGAAGGACAGCTCTCGCTGTTCGCGCCGATCTCCGCAGTGGCTCTCGACGAGGCGGGCCCGGTCACCCCGGCGCCCGACGCCGCACCGCCGCCTGGCGGTCCCGATGATCCGTCGCTGCTCGTCGACTTGTTCCCTCCGCCGCGCGGACAGCAGGCTGAAGACGCCGCCGGCGGCGTCGCACGGGGGGACCACAAGCGCGCCCTGCGTGACCAGAACGCTGCCAAAGCCTCCGAGCTCGCGCGGTTGACGGGGCTGTCGCACCGACGGGTCAACTCCGAGCTGAACAAGCTGGCGGGACTGCGGCGGGTCTCCGACGCCACCGCGGCCCAGTTGCGCGCCCGGATCGACCAGGCCGACCGCTGGCTGCGGAGGCTGTGACCGATGACCAGCCGAGCGGCTGTTGATGGCGACCGCCGCACGCTGCACGCGCGGCTGACCGCCATGGACGGAAGTGGCTACGGAGCCTACAAGCGGCTGCGAGACACCGTCTGGGACCTCGGGCTGGCCAGGCTCGACATCGCGCGGGTGCAGGCCGACCCCTACGCGCCACCCAGCCGGGTGGAGGTGGTCGTGCCAGCCGAGGAGGCCGGGCTTCCACAAGACATGCTCGCAAGCGAGCCGCGGCGACGCGCGTTGGCCGATCATCTGTTGCGCGGGTTCGCCGAGGCGCTGGGCCGCGAGACGTTCCGCCTCGACGTCGGCGGGCAGCGGGTGCTCGACCGGTCGGCGTGCCGCGTCGACGCCGGTGGCGTGCGGGTGCGCCTCGGCGTCGCGCTGCCGGCTCGCGGCCGTCGCATCAAGGGCCGGGCCGCAGCCGAGCACTTGGCGGAGACCCTCCCCGCAGCGGTCGCCGACACGCTGCGCTGGTCGTCGACCGACCGGGTCGGGGCCAGACGGGCGGCCGACGTCGTCGAGGACGCCGGCGCGCTGCGGGACCAGCTCGGCGCGCGGGGGCTCGTGGCCTTCGTTGCCGACGGGGCAGTGCTTCCCCGCTCCAGCGGGGTCGACGACCGTCCGATGGCCGGGAGCCAGGTGGTGGCGTTCGCTGCTCCCCCCGAGCTTGCGGTACAGCTCGAGGCACCGCACGCCGGGACGGTGCGAGGCATGGGCTTGCCCGAGGGCGTCGACCTGATCGTCGGCGGGGGGTTCCACGGCAAGTCCACGCTGCTCGACGCCCTGGCGGACGGCGTGTGGGACCATGTGCCTGATGACGGTCGAGAGCAGGTGGTGACCCGGCCCCGCACTGCGGCGGTGCGCGCCGAGGACGGACGGCGGATCTGCCGCACCGACGTGTCGGCGTTCGTCGGGCAGCTTCCCACCGGCGACGAGCCGTCGGACCTTTCGACCGACGATGCCTCGGGCTCGACCTCGCAGGCGGCCGCGATCGTCGAATCGGTGGAGGCCGGAGCCGACGTGCTGCTCATCGACGAGGACACCTCGGCGACGAACCTCATGGTGCGTGACGAGGCCATGGCCGAGCTGGTGGCATCAGACCGTGAGCCGCTCATCCCGTTTGTCGACCTCGTCCGGGCGTTGCACCGCACCCACGGCGTGTCGACGGTGCTGGTCGCCGGCGGGTCGGGCGACTTCTTCGCGGTCGCCGACCGCGTCGTGCACGTCGACGCGTTCGTGCCCAGGGAGGTCACCGCCGCCGCTCACGCGATCGCCGCTCGGCGTGGGGGACGAACGACAGAGCGCGTCGTGTTCCCCGCCATCGGCGAGCGCGTCCCGGACCCGGCGAGCGTGAGGCCGGGCGGGAAGGCCAAGATCGGAGCACGAGGCACCGGTGAGCTGCGGTATGGCCGGGAATCGGTGGACCTCAGCGCGCTGTCTCAGCTCGGTGAGCAAAGCGAGGTGGTCGGCATCGGCGCGGCACTACGCCGGCTGGCTGCCGATGGCCACATCGACGGTGAGGCGACCATCGCCCAGGTGCTCGACCGCCTCGATGTTCTGCTCGCTCGTGCCGGCCCCGACGGGCTCGATGACGGCCGCCACGTCGATTTCGTGGCGCCGCGCCGGCTCGACGTGGCTGGGGCGCTCAACCGGCTCCGGGCCTTGCGCATCCTGTGACGACGCATCCTGTGACGGGTGCTAGTCGCTGTGCCGGGCACGCATGGCCACGAACGTGGCGACGGCCAGGATCGCCCCCGCCAACAGGATCGGCACGATGCCGAACCGGTCGCGGACCGTGTCGAGGGCCTGCCGGCTCGTAGAGGTCGGGTCGGTCAGGGTCACGGCGACGAACGCCGCGGCGATCAGCGTCACCCCGATTGCTACCGCGTTGCGCAGCCGCCCCTCGAGCCCGGCGCGCTCCCGAAGCACCCGGCCCGCCTTGATGATGCGGTTGACGCGGATCAGGCGGATCGCCCCGACGAAGCGGACGAGCCGCAACAGCTGCAAGGGCCCGACCGCGAAGACCACCGCGAGCAGCGCCACCACGGTGACCGCGACGAGGAAAGCGTTGTCGCGCAGCCATGCCCGCCGGTCGCCGGCAAGCCAGAACAGCACCACCGACTCGGCTGTCAGCACCGCCAGCGAAGCCCAGTTCAAAACCACGCCGGCTTGGGCGGGGAGCCCTTCGAGCATCGTCAGGAACACCGCTGGGATCGACGCGACCGCGGCCACGACCACCGGGATGGCCAGGCGCTCCTCGACGCGCTCGAGGCGTGGATCGTGCCCCGGGTCGTCGCTCGGGTCGTCGCTCGGCTGGGAGGTTGCGGGTCCGTCGTCGCTGGCCACGCGGAGATCGTAGAGCCCTCCAGGCCAGTCCGCGCCGCGTGACTCTTGCCCCTGCGCTGACGTAGGCTGCGGCGGCGATGCCTTTGAGAGATGACGGACCGCTGCCGGGACGGCTGGTCGTCGCCGCACCCGAGCTCGACGACCCCAACTTCGCGCACGCGGTGGTGCTGCTGCTCGAGCATGCAGAGCAAGGCGCGCTCGGCGTCGTGCTCAACCGGCCGCGGGGGGTGGAGGTCGGGGCGCTGCTCCCGGCTTGGCACGACCTCGCCAGCGAGCCAGCGGTGCTGTTCACCGGCGGGCCTGTGCAATCCGATGAAGCCGTCATCGCCGTCGGCCGCTCCCGGCACCCGGCACAGCCCATCACTGACGAGCTCGGGGTCATCGACCTGGAAACGCCGCCCGAATCCCAGCCCGAGGTCAGCGCCGTGCGGCTGTTCACGGGCTATGCCGGATGGGGCGCGGGGCAGCTGGAAGAAGAGCTCGAGTCCGGCAGCTGGTTCGTGGTGGGGTGCGAGACCGAGGATGTGCTGACCACCGATCCCCGCGGGCTGTGGCGCAACGTACTGCTGCGTCAGGGAGGCGTGTTCACCACCATCACGGAGGACCCTTCCTCGAACTGACCGGTCAGCCATCCCGTCCTCGGCCTGGATGGTCCGGCGCTGCGGCCGGGACCTTCGGCCCTGCGCATGGTGCTGGTCGGTCCGGCCCATACCCCCGGGGGCATGCCACCATCGTGGTGCAAGAGATCGCTGCGCGTCCGGCGCAGACCAACGAGGAGGACCTTGTGCCCGTCGACGGCTATCAGGATTACCGCAGGCAGCTCGGCAAGACGTTCCGCGCGCTTCGGGAGGAGATCCCCGATGTGATGGCCGGCTTCGGAGCGTTGCACAAGGCCGCGATGGCCGAAGGGGCGCTGGACGTCAAGACCAAGGAGCTCATGGCGGTCGGCATCGGCATCGGCGCCCGATGTGAGGGCTGCATCGCCAGCCACGTGCATGCGGCCTCGCGCGCCGGAGCCACCCGTGAGGAGCTCATGGAGACCATCGGTGTGGCCATCATGATGAGCGGGGGCCCCGGGACGATCTACGCCGCTGAGGCGTACAAGGCCGTCGAGGAGCTCGCCGCCTGAAACAGCGGGCAACTCGCCGGCCCTGCCCCCAGGGGCGCCGGGGAGCGATCCGTCCAGCGGGCGCCGGGAGCGGCCGGGACTGCGTGCCCCAGTTCAGCGGTCGCCGTCGCGCAGCCGCGCGACCACCGTCTCGACGGCGTGCTCAACGGCGGGCGTGAGCCGCTGCTGACCCAGCTGGGTCGAGCCTGCCTCGATGCCCAGCACGCGCACCCGTGTCGGCAGGCGGGCCAGCGACGCCGCGAGCGCGAAGGCCTCCCCGACCCCGGCGTCATGCGTGCCAGCGCCCCGGCGGGCACGACCAGCCGCCGCCGGCGACAGCTCGGTCAGCGTG
>SLAO01000095.1 GCA_007126835.1 Nitriliruptorales bacterium | reverse complement strand
TGGTTGTAGTCGATGAAGACCCCGTGGCGCTCCTCCTTCCACCACGCCGTCGTGGACAACGCCGGCGCGCGTCGCTCGACGGCGCGTGCGAGGGCAAGCGCGGCCCGGCGCACCGCGGTGAAGGTCCACTCGGGTGCGATGCGCACGAGGACGTGCATCCCCCGGGACCCAGAGGTCTTCGGCCACCCGACGAGGTCGTGCTCCTCGAGCACCTCGAAGACCAGGCGCGTCACCGCCCGGACGCTTTCGAACCCCACGTCGGGACCCGGGTCCAAGTCCACCCGCAGCTCGTCGGGACGGTCGAGGTCGGTTGACCGCACCGGCCACGGGTTGAGGTCGAGACAGCCCAGATGCGCCATCCACACCAGGTCGGCCGCGTGTACCGGCACGACCAGGGCTGCGCGGCGTCCGGAGGGGAACGTGACCTCGGCGTAGCTGCGGCCGGGGCTCTTGGGCGCCCGCTTCTGGTAAAACGGCTTGCCGGCGGTGCCGTCACGCCAGCGCTTCAGCACGCAGGGCCGCTGCGCCACCCCGCGCAACGCACCGTCGGCGCATCGCAGATAGTGGTCGATCAGATCCTGTTTGGTCCAACCCTGCTCGGCGAAGAGCACCTTGCCAGGACGCGTGATCCGCACGCTGCGACCGCCTACTGTGACCTCGGCCTCGTCTGCCCCCATCGCCGCAGCAGCGTAGCGCCCAGCACGCCCCCGTCGAGCCCTGCGCTGGTCTGATTGGGCTAGCATGCGCACAGCCGGAGGCGCACAGGAGCCGCCCCATGCCACCTGCACTCGACGCGCACGACCCGCTCAGCCTCGAAGCATCCCTCGACGACACCGAGCGCATGATGCGCGACAGCGTGCGTCGGTTCGTCACCGACCGGGTGCTGCCCGACGTCGGCCGGTGGTTCGACGACGGCCACTTCCCGGTCGAGCTCGTCAAGGAGCTCGGTTCGCTGGGGTTGCTCGGCATGCACCTCGACGGCTACGGCTGCGCAGGGGCGTCGGCCACCGCCTACGGCCTGGCGTGCCAGGAGCTCGAGGCCGGTGACTCGGGGTTTCGCAGCTTCGTGTCGGTGCAGGGCTCCCTGGCGATGTACGCCATCCACCGCTTCGGCTCGGAGACCCAGAAGCAGGAGTGGCTGCCACCGATGGCAGCCGGCGAGGCCATCGGCTGCTTCGGGCTGACCGAAGCCGACGCCGGCAGCGACCCGGCGAGCCTGCGGACCAGGGCGCGCAAGGACGGCAGCGACTGGGTGCTCGACGGCACCAAGATGTGGATCACCAACGGGTCGATCGCCGACGTCGCGGTGATCTGGGCGCAGACGGCCGAGCCCGGCGACGGCTCCGGCATCCGGGGCTTTCTGGTCCCCACGAGTGCTGACGGCTTCGCTGCGTCGCCGATCCGCCACAAGCTGTCCCTGCGAGCCTCAGTCACCAGCGAACTGGTCCTCGACGGAGTCCGCGTCCCCGCCGAGGCCCAACTGCCGGGCGCGGAAGGCCTTGGCGGACCGCTGCGATGCCTCAACGAAGCACGTTTCGGCATCGTCTTCGGCGCGGTCGGTGCCGCGCGAGCGTGTTACGAATCCGCGCTGACCTACGCCACGACCCGCGAGCAGTTCGGCCGCCCGATCGCCGGCTTCCAGCTCCAGCAACGCAAGCTCGTCGACATGCTCCTACGCGTGCAGCGCTCGGCGCTCGTCGCGCTCCAGCTCGGGCGCCTGAAGGATGCCGGCACGTTGCGCCACGAGCAGGTTAGCCTCGGCAAGCTGCACAACGTCGACGATGCGCTCGAGGTCGCGCGGACGGCCAGGCAGGTACTCGGCGCCAACGGGATCACCCTCGAGTACCCCGTGATCCGCCACATGAACAACCTGGAGTCGGTGGTGACCTACGAAGGCACCGCCGACGTCCACACCCTGGTCCTGGGCCGGGCGATCACCGGCCATGACGCGTTCACGTGACCGGGTGACGGACCACGACCCACGCCGATCTTGCGAGTAGACGCGTCGCCACCGGCCGCCGCCGCGCGACAGCCCCAGGCATCTCCAGCAAGCACGCGGGTATCCCGCAGGACATCGAGTCCCACCGATGTCCACCCGCCAGCGTGCCAGCGAGGATCCCGCCGAGGCAGGAGGTGATGGCGTCCGCCGCATACTAAGGGCGCGCCACCTCGGCTACGTGGCGAGCGCAGCCATCGTCGCGTGGCTGTTGCTCGTCGTCCTGCCAGAGGTCGGCAACCTCGACGACGCTGGCCGCTTGCTGCTCGATCACCTCGACCTCCTCGACGTCCTGATCGTGGGTGGCCTCTTGGCCGCGTACCTCGTGACCCACGGGTTGACGATCACCACCGCGGCACCCGAGGTGACGCTGCCCGCCGCGATCCGCGTCCGGGCGGTGACCGGCGGAATCAGCCGACTCGTGCCCGCGGGCTGGGTCGCGGGAACCGGTGTGACAGCGACCATGCTGCGCCGGCTGGGTCTGCGAGGCGAGGCCATCACCCATGCCATCGCGGTGACCGGGGTGTGGAACTCCGTCACCAAGCTGTTGCTGCCGCTGGTCGGCGTGCTCGCGGTCGCCGTCGGGGGCGCCTCCCCGCTGGCTCGCAGCTGGGAGGTGGGGGCGCTCGGCGTGGGCGGTGTCGGGGTCGTCGCCGGCGGCCTGTGGGTCCTGACCCGGCCGTCGGTGGGACGCCGAACCGCCCGCTGGGTCGAGCGCCCCGTGGCGGCCGTGGCCCGCCGGCTGGGTCGATCAGCGCCCACCGACCTGCCCGAGCAGGCCGTGGCGTTGCAAGCATCCACGGCGCAGGCACTGCGCCGGCGCCCTGTGGGGATGGCGCTGTGGTACCTGGCGCACCACCTGTCCCAGGCGGCGCTGGTCTACGTCGGCATGCGGATCGCCGCGCGTGGCGCGGGGATGGAGGTCGGGGCAGCAGAAGTCCTGGCCGCCTTCGCCATCGGCTACCTGCTGACCGGCCTGCCAATCTCTCCGGGAGGTCTGGGCACCATGGACGTCGCGCTGGTCGTCGTCCTGACCGGTCTCGGGGAACAAGCCGCGGTCGCGTCGGCCGGTCTAGCGGTGTACCGGGTGGCGACCTACGGCTTCTACGTCGCGGTGCTGGTGACCTGGCCCCTGTGGCGACCGGGAGCAACGCCGCCACCGCGTCACATCAGCCGCTGAGCACCTTCGTGGCCACTTCTGGGGCAGTCACCCGTCCCTTGAGACTGACTATGTGATCAGTTATATTACTGACCATGCACTCAGTCAATGCAGGAGATGACGACCGCACCGCCCGTGCCCGCATCCGCGACGCCGCCATCGCGTGCTTCGCCGCACGAGGGGTGGACGGCACGAGCTTGAAGGCCATCGCCGAGGAGGCTGAGGTCTCGCAGGGCTTGATCCTCCACCACTTCGGGACCAAGAAGGGACTTCGCACCGCGTGCGACGAATACGCCGTCGCGACCATCCAGGAGAGCAAGACCTCGGTGATGGGCGCAGGCCCCCAGGTGGATCCCCTGGCCGCGATGCGGGCGGACAGCGACGGACCTCCCGTCATGGAGTACCTCGCCCGGACGCTGGCCGACGGCTCACCCGAGGTCGCGGCGTTGGTGGACGGCATCGTCGAGGCCGCCGACGCCGCGCTCGCCGAGGGCGTCAAGTCGGGGATGCTCAAACCCATCGACCAGCCGCGCGAGGTCGCGATCGTGCTGACCCTATGGTCACTGGGGTTGCTGGCGCTGCACCGGCACGCCGAACGCCTGCTGGGCGTGGACATCATCGGACCGCCCGAGGAGCGCGCGCGCTATGTCCGGATCGCCATGGAAGCCCTCGGTCGTGGCCTGTTCACCGACGAGGCCTATCAGCACGCACGCGACGCCCTTGCCGCCCCGGACGAGGAAAGAAGGTCCTGATGAGTGAGCAGACGCCGGCGATCTCAATCCAAGGGCTGCAGAAGAGCTTCGGCAAGACGCGAGCCCTGGACGGTCTCGACCTCCACGTCGAAGGCGGGGAAGTCCACGGCTTCCTCGGTCCCAACGGTGCGGGCAAGACCACCACGTTGCGCATCCTGCTCGGCCTGCTGCGCGCCGACGGGGGACATGCGCGCCTGCTCGGGGGCGACCCCTGGTCGGATGCCGTCGACCTGCACCGACGGCTGGCCTTCGTTCCCGGGGACGTCGAGCTGTGGCCCAACCTGACCGGCGGCGAGGCCATCGACTTGTTCGCCCGGCTGCGCGGCAACCTCGACCACGCCCGGCGAGACGAGCTGTGCGAGCGGTTCGACCTCGACCCCTCCAAGAAGGGGCGCACCTACTCCAAGGGCAACCGCCAGAAGGTCGCGTTGATCTCCGCCCTGGCCTCTGACGTGGAGCTGCTGTTGCTCGACGAGCCAACCGCCGGCCTGGACCCACTCATGGAAGCCGTCTTCCAAGACTGCATCCGCGAGATCAAAGCGGCCGGGTGCACCGTCTTGCTGTCCAGCCACGTCCTGGCCCAGGTGGAGGTGCTGGCCGATCGGATCTCCATCATCCGCCAGGGCGCGATCGTGGAGGCAGGCACCCTGTCCGAGCTGCGCCACCTCACCCGGACCACCGTGACCGCCGAGACCGCTGATCCCGCTGACCGCCTCAGCGGACTGCCCGGCGTCCACGACCTGCAGGCCACCAACGGGCGCATCCGCTTCGAGGTTGATGGTGAGCATCTCGATCCGGTGGTGCGCGAGCTCGCGAGCCTTGGAGTCCGTGGATTGACCGCGCACCCACCCACCCTCGAGCAGCTGCTGCTGCGCCACTACGGCGACGAGCTCGCTGCCCGCACCGACACCTCCGCAGAGGCGCAGCCATGACCGCGACAAGGACCGCGACGACGCAGCACACATCATCAGCCGCGCCGAGCTCGTCGTTCACGGGAACGGCAACGCTGGTCCGATTCCTGCTGCGCCGAGACAGGATCAAGCTGCCCGCCTGGACCGCCGGGTTTGCCGTGTTCATGCTCTACCTGGCGACGGCCATTCCCGCGGTCTACGAGACCGAGGCCGACTTGCAGGGCGCGACGCAGCTGTTCCACGACCCGGTCGGTCGCATGCTGACCGGGCCCGGGTACGGGTTCGACACCCCCACGCTGGAGGGGTTCGTGGCCAATGGCTACGGGCTGTACTTCATGCTGCTTTCCGCGCTGATGAGCATCCTGCTCGTCTCCCGCCACACCCGGGTGGAGGAGCAAACCGGCCGCGCCGAGCTCGTCCGAGCCAACGTCGTCGGCCGCCACGCGGCGCTGACGGCGGTCCTGGTCGTCGCCCTGGTCACCAACCTGGCGGCGGCTGCCGCGGTGTTCGTGATGATGGTCGCGGTGGGTGGGTTCGGGGCTGCCGGCTCAGCGGTGTTCGCAGCCGCGATCGCAGCGATCGGGGTGGCCTTCGCGGGAGTCGCCACGATCACCGCGCAGCTGACCGAGTACTCGCGGGCGGCCTCGGGCATGGCAGGGGCGGTACTCGGGGCGGCGTTCGTCCTGCGCGCCGGTGGGGACATGGCCGCCGAGGGAGGAAACGCCCTGTCGTGGACGTCTCCCCTGGCCTGGGGACAGCAGACCGCACCATTCGTGCTGGACCGTTGGTGGCCGCTGCTGCTGCCGATCGCCCTGGCGGTGGGCGCCGCAACCGTGGGCTACGTTCTGGCAGCCCACCGTGACGTCGGAGCCAGCCTGTTCACCGTGCGGCCTGGCCGGCAGCGCGCTGCCCCGTCGCTGGGCACCCCGCTCGGGCTCGCGTTGCGGCTGCAACGCGCCAGCATCATCGGCTGGACAGTGGCCCTGGCGATCACCGGGCTGGTGTTCGGCGCTTTCACCGACGCGCTGATCGACGCGCTCGGTGACATGCCCGAGGCCTTCGTCGAGCTGTTCGGCGGCACGGAGGACATGATCGCCGGCTACCTCAGCTACATGGCGGTGTTCATGGCCTACCTCGTCGCCGCGTACGCGATCCTGGCCGTGGTGAGCCTGCGCTCCGAGGAGACCACTGGCCGCGGCGAACCGGTGCTGGCCACGCCCGTCAGCCGATGGACGTGGCTTGGCTCCAACGTCGCCGTGACCGTCGGGGGCATCGTCGTGCTCAGCGGCGTCACCGGTGCCGCGAACGGCCTGGGCGCTGCGATCGTCACCGGCGACACCAGCTACGTGTGGGAGCTGACCGCAGCCGGGCTCAATCACATCCCTGCCGTGCTGGTCGTGCTCAGCGTGGCCGTCCTGCTGTTCGGAGTGCTGCCTCGCGCCATCCAGGCGACATGGGTCATCGTCGGCTACGGGGTGGTGGTGGGGACCTTCGGGCCCCTGCTCGAGCTGCCCGACGCCGCGTACGAGGTCTCCCCCTTCGAGCACGCGGCGGAGATGCCCCTCGAGGCGTTCTCGCTGCAGCCACTGGTGGCACTGACCGCCATCGCGTTGGTCGCCGCTGGCGTGGGGATGCTCGCCTTCCGCCAGCGGGGCATCAACGTTGCCTGACCCCCACGTGGAGGAGCCGTCGTGGGCACTGACGCGAGCACGCGCGCCTTCCCGGCGCCAACGATCGGTCTGCGACTTGCCCGATCACCGCTAGCGCCCGGCACGATCACCCGCGGGCTGGCCGCCGGACTCGCCCTCGCCGCTCTGGGGGTTGGCCTCGGATGGGTCCTGCAGGCCGCCGGTCCGACAGGCGTCGACGCCGGCGCGTCGGTTGACACGGTCGCGACGGACGACAACGCGGGGTGGCTGCTCACGGTCGGGCGTGTCCTGGGCTACTGGGGCCACGCGTTGGTCGTCACCCCGCTCGCGGTGATCCTTGCGCTCCTGGCGCGCCGCCGATGGGGAACCTGGGATCTTGGGTGGCTGCTGCTCGTAGTCGTCGGTGGAGCAACGGCGCTGACCGGGGTCGTCAAGCTGCTCACCGACCGCGCCCGTCCCGACGAAGCGCTGATCGCCACCGTCAGCTCCGCATTCCCCTCCGGTCACGCCGTCCGGGCAGTGGCCGTCTACGGGCTCTTCGTCTGGCTCATCCGGGGCCTGGTGCGCCACCGAGTGGTGCGGGCGATAGCGATCCCGGCTGCGGCAGGCCTGATCGCGCTCAACGGGGTCGCCAGGGTCGCACTGGGTGCGCACTGGCCCACCGACGTGCTGGCGGGCATGGCCCTCGGAGCAGGCTGGTTGGCGTGTTCCCTCCTGCTGCTGCGACCCCGGGTGGTGACCGACCCCCGGTCGCACACGGCTGAGGAGCGCGGTTCGGTCCGTGTGCAACCCCCCGAGGTGCGCCAGCCAAGGCCCGCCTGCGACCGGCCCGCCCTCTCCGACAGCCCGACCTCGAACGCCATCACACCCCTGATCAGCACGGGAGCACCACCCCAAAGCATCTCGCGAGGACCGCAAGAGGATCGGTGACCTGCTCCTCGACGCGTCGCCCGGCGTGCACCGTGGTCAGCTGCCGGTCGGCGAGGGTGGAGGCCTGTGCTTCAGCCGATCGGCCCGTGCCACTCCAGCCAGGCGCCGTGAGGTTGCACCCGCCCGAGCAGTTCGTCGCGGCGGCCCCCGCCCGCCCACGTGGTCAGACCGAGCAGAAAGCGCTCCTCGGCGGGATCAGCCTCCGGCAGGTCGGATTCCATGGTGGCGAATGGCTCGACGAAGTCGCCTTCCAGACAGACCCGCACGAGGTCGCGCTCGCGGCCCAACGCGTCGAGGTCTCGCTCGATCCGCACCCGTTGCTCCTGGTCCAGGTAGGCGAGCGTGGCGCAGTGCAGCACGGCAACCGCCGCTTCGGGATCGACCGTGCGCACGACGGGGGCCAGCTCGGCGAGGATGTCTCCGGTGACGTGCTCGACGTCGGCGTGGCCGGCGGCCACCGCCAGCGCGGCGTCGAGCCGTCGCAGGCGGGCACGCTCCTCGGGCCACACGCACGCCTTGAGCCAACGGGCGTCATCGGGATCACCCGGGTCGAGGGGGTGGAGGTCGATCCCGACCCGGCGCGAGATCAGCGGGATCGACGGCGGACCCGGCGATCCGCGCCGCAGCTGCGGCGCGATCGTGACCTCGCTGTCGGCCGGGCCCGCGGACACGTCGCCGAAGCGGTAGCGGTAGCGATCGAGATGAAGCAGCAAGCCGGCGCTCGAGCCCAGCTCCACCAGCACCGTGGGGCGTGCCACCCACGGCGCGGCATGGGCCAGCGCGGCGCGCAGCGCTGCGCAGCGTCCCGGTTCGTTCGTCTGCGTCGAGCGCGTCATGACGCGCTCGACCACCTCGTCGCGGCATGCAGCCACGAGATCGCGGAACGCCTCCACGGCGGCGGGCTGCGCCGGCTGCGTGCCTCCCACCGACGGGTAGTACGCCGCCAAGGGGTGGTCGAGGCCGCACAGCAGCACGTCGTGCACGGCGGCGAAGAGCAGGTTGGGCCGGCGCTGGGCAGGTGGAGCCTGCGCAAGCAACGAGACGATCTCCGCATCGCGGGCGATCGCGTCGCTCACCCAGGCGTACAACGGCGAGCGGTCCCCGGCCTCCTGCGCGAATCGTCGGAAGCGGGCCACCATCGCCCCCTGCTGCTCATCCGCCCGCATTTGTTCTCCTGCTCCGCGCACGTTGGGAGATGTGGCCCATCCACGGTGCCGGCGAGGATGTCTCGCATCTCTCGCAGGATCTCACGCCGGCGCTAGCCCTGCGTGTGTTCCAGCCCAGCCACCAACGTAGGCAACGATCTCAACCCTGATCCGGCCACGCAAGGACATTTGCGACAAGCCAGACCGTCACTCGAGCTGGCGTGTCGCAACAGCACCTGCTCAGGGCAGTCTTTGCGACAAGCCAGACCGTCACTCGAGCTGGCGTGTCGCAACAGCACCTGCTCAGGGCAGTCTTTGCGACAAGCCAGACCGTCCCCCGGCGGGTGACGTGCGGGCGCCGACGTTTCCCCCCGCGCGTCGTTGGGCAGCACCACTCCCTCACCTACGAAAGGAGCAGCAGGTGAAAGAGCGTGTGACGCTGACCGGCCGTCACACCGCCAGGCAAGCGACGCCGCGGGACCCGACCGCCCCGCAGCGCTTCGGCTGACGTGGCGAACGATAGGGTCGATGCCATGACCAACCACGCTTCTGGCACCGCGACGGTCGAAGCAGGCCGGTTCCAGCGGGACACCAACTACATCAGCGACCGCATCCTCGACGACCCCGGCGCGCAGTGGCCGGTCGAGCCTGGGCGCTACCGCCTGGTGGCGGCCCGCGCTTGCCCGTGGGCCAACCGGGCGGTCATCGTTCGCCGGCTGCTCGGCCTCGAGAGCGCGCTGCCGATGGGGATGGCTGGCCCTACCCACGACTGGCGAAGCTGGAAGTTCGACCTCGACCCGGGCGAGGTCGACCCGGTCCTGGGCATTCACTGGCTTCGGGAGGCCTTCGAGGCCCGCTATCCCGGCTACGAGCGCGGCATCACCGTCCCGGCCATCGTCGACGTGCCAAGCGGACAGGTCGTGACCAACGACTTCCGCTGGATCACCGTCGACCTGTCCACCCAATGGCGCGACTACCACCGGGAGGGGGCCCCGGACCTGTACCCGGAGCACCTGCGCGACGAGATCGAGGCGGTCTCCGAGCCGATCTACCGCGACGTCAACAACGGGGTGTACGAGGCCGGCTTCGCCGGCACCCAGTCCGCCTACGAAGACGCGTACCACCGGCTGTTCGACCGCCTCGACGCGGTCTCGCAGCGCCTGGCCACCCGCCGCTACCTCGTCGGCGACACCATCACCGAGGCCGACATCCGACTGTTCACCACGCTGGCTCGGTTCGACGCCGTCTACCACAACCACTTCCGCTGCAACCGCCACAAGCTGGCGCAGCTGCCGGTGCTGTGGGCCTACGCCCGCGACCTGTTCCAGACGCCGGGGTTCGGCGACACCATCGACTTCACGCAGATCAAGCAGCACTACTACTTGGTCCACACCAACTTGAACCCCTCGCAGATCGTGCCCGCAGGTCCCGACCTGTCGACCTGGGCCGAGCCGCACCGCCGCGAGGAGCTGGGCGGCTCACCGTTCGGGGACGCCACCCCGCCCCCCGCGCCGCCGGTCGACGAGCAGGTTCCGGCCCAGCACAACCCCGCACTCGCGTAACCAGCCGCCACCGGCTGCGGACGGGGGAGCGAAGCGCGAGCAAGCCCGGCGCGGGCGAGCCGAAGCGCGAGCAAGCCCGACGCGGCGAGCCGAACCCGAGCCAGCCCGGCGCCCCTCACCCCACGCCTGGTGGATCCTCCTCTGCCAGTCGGGATCGCGCCGCCGCGACCGCGAGCTCCTGGACCGCGCGCACCGACCGGTTAAGGGCTCGTGCAGCAACCCTCGCGTCCTCCAGCTCAGCGGTGACAGTGCAATGGCCGTCGAACTCGGCAACCTTGACCGAGACCGTCTGGCCGTGGACGTCGACGTCGACCCACCGGCGAGGCAGGGCGAGCTTGCTGACCTGGCTGACGCGCATTCCCAAGGTGGTGGACTCGGCGAAGAGCACCGAGGCCAGCGCGTCGACGGCCTGCGGGTCCGCCAGCGCGGTCAGTGTGTAGCCGGGCCGGCCCTTCTTCATGAGCGCCGGCACCGCCCACGCGTCGTGCGCGCCTTGCTCGCGGAGACGGTCGAGCGTGACGGGCACGAGCTCGGGCGACAGGTCGTCGACGGTGGCCTCGAGCAGCACGGCCTCCTGGGCCTTGGGGGCACGAGCGCGCTCCCCACTCAGCAGCACCAGCACGCTGCGCTCCCGGCTCGAGCTCGGCGGCGGCGAGCTGACCCCCCGCGCCTGGGCGCCTAGACGCATCCGAGGGACACCGTCCACCGGCTCGGCCAGCGTGCTGACCAGCGCCGCACCGGTCGGCGTCGTGAGCTCCCTGGCCCCACCGCCCCCGTGGATCGTGAAGCCACGCAGCAGCCCGACGACCGCGGGCGGCGGCACCGGGAGGGGACCATGGTCCGAGGCCGTGATCCCCCCGCCGACTGCGACCGGGCCGCAGGTCAGCTCGTCGATCCCCAATCGGCGCAGCGCCGCGCATGCCGCCACCACCTCGACGACCGTGTCGACGTCGCCCAGCTCGTGGAACACCACATCGGACGTGGCTACGTCGTGGACCTCGGCTTCGGCCTCGGCGAGTCGCCGCATGACCGCGAGCGCGTCCGTCGCCACGGGCTCGGGCAGCCCAGCACGGGCCAGCACGCGCTCGACGTCGCCCAGCGTCGGCAGCCGGCGTGTCTCCCCCTGGGGCCGGGCCCGCACCGCCTGGGCCCGCAGGCCACCTGAGCGCACATCGGTGCGCTCGAGGGTGACCGGGCCGACGTCGAGTGCGTCCACGGCCTGCTGCAGCTCGTCTAGCGGAGCGCCGGCATCGACGAGCACGCTGGCCAGCATGTCGCCGCTGACGCCCTGCTCGGCGACGAGGTGACCGACACGCACAGGGGTCATTCCCGCTCACGCAGGCGCAGCATCCGGCGGGCGGCCATCGCTGCACCGAACCCGCTGTCGATGTTGACGACCACGACCCCGGGGGCGCACGAGGTCAGCATCCCCAGCAGGGCGGCGATCCCATCGAAGCTGGCCCCGTAGCCCACGCTCGTGGGCACGGCCACGACCGGCGCGGGGACGAGGCCGGCGACGGCGGTCGGCAACGCCCCTTCCATCCCCGCTACCGCGATGATCACGTCAGCGCCGGCGAGGACGTCGCGCTCGTCGAGCAGCCGGTGCAGACCGGCGATGCCGATGTCGGGCCGAAGCGCCGTGTCGATCCCGAACGCCTCGAGGACCTCGAGGGCTTCCCGAGCCACGGGCATGTCCGCCGTGCCCCCTGTCGCGATCGCCACTCGCCCCGCTGACGGGTCGGGTGGCGCAGCGCGGGCGACAAGCAGGTTCGCCTCCTCCACGTAGCGGGCTTGCGGCGCGACGCGCTGGATCGCCGCCGCCTGGGCAGGATCGACCCTGGAGGCGATCACCGGGCCTTGGGTCTCGGCGAGCAGACCGGCCACCGCGTCGGCGCACTGCGCAGGGGACTTTCCTTCGCCCAGCACGACCTCGGGCTCACCAGTGCGGGATTGTCGCATGACGTCCAGCCGGAGCTCACCGCCTGTGCACGGGCGCCCAGCGACGTCCAGCCGGAGCTCACCGCCTGTGGACGGGCGCCCAGCGACGTCGAGCCTGAGATCACCGGCCGCCGCGCGCGAGTGCCCCCCGTCATCGCCCGGCGAATCCGGGCTTCCCGATCGGCCCTCTTGCATGCGTCTGTCGACCTCTCTAGCGTCCGGATTCGCTGTGACCGGCAGGTTAGCCCAGACCTCGCGACCTGCGCAGTGTTCCGCAATGCCGACACGGCCCCGTCACCCGGACAGCGCCGGGACGGGTTGAGGTGGCTCTTGACGGCAACCGCGCACATGGGGGACAGTCCGCAGGCAAGCCTGGACGGCAAGCGCGCCCGGCTTGAGGAACTGATCAGCGAACTGGGCAGCGTGGTCCTGGGCTTGTCAGGGGGGGTCGACTCCAGTCTGCTCGCTAAGGCCTCCCATGACGTCTTGGGCAACCGGGCCCTTGCCGTCATCGCCCGCTCGGCGTCGCTGCCCGCCCGCGAGCTGCAGGCCGCGCTCGAGGTGGCCGAGGGAATCGGGATCAGCGTCGAGGTCGTCGACACCGCCGAAGTGGACGACCCGCGCTACCGCTCCAATCCCCGGAACCGGTGCTACTTCTGCAAGGACGAGCTGTTCGCGCACCTGCACCGGTTGGCGGCCGAGCGCGGCTTCTCCGCGGTGGCCTACGGGGAGAACGCCGACGATTCCGGGGACCACCGTCCCGGACGTGCCGCAGCGCTGGCCAACGATGCCCGGGCTCCCCTGGCCGAGGCCGGGCTGACCAAGCAGGACGTCCGCGGTCTTGCGCGGCACCTGGACCTGCCGGTGTGGGACAAGCCGGAGTTCGCGTGTCTGGCCTCGCGGTTCCCCCACGGCCACGAGATCACCGAGGAGCGCCTCGGTCAGGTCGAGCGAGCCGAGGACGCGCTGGCCGGCCTCGGGCTGCGGCAACTGCGCGTCCGCCACCACGACGACCTCGCCCGCATCGAGGTTCCCCCCGACGAGCTATCCAAGGTGGTGGCCGTCGCCGACGAGGCCGTCGCGGCGCTGCGCGCCTGCGGGTTCGGACACGTCACGCTCGACCTCGCGGGCTACCGTCGTGGGGGCTCGGACCGTCCGGCCGGTCGAGCCAGCCATGCTGCCGGCGAACAATCTGGCCATGGCGCGGTGATACCCGCACAAGCCGGGCTGTTGCCGGTGGCCGAAACGTGAGCAGCGCTGAGACGACAGGGCTCGCCGAGCGCCTCGCGGGTCGTCGCGTCGTCCTCACCGGCGCGACCGGCTTCGTGGGGCAGGCGCTGCTCGAGCGCCTCGTGGTGGATCTGCCCGACACGCCCGTGTCCGTGCTGCTCCGGCCCAAGGGCCGCGCCACCGCCGCCGCGCGCGTCGCTGAACTCGCCGACAAGCCCGTGTTCGGCCGGGCGCAGGAGCGTCTGGGCGGCGCTGACGCCGTGCGCGCGCACCTCGCCGAGCGCGTCCACGCCATCGACGCAGATCTCGCCAACGGGGTGCCCGACCTGCCCGACGACACCGGCGTCGTCTTGCACACCGCGGCGACGGTCGCCTTCGACCCGGGCATCGACGAGGCGTTCTCCAGCAACGTGACGGGCGCCACCAACGTGTTCGACGCCGCCAGCCGCTGCTCGAGCAGGCCGCATGTGGTGCATGTCTCGACCGCCTACGTCGCGGGAGTCACCAAGGGCGTCGTGCCCGAAGGGCCGCTGGACCACAACGTGGACTGGAGCGCGGAGCTGGCCGCGGCGCAGCAGTGGCGAGCCGAAGCGGAGGCCTACTCGCGACGTCCCGAAGTGCTGCGCCGGCTCCAACGTCGCGCGGCCAGCGATCATCGGCGCGCCGGGCCACAGGCCGTAGCCCAGGACACCGAGCGACGCCGCCGCCAGCTCGTCACAGACCGCTTGGTCGAGGCGGGACGCTCACGCGCGCAATCGCTGGGCTGGCCGGATGTCTACACGTTCACCAAGGCGCTCGGGGAGCGTGCCGCAGAGGCCCACGCTGGCGAGCTGCCCGTGTCGATCGTGCGCCCCTCGATCATCGAGAGTGCCCTCGCGCACCCCTACCCCGGCTGGCTCGAGGGCTTCAAGATGATGGACCCCATCATCCTGGCCTACGGCCGCGGCGCGCTGCCCGACTTCCCCGGGATCCCCGACGGGGTGATCGACCTCATCCCCGTCGATTTGGTCGCCAACGGCCTGCTCGCGATCGCGGCGCACCCCCCGTCGGACGGTGCCGCCAGCCACTACCACATCTCCAGCGGGCACCGGAACCCGATCATCTTCGACCGGCTCTACCGCCTGGTGCGGGACTACTACCGCGACGACCCGCTGCCCGACCCCCACCACGGGGACGTGCGCGTGCCCGAGTGGAAGTTCCCCGGCGGCGCGAAGCTCGAGCGGTTGCTGCGCCTGGCCGAGCGCGCCGTCGACACCAGCGACCGCGCGCTCGGGTTGCTCCCTCGCTCGGATCGCGTGCGCGGGTGGATGACGACGACCCACCGCCGCCGTCGCCAGGTCGAGCTGCTGCGCCGCTACTCGGACCTGTACGGCGCCTACGCCGAAGCCGAGGTGCTCTACACCGACGACCGGGCCGAAGCGCTGCGCTGCTCGCTGTCGCCCGACGACGCAAGGGATTTCGGTTTCGACCCCACGGCCATCGACTGGGCGCAGTACCTCCAGGAGGCCCACCTTCCCGTCATCAGCGCGTGGATGCGCGGGCCCAGCCAGCCGGCGATCGCGTCGCCCCTCGCCGAGCCGGACGGGAACGACCGCGTCCTCGCAGTGTTCGACCTCGAAGGGACCGTCCTGGACAGCAACGTCGTGCGCGGGTACCTGGCGGCACGCCTGGCGGACCTCCCCCGCCGCCGCTGGGCCGGTGAGCTCGTCGACCTCGTCTCCTCCTTGCCTGGCTACCTCGCTGCCGAGCGCCGCGACCGCGGCGAGTTCCTGCGGGCGTTCTACAAGCGGTACGAGGGGTGCGACGTCGACGAGCTGCGCAGGCTCGTCGACGAGGAGCTCGCCGAGACGCTACTGCGGCAAGCCGCTCCCGAAGCCGTCCGGCGCGTGCGCAAACACCGGGCCGCTGGCCATCGCACGGTGCTCGTCACCGGCGCGCTAGAGGAGCTGGTGGGCCCGTTGGCGCCCCTGTTCGACTCGGTAGTGGCCGCCCGCCTCGCCGTGGAGGACGGGCGCTGCACCGGCCACCTCTCCCAGCCTCCGCTGGTGGGAGAGGGACGCGCCGCCTGGCTGCGCCGCTATGCCCAAACCGAGGGTTTCGATTTGTCGAAGTGCTGGGCGTACGCCGACAGCCACTCCGACCTGCCGCTGCTCGAAGCCGTCGGAAACCCTGTCGCGGTCAACCCCGACGCCGGCTTGTACCGCGTGGCTCGGCCCCGTCGCTGGCCCGTGGAGAAGTGGGGTAGTCGCGACGATAAGAGCTCGTCCGTGCTGACCGGGGCCCGCTGATGGCCACCCACCGATTGCTGAAAGCCCGATGATCGCCCGTTGCTGAAGGCTCGCCGATGGTCCTGTCCCTCGAGCTGTACCGGTCGCGGAGCCGCTACGTCGCCGCCCAGGCGACGCAGCGGATCTCCGGGTCGCTGACGGCGCCGCTGGCGCCGCTGCGCCTTGCCGACCGCGCGGCACCGACGCCCCCCAATCCGGCTGCGTGGGCGCGCCTGCGCCCCCGTTTGTCGGGCATCTGCGGCTCGGACCTCGCCACGTTGTCGGGCAAGTCGTCGCGGTACCTCAGCGGTGCCGTGTCGTTTCCGTTCGTGCCCGGGCACGAGATCGTGGCCGACACCCTCGACGACCTCGACGGGATCCCAGCGCGCACCCGCGTCGTGGTCGATCCCGTGCTGTCCTGCCGGCCGCGCGGGCTCGATCCGTGCGACGCCTGCTCCATCGGGCGGACCAGCCGCTGCGACCACATCACGGTCGGGCATCTCGCGCCGGGACTGCAGACCGGCTACTGCGCCGACACCGGCGGAGGCTGGAGCCGCGAGCTCATCGCCCACCGCGACCAGCTGCGCATCGTGCCCGATCACATCAGCGACGAGGCGGCCGTGCTCGTCGAGCCGCTGGCCTGCGCGGTGCACGCCGTGCGGCGCGCCGCGGTGCTCCCCGGCCAGTCGGTGCTGATCGTGGGCGCGGGCACGGTGGGCCTGCTGGTGCTGGCGGCCCTGCGCGAGCTGACGCAGGCCGGCGACGTCACCGTGGTCGCCAAGCACCGTCGTCAGCGGGAGCTGGCGTGGCAGTTGGGCGCCAGCGAGGTCGTCGCACCGGACCGGGCCATCACCGCCGTTCGCCGGGCGACGCGGGCACACCTGCTGCGGCCCGATCACAGCCCCGAGGCGCTGCTCGGCGGGCTCGACCAGGCGCTCGACTGCGCCGGGTCGGCGGGGGCGCTCGACCTCGCGCTGCGCAGTGTCCGCGCTGGCGGCCGCGTGACCCTGGCGGCGATGCCAGCGGGCCGAACCGACCTAGCGCCGGCGTGGTTTCGCGAGCTCGAGGTCGTCGGCGCGTACGCGACCTCACGCAACGGCACGCTGGCACCGGGCGAAGCCGACGACTTCGACACCGCGATCAGCATGGTCGCAGGCGACCTCGGGCCGCTGATCGGCGGGCTGATCAGCGCGGTGTACCCGCTGGATTGCTGGCGCGAAGCGCTCGACCACGCGCTGGAAGCGGGCCGGCTCGGAGCGTTCAAGATCGCCTTCGACCCCGGTGCGGAGCAGCGCCGCACCGGCCCGGAAGCCGTCCCGGAGCAGACGGCGGATGCGCCGGCACCCCCCGTCCCACTGACCTCGACAGGAAGAGACAACCAGTGACCGGATCCCGCTCTACAGGATCGCAACCGCCCGCCGGCTCGTTGACCGGCGGAGGTCGTCCCGGGCTGGTGCTCGACGTCGACGAGCGCACACCCCCGCTGATCGTCCACCACGGCGAGGGCTTCAGCCTCCAGCAGTTCCCGCTCGGCACCCGCGTCGTGTACCCACCCGACTCCCTGCCTGGGCTGCCCGACGTCACCGCGGCGATCGACGCCGCGCTCGACGAGCCGATCGACAGCCCGCCGCTGGACGAGCTGCTCTTCGCCGACATGCGGCTGGCGATCGTTTTCGACGACCTGTCGATCCCGCTGCCGCCGATGCGGGCGCCCGACATCCGGCAGCGGGTCGTGGAGGCGGTCATCGAGCGCGCCGCGCAAGCCGGGGTCGACGATGTGCACCTGATCGCCGCCAACTCGCTGCACCGCAGGATGACGCCCGACGAGTTGCAGCACATCCTCGGCGAGCGGGTCTTCCGCAGCTTCTGGCCGGAGCGCCTGCGCAACCACGACGCCGAGGACCCCGACGACCTCGTGGTGCTCGGCGAGACCGGGCACGGCGAGGTGGTCGAGATCAACCGCACCGCCGCCGAGGCCGACCTCCTCGTCTACGTCAACGTCAACCTGATCGCCATGAACGGGGGTGACAAGTCCGTGCCGGTGGGCCTGGCCAGCTACCGCAGCCTGCGCCACCACCACAACGTGCACACGATGCTGCACTCCCGCTCGTTCAACGACCCGCCGCGCAGCGCGATGCATCACTCCTATGACCGCATGGGTGACGTCGTCGCCGACACCGTCCGCCTGTTCCAGATCGAGACGACGGTCAACAACGAGACCTTCCCGCCCCAGTTCGACTTCCTCAACACCCGCGAGTGGGAGTGGAGCTACCGCCAGCAAGGCGCCTACCTCGCCGCGAAGCGAGCCAACGAGCTAGCGCCGGCCAAGGTGCGGCGCAAGGTCTGGCAGGCCGTCGAGGCGCCCTACGAGGTCACCTCGGTCAACGCCGGCGAGGTCAACGCCGTCCACGAGCGCACCCTTGCCAACGTCCACCGCCAGCAGCTCACCGAGATCGACGGGCAGGCCGACATCCTCGTCTTCGGCCTGCCCTACCTGTGCCCGTACAACGTCAACTCGGTGATGAACCCGATCCTCGTCTCGTGCCTGGGTCTTGGCTACTACTTCAACATGTACAAGAACCGGCCCGTGGTGCGGGAAGGCGGTGTGCTCATCGCCTTCCACCCGGTGCCGTGGGAGTTCCACCAGGTCCACCACCCGAGCTACGTGGACTTCTTCGACGAGGTGCTCGCCGAGACCACCGACCCGGCCGCCATCGAGGCGAAGTTCGAGCAGGCCTACGCCACCGACCCGTGGTACGTGCACCTGTACCGGACCAGCTACGCCTACCACGGCGTCCACCCGTTCTACATGTGGTACTGGGGCGCGCACGCGCTGGACCACCTCGACGACGTGATCTTCGTGGGCGCCAACCGCAAGTCGGTGCGGCGCATGGGCTTCCGGTCGGCAAGCACGTTCAACGACGCGCTGGAGATGGCCAGCGACTCCGTCGGGCGCAGCCCACGGATCACCTACATGCACACCCCGCCGCTGACCATGGCCGAGGTGCGCTGACCATGGGCGCCGGCCGCGACATCGCGCTGCTCGCCCGCCGCTGGCGGTGGGCCCGGCGCTCGCTGCTTCCGCATTCGGCGATCCCGCACGCACCGCCCGCGCAGCCGCGGGAGTTCCCCACCGAGTGGGCCCGGACCCCCGCGGGGCAGGTGGCGCGAGCCGGCGTGCAGCAAGGCGGCTTGAAGCCGGTGCTGTGGACCCAGACCCGACCGGAGGTGTACGGACGGGAGCACCTCGACGGGCTCGAGGCGCCGGCGATCTTCGTGGCCAACCACTCCAGCCATCTCGATGCCCCCCTGGTGCTGTGCTCGCTGCCGCCGGGCTGGGCGCGGCAGGTCGCCGTCGGGGCGGCGGCCGACTACTTCTTCGACGCCCGCTGGCGAGCCAGCCTGACCGCGCTGGCGTTCAACGCCTTTCCGGTCGAGCGCCGGGGTGGCACCCGGGTCACGGGGACCGCCAAGCGCCTGCTCGGTGAGGGCTGGAGCCTGCTGCTGTTCCCCGAAGGGACCCGCTCCTCAGACGGCTGGATGCAAGATTTCCGCAGTGGCCCGGCTCGGCTCTGCTGCGGAGGAGGCGTGCCCGCGGTGCCCGTGGCCCTCCGCGGCACGTACCGGGCGATGCCTCGCGGCCGTCACTGGCCAGGACCCGGACGCCCTCGGGTCGTCGTCCGGTTCGGTCGCCCGCTGCGCCCCGAGCAGGGCGAGCGGCCCTCGGCCTTCTCCGAACGGCTGACCGAGGGCATCGCCCGGCTGTGGGACGAGGAGGAGACGACCTGGTGGGAGGCGCAGCGGCGCGACCGCGCCGAGCTCCTGGCGGGCACGGCCGGCCCCGACGCGCCCCGTTGGCGCCGGACGTGGGAATCGACGCGCCCGGATCGGGCCACCACCACTGGGCCCTTCCGCACATGGCCGGAGTAGCCCGGCCGTCCGACCGCGCATGGCCGGAGCAGCCCGGCCGTCCGTCCGCGCATGGCCGGAGTAGCCAGGCCCAGGGCCGGATGGGGTGACCGGGTTCAGCCTCCGGCCGTCACGACCGCCAGCGCCGCCTGGGGAGCGAGCTCACGTCCGGCCAGGCGAGCGTGCTGCGCTTCGGGCGCCCCGTAGGAGTCGGCGAGCTGCGCGAGCAGCGTGACCTGGGCCGCAGTCAGCGGCCAGATCCGCAGACCAAGGCGCGACCGCAGCCCTTCGGCGGCACCAAGCGCCG
>SLAO01000009.1 GCA_007126835.1 Nitriliruptorales bacterium | reverse complement strand
TCGTCAGCCGCGACGACCCCTTCGCCCAGCAGGAAGCGCGGGAAGCGCTCAACTTCAACCTGAGCATCCTGATCTACGCGCTCGCAGCGGTCGTCCTCACGATCGTGACACTCGGGGTCGGCTTGCTGGTGATCATCCCCGCCGCGCTCGCCGTGGCGATCGCCTGGTTCGTGCTGGTGATCATCGCAGGCGTCCGCGCGTCAGACGGCAGCGGGTACCGCTACCCCCTGACCTTGCGGCTCGTCAAGTAGGCCGACCGTCACACCTCCCGCCGCGAAAACGGGCCCGGCCGGCCGGCCGGGCCCATCCCTTTGCTGCGGTGCTGACAGCCAGAGACCGCAGCAAGCCGCGGGACGCTACGACTTGTCGACCTTCTCCGAGGTGCTAGGCCGCACGACGAGCACGGGGGCACGCGCGTGACGGGCCACCTGCTCGCTCACGGAGCCCAGGCGGAGCCCGGCGAACCCGCCCCGCCCGCGTGAGCCCACGACGACGAGGTCGGCGTCGTTGGAACGCTCGACGAGCGCCCGGCTGGGGCGCTTGTCCGCAACCACGCTCCACTCCACCTTGATGTCGGACAGATCCACGTCGAGGCCCTTCAACCACTCGCCGAGCCTTGAGTTGGCGGCGTTCCTGGCCTTCTCGAGATCCGCTTTGTCCTTGCCCCGCTCGGGGGGCACGGGAAAGGCGGTGGTCTGGTCGGGCGGATCGAACGCGTGCACCACCTCCAGCGTGGCGCCACGCATGCGAGCTTCCTCGGCCGCCGTGCGCAGCGCCTCCACGGACGCTTCCGACGCGTCCGTCCCGACCAGTATCCGGTTCATCGCCTCGTTCATGTGCTGACTCCCTCCCGCTAGCGGTCGTCGTCCCTCGCCGACGAGTCCTGGGCCTGCTCCGCCTCCACAGGTGGATCGTCATCGTCGCCGTTGCTCAGCAGCGGCTGGCTGGGGATGTCTTGCATGCGCATCCCCGTCCGCTCGCTGCGCAGACCCTTGAGGAGACCGACCACGACCACCAGCAGCACGATGGTGAAGGGCAAGCCCGTCGCCACCGCACCGGCCTGCAGGGCGCCCAGCGCCGCATCGCCTCCGGCAAGCAGCAGCACCGCGGCGACCACACCCTCGCTGACCGCCCAGAAGACGCGGGTCGGCACCGGCGGATCCGGATCGCCG
This sequence comes from Nitriliruptorales bacterium, assembly GCA_007126835.1. GTDB lineage: Bacteria > Actinomycetota > Nitriliruptoria > Euzebyales > Egibacteraceae > SLAO01. Next base: position 18,626 of record SLAO01000009.1, on the reverse strand, counting down.
CCGCTGGAAAGGATGTCGATGACAAACGAGCCCGAGTCCGAGCTGGTGACGAAGAAGACGATCACTACGAGCATCGCGATGACGCCGGTTACCGCCGCCAGCGGGAAGTGCTCCAGCATCGCGAACATCGCGACCGGGTCACCGCCGGCTTCCATGGCACCGAAGATGTCGACCTCGCCCCGGCCTTGGAGGTCCATCGCGGTGTTGCCCATGACGGTGAACCACAGGAAGGACACGAGCGTGGGCACGAGCAGCACGCCGAGCACGAACTCCCGGATGGTCCGTCCGCGCGAGATGCGCGCGATGAACATGCCGACGAAGGGGGCCCACGAGATCCACCACGCCCAGTAGAACAGGGTCCACGCCCCGAGGAACCCCTCGAGGTCCTCGTCGCCGTACGTGCCGCTGACGAACAGCGTGTTGAAGAAGTTCGCGATGTAGTTACCGAGGTTCTCGAAGTACGCCGAGACCAGCAGCACCGTGGGCCCGGCGATCGCGACGAACACCAGCAAACCCGCTGCCAGGATCAAGTTGGTCTGTGACAGCCGGCGGATGCCCTTGTCCAGGCCGGTGACCACGGAGATGGTCGCCGCCGCGGTGATGACAGCGATCAGCGTCACCTGGATGCCCGTGGTCTGTTCGATCCCGAAGACGAACTCGAGGCCAGCGTTGACCTGCATGGCCCCGAGACCCAGGCTGACCGCAACCCCGACCAGGGTCCCGAGCACCGCGAGGATGTCGACGATGTTGCCGATGGGCCCGTGGATGCGGTCACCGATCAGGGGGTAGAAGGCCGACCGGACCGTCAGGGGAAGCTTGTGCCGGAACCCGAAGTAGGCCAACGAGAGCCCCAGGACGGCGTACACCGCCCACGGTCCGATGCCCCAGTGGTGGTAGGTCCAGACCATGGCGTCGCGTGCGGCAGCATCCGTGCCCGCCTCGGCTGCCGGCGGAGCCATGTAGTGCCACATGGGCTCGGCCACGCCGTAGAACAGCAGGCCGATGCCCATCCCGGCGCTGAACAGCATGGCGAACCATGTCGCGTAGCTGTAGTCCGGGCGTGAGTTGTCCGGCCCCAGCCGGATCCTGGCGTGAGGCCCGATGATCATGTAGAGGCAGAAGACGATGAAGATCGCCACCGCCCCGATCATCAGCCAGCCCAGGTTGTCGGTGACGAAAGCGAGCAAGTCGCCAAGCACCTGGCCGGCGTTGTCGGTGAAGATCGCTCCCCAAGCGACGAACAGCACCGCGAGCCCGGCTGAGACCCCGAAGACGACGGGGTGGATCTTCAGCCCCCCCTTCGCTGACGCGGGGCTGCTTTCACGCGTATCTGCCATGAGGCTTCCTCCCATCCGCCCGTGGCACCCGCCCTGCCCGAGCACCGCGACACCGCACGCACGCAACAGGGGTACTCGACCGAGTCGAGGGCCACGCGCGATGGCCCAGCAGACTCGGACTCTTGGTGATCTGACTGGCTCGGACCCTAACCGACATGGCTGTGGAGGCAAGAAGCGCACCGCCGACACGACCACCGCGGTCGGCGGCATGGTCGCGTGGCCAAGGCCGGCGCTTGCGCATCCGAACTCCGGCGTCGGCCGATCATCCCGAGCGCCCGGCGTGGGCGTGGAGCCCCCGGCGGGTCGGCGAACGGCCGTGCGGACGCGCCGTCGGTGGTCAGAGGGCCAGGTGAGCGTGCGTTCAGCGCACAGTACGGCGACCGACCGGCCGGGTCGAGAGGCCGTGCCCACGGGGACGGCGCTCACGCCCCGGCCGGACGGGCTTGGGGGACCTGCGCGTCAGACCTGCAGCAGCACCTTGCCGGTGGTGGCTCGTCCCTCCAGGCGACGGTGTGCCTCAGCAGCATCCTCCAGAGGGTGGGTCTCGCCGATGCGCACCTCGAGGTCACCGTTGCGGATCCAGCCGAACAGGTCGCTGGCCCGCCAAGCCAGTTCCTCGGCAGTCGCTGTGTAGTGGGCGAGGCTCGGTCGCGTCAGGAACAGTCCCCCCGCGGCGTTCAACCGTTGCGGGTCGAACATCGGCGCCGGCCCGCTCGACTGCCCGAACAGCACCAGCATCCCGCGTCGGGTCAGGCTCGCCAGTGAGGCCTCGAACGTGTCCTTGCCCACCGAGTCGTACACCACGTCGACACCTCGGCCGCCGGTCAGTCGCTCCACCTCCTGGTCGACGAGAACCTGGTCGTAACGGATGACCTCGGTGGCTCCGGCGGCGCGCGCCAGAGCTGCCTTCTCCTCCGTGGAGGTTGTGGCGTACACGGTGGCGCCGCTACGCGCGGCGAGTTGGATCAGCAGCAGGCCGACCCCACCGGCGCCGGCGTGCACCAGCGCGGTGTGCCCGACTTCGAGCGGGAAGGTGGACGTCGTCAGGTAGTGCGCGGTCAACCCTTGCAGCATCACCGCCGCAGCGGTCTCGAACGTGACCTCGTCGGGCACGGCGACCGCCCGGTCGGCTGGCACGACCTGCTGCTCGGCGTAGCCCCCGGGCACGAACCCGTGAGCGACCCGGTCGCCGACCGCGACGCCCGACACGCCGGGGCCCACGGCGTCGACGGTGCCCGCCGCCTCCATGCCGGGGATGTAGGGCAGCTGCATGGGATACAGCCCGGTGCGCTGGTAGACGTCGATGAAGTTCACGCCGGCGGCTGCGACGTCGATACGGATCTGCCCCTCGCCGGGCTCGGGCGTGGGGACGTCCTCGAGCTGCATGACGTCAGGGCCGCCGAATTCGTGGATCCGGATCGCTCGCATGTTGACCTCCGTTCGAAGAGCGCCTGGGTGTCCGGCGCGGGTCGGCGTGCTTCGCCGGTTCGGCGCGCGAGCCTACCCAATGGCTGCACCTGCCGGCCGCTCACCGCTGGCCTTTTGTGCGGGCACCTCGCTGTGCGGCTGCCGCGGCGGGCACGATACGCCTCCCGAGGCGAGGAGGCAGCGCGTGGCATACCGCACGATCATCGAACCGTTCCAGATCCGCTCCGTGGATCCGCTGCGCTTCACCACACGCGCGGACCGCGAGGCGGCGCTGCGCACGGCGGGCCACAACCTGTTCAACCTCGACGCGGACGACGTCCTCATCGACTTGCTCACCGACTCGGGCACGGGGGCGATGTCAACCGAGCAGTGGGCCGCGCTGATGCGGGGCGACGAATCCTACGCAGGAGCCCGGTCGTTCCGTCGCTTCGAGTCGGCTGTGGGCGACCTGACCGGCATGGAGCACGTCATCCCCACCCATCAGGGTCGAGCGGCCGAGCGCATCCTGTTCGGCGAGCTCGCGCGGCCAGGCACCGTGGTCCCCAACAACACCCACTTCGACACGACCCGTGCGAACGTCGAGGTCACCGGAGCCGAGGCGCGCGACCTCGTATGTCCCGAGGGGCGCGATCTGCGCTCGGAGGAACCGTTCAAGGGCAACCTCGACGCCGAGGCCCTCGAGCGGACGATCACCCAGGTCGGGTCCGGGGCGGTGCCCCTGGTGATGGTGACGATCACCAACAACTCCGGCGGGGGCCAGCCCGTTTCGATGGCCAACCTGCGCGCGGTTCGAGCGGTGTGCGACCGCCATGGGATCCCCCTGTTCCTCGACGCGTGCCGGTTCGCCGAGAACGCCTGGTTCGTCATCCAGCGAGAGGAGGGGTACGCCGACGCGCATCCCCGCGACGTCGCGCGGGAGGCGTTCGGCCTGGCCGACGGCTGCACGATCAGCCTGAAGAAGGACGGGCTCGGCAACATCGGCGGGCTTCTCGCGATGCGCGACGCCGACCTCGCCGAGCGCTGCCGCACCCAGCTCATCCTCACGGAGGGGTTTCCCACCTACGGCGGGCTGGCGGGACGTGACCTCGACGCGCTCGCGCAGGGTCTGGCCGAGGTGACCGACCCGGCGTACCTGCGCTACCGGGTCCGCACCGCCGAGTACCTCGCCGACGCCGCCGAGGCCGCAGGCGTCCCGACTGTGCGCCCACCCGGCGGCCATGCGGTGTACCTGGATGCGGGGGCACTGCTTGACCACATCCCCGCCCAGCAGCTGCCGGCGCAGGCCCTGGCATGCGCCCTCTACCTGGAGGGGGGTGTGCGTGGGGTCGAGATCGGGACGCTGATGTTCGGTCGCCCAAGCCCTGACGCAGTCGACACGCCCGCGCCGCACGAGCTGGTGCGGTTGGCGCTGCCGCGCCGGGTGTACACCCAAAGCCACGTCGACTACGTCGCTGAGGTCATCGACGCCGTGGCGCGTCGCGCGGACCAGTTGCGGGGCTATCACATCGTTTGGCAACCCCGGTGGTTGCGCCATTTCACCGCTCGGCTCGAACCCGTCGCCTCGTGACACGGCTGGGGCGTCGACCCGAGGAGAATCGGGCATTACTGGGGGACGCCGCAAGGGTCGGGGAGGGATGACGATGGTCGAAGTTCGTGATGGGACCTGGGAGGTCGGCGAGGCAGGCTGCGTCACCTTCCTCGCCGATGGGGACTCGATCCGCCTGGTCAGCGTGCACCCCAGGGAGGGATGGACGCCTCGCGTGGTCCGAGAGGACGGTGACCGGCTCGAGGTCGAGTTCACCCGGGGTCGCGAGGAGCGCGAGCTCGAGGTCCGCTACCGCAACGGCCTGCTCCGGGTCGAAATCGAGTCCGAGGACGAAGCCGCCCAGCCCGGCCGGTTCACCGTCGGCGACGCCGGCGAGGTCGAGATCGCGATCGACGACGGCAGCCTCCGCCTCGTCGAGGTGGCCACCAACCCGGGGTGGTCGATGGAGGTCGACGAGGAGAACCCACGGGAGGTGGAGGTGGGGTTCCGCCAAGGCGGGCTCGAGTGGGAGTTCGAAGCTGAGCTGTCGCGTCGCGGTCGGCTCGAAGTCGAGATCGAGATGGAGATCGAAGGGCCCTACCCCATGCCGACGCCAGCGCAGACCTAACGCGCCTCGGGAACCGCTACCGCACCTCGATCGCCCAGGGTGCGTCCAGCACGATCTGCGGCACGCCGTCACGCTCCCGGACGCGCCCGACCACACAGACCTCCTCGCCGCCGAACTTCTGCTCAGGCGTCGAGTCGAGCTCATCGCGGACGTCTTCGTAGACCACGACGTCGAAGCGCTCGGGCGTCGGGTGCGCGTTGCCCAGGTTGATGAACGTCGGTGCTCCGCCCACCTCTGCGACGGTGCTCACCTCGGCCACGGGGCCCACCACCGCCGCGTCGCTGCCCACCTCCGCGGCGGCCCGGTCCCAGCGGGTCGGGTCGTCGCAGCTGGCCGGGGACGCAGGAGCCCCGCCCATGACGCGCCCGAGACCGAAGCCGATGACGAGCACGACTCCGAAGGCCACCCCGAGGACGTTGGCGATCCGGCGTCGTCGCTGGTCCATCACCCCACGGTAGGTGTCCTTCCTCGGCCAGTCATGTCCATCGCGTAGTCATGTCCATCGCGCGGGTGGGTATTTCCCCTGTCCAGGGACAGTCTGGTTGCCTCACAGAACTGCTCGGTTGCGACAGAGGGAGGTACGGCGTGACCGACATCCAGGCGACTGCCGCAGCAAGCGGGACGTACGCCATCGGCGGGGAGCTCGAGATCCACCGGCTGGGGTACGGGGCGATGCGCCTGACCGGCGACGGCGTCTGGGGCGAACCCCGGGATCCGGACGAGGCCCGTGGCGTACTGCGGCGCGCGGTTGACCTCGGAGTCACCTTCATCGACACCGCCGACAGCTACGGACCCGAAGTGTCCGAGCGTCTGATCGGCGAGGCGCTGCACCCCTACCCCGACGAGCTGGTGATCGCCACGAAGGCGGGCTTGACCCGCACCGGGCCGCATCAGTGGACCCCGGTCGGCCGACCGTCCTACCTCAAGCAGCAGTGCGAGCTGAGCCTGCGACGCCTCGGCGTGGAGCAGATCGACTTGTTCCAGCTCCACCGCGTGGACCGGGAGCTGCCCCTCGCCGAGCAGGTCGGAGCGCTGACCGAGCTCCAAGAAGCCGGCAAGGTCCGCCACATCGGGCTCTGCGAGGTGTCGACCACCCAGTTGGCCGAGGCCAGGGAGCTCGCCACGGTCGCAACCGTCCAGAACCGCTACAACCTGGCGGACCGGGCGCACGAGGAGATCCTCGAGGCATGCGAGGACGCCGGGATCGGGTTCATCCCGTGGTACCCGGTGGCCGTGGGCGAGCTCGCCAGACCCGGCAGCGCCCTCGACGAGTTCGCCGACCGCCACGGCGCGACGCCGGCGCAGCTCGCGCTGGCTTGGCTGTTGGCCCGCTCCCCGGTGATGCTGCCGATCCCCGGAACGAGCCAAGTGGCCCATCTGGAGGAGAACTGCGCGGCGCCGGCGATCGAGCTCTCCGAAGCCGAGATCGCCAAGATCACCGCGCTTGGTGACAGCAACAAGCCCAGCTACCTGCGCCGCGGCTGATCCAGGCGCGCGCCGGGCCTACAGGTACAGCGGGCCGGGCGGGTCCACGAGCCGCCGCATGCGCCAGGCGGCCTGGGTGGCTTCGCACAGTGCGCGGGTCGTGTCGGGAGGCAGGTGAGCCAGCGACCCTCCGTCGAGTTGCTCCTCGACCAACTCTGCGAGGTCCGCGGACAGCTTCTGGAGTGCTTCGGCACCCTGGCGCACGCGCTCACCCTGGGGCGTGTCCGGATCGATCTCGGGGGTGCCGGTCTCGGCCGACAGCAACGTGGACTGCAGCTTGGCTGCCGCGTCGGGGAACAGGTCATCCTCGAGATGCCCGGCGGCCTGCACGACCTGCAGGGTGGCACCGACGTGCACCGGCAGCGGGTCGCGCGGCGTCTGTCCGGCGCGGTGGGCGGCCACCGCCTCTGCCAGCACGACCGGGCGGGCCTCGTCGTCCTGCTCGCGGCGGAGCATCCACTGGCCACCGAGCACCGGCTGGTCCTCGTCGACCCACACGAACTCGTGGGACACCGTCGGGGCGTCAGCGCCGTCCTCGTCGTCTCCCATGCGGGGCAGCGTAGACGACGGTGCCCGGTGCGGGGCTACGTTCCGCGGCGACGTCTTCAGGCCGAGGGCAGCCGCCAGTCGATCGGCGGGGCCCCGCGCTCGGCGAGCATGGCGTTGGCCCGGCTGAACGGGCGGGACCCGAAGAACCCGTTGGAGGCCGACAACGGGCTGGGATGTGGGGATTCGATCGTGGGCGTGTCGCCGAGCAGGGGGCGTAGCTGGCGTGCGTCACGGCCCCACAGGATCGCAACGAGGGGCTCGTCCCGGGCGACGAGCGCCCGGATGACCTGATCGGTGACCTCCTCCCATCCCTTGCCGCGGTGGCTGGCCGGCTTGCCGGCCTCGACGGTGAGCACCCGGTTGAGCAGCAGGACCCCGTCCTGGGCCCAGCTCGTCAGGTCGCCGGTGGCCGGAGGCGGATAGCCCAGGTCCTGACCGTACTCGGTGAAGATGTTCTGGAGGCTCTTGGGCAGTGGTTGCACGTCCGCAGCGACCGAGAACGACAACCCGATCGGGTGCCCGGGGGTGGGGTAGGGATCCTGGCCGACGACGAGCACACGGACCGCGTCGAAGGGCTGCTGCATCGCCGCGAACACCCGGTACCCGCTGGGCAGGAACTGGCGGCCGGCGGCCACCTCCGCGCGCAGGAAGTTCCCGAGGGCCGCGATCCGACCCGCCACCGGATCCAGCGCCTCGACCCAGCCGGGGCCGACGAGGTCCCGCAGTCCCGCGCTCGCCAAGCTCGCCTCCTGGCCGCTCCTGGGTGTGCCGGTCGAGGAGACTACGCCAAGCACCCGGGGCTCGTCAGGCGGGACGAAGGTCCCGACCAGCAAGGGCCGGTCGACCGGCGTCGGGGCCTGCGGGGCGGGGCACCGTGGGGGGCAGTTGGCTGGAAGGGCCACCGCGATGGGAACGCCAGGTCGCCGAACGGCGCCGCAAGAAGTCGGCATGACCATCGCAGCGGTGGTGGGACTCCCGATCGCAGCCGGGGTCAGTTTGGCCACCGGTCTGTGGTGGGTGCTCCCTGCCGGGCTTCCCCTGGCCCTGCTGGCCGGCGTCGTGATCGGCGCCGTGGCAGCCCGGGCGAGTCGGACCCGGTCCGGACAGTGTGAGGTGTAGCCGCGCCCGCTGCGTTTCCACGCCCGCGCGGGGGCGTGCGGTACGGTCGAGTGCGCGGCAAAGGGGCCGCTGCCATGGCAGCGGCCCCTCTTCACGCCCAGCACGCCACTACCCTGCTGCCAGCCGCCATCGCAGCCGCCAGCCCGCCCGCAGCGGAAAGCCGGGGGCGACGGTCGCCAGGCCCGTACCACCCACCCCCCTGGCATCGAGCACGTGCGCGTTGGGCCAGGCCGACAGCGGCTCGATGCAGACGGCGCGTTCGGTGACGAAGACGTGGACGGCCATGACGCCCGGGCCAGGCTCGAGCTCCGCGACGGCATCGGGCCATGCGAACCGCACGGGCCCGCGCAGCCCGATGTAGGTGTGATCCAACCGGCGTGTGCCCAGGCGCGGGCCCGACCGCAGATCGGTCGCCCCCGCTACCGGTGTGGTCTCCCCGGTCGCCACGAGTTCGTCGTCGGTGACCAGGACGTGATCGGCGGGAACGCGCAACTCGACCGAGGCGGCGTCGTCGAAGCGCCACCAGGGGTGCCAGCCAAGCGCCACCGGCATCGGTTGCGCCCCGTCCACCCTGCCGCTGACCGTGAGGGAGGACTGGCTGACCGCGACTTCCTGCTCGACGCCTCCCGACCACGGCCAATCCGGCGGCAGCGGCGCGGCCAAGGTCGCGGTGGTGGCGGTGCGCTCACGCACGACCCATGGCCGGGAATGCATCAGCCCGTGGATCGCATGGCGGCCGTGGTCTGCCGGGACCGAGGCGTCGCGGTCGCGCCAGGTCACTCGCGCGGCCTCCAGCCGGCCGACCCACGGCGCCATGGGGTAGCAGCCCCATGCCAGCGGATCGGGGCGGTCCCCGGTCGCCAGGCGCTCTGCCCCGGCGACCAGCCGCTCCACTCCGGCGACTTGCAGTGATGTCAGCCGTCCACCGACCTGCGGCACCACCGTGGCCTGCACCCCCTCGGCGGTCAACGTCAACGCTTCTTCGTCGACCTCGTCTGCATCCACACCACGCGTCGCTGCCATCGCCGCTCCTTGGCTCTGCCCTCCACCCTCGGCCGTGCCTATGCTGCCTGGAACATCGCCTCAGGTGGACACCGGCTTGCATCCGGGCAAGGTGGGTCCCACGCAGACGCAACGAGGAGACCATCCCATGACGACGAGCCCGCACGCCGGCCAGCCGGCCGATCCCACCACGCTCGTTGATGTGGAAGCCCTGAAGCAGGCGTACTACGAACGCGAACCTGATCCCTCAGACCCCGCCGAGGCGATCGCTTTCGGCACCTCGGGTCATCGCGGGTCGTCCCTGGCAGGCAGCTTCAACCAGGCCCACGTGCTCGCCATGGCCGAGGCCACCTGCCGCTACCGCAAGGGCGAGGGGATCGACGGGCCGTTGTTCCTGGGCCGGGACACCCATGCACTGTCCGAGCCAGCGTTCGAGTCGACCATCGAGGTGCTCGTCGCCCACGGCGTGGATGTCCGCATCGACGCCGACGACGGGTACACGCCGACGCCTGCGGTCAGCCACGCGATCCTGCAGCACAACCGCGCCAGCGGACCGCGAGCTGACGGCATCGTCGTCACCCCCTCGCACAACCCGCCTCCTGACGGTGGGTTCAAGTACAACCCACCGTCAGGTGGACCGGCCGACGTCGATGCGACCGGGTGGATCCAGGACGAAGCGAACAGGCTGCTCGCAAGCGACCTTGATGGCGTCGCGCGGAAGCAGGTGTCGCAGGCACTGGCCGACGCCCGTCGCTACGACTTCATGGGTGCCTACGTGGCCGACCTGCCCTCGGTGATCGACGTCGACGCGATCCGGTCGGCGGGGCTCCGGTTGGGAGCGGATCCCCTCGGCGGCGCGACGGTGGCGTACTGGCAGGCGATCGCCGAGCGCCATGACCTCGACCTCGAGGTGACCAACCCGGTGGTTGATCCCACCTTCGGCTTCATGCGACGTGACTACGACGGCAAGCTGCGCATGGACTGCTCGTCGCCGTACGCCATGGCGGGCCTGGTCGAGCTCGCCAACCGGTTTGACGTCGCGTTCGGCAACGACCCCGACGGCGATCGCCACGGGGTGGTGACTCCCTCTGGGCTGATGAACCCCAACCACTTCCTCGCCACCGCAGTGGCGTACCTGTTCGGTGGTGCGCGGGACTGGCCCGGTGCCGGGATCGGCAAGACCCTGGTCACCAGCGGGATGGTCGACCGGGTCGCGGCTGACCTCGGCCGCCGGCTCGTCGAGGTCCCCGTCGGGTTCAAGTGGTTCGTGCCGGGCCTGTTGGACGGCACCATCGGTTTCGGCGGCGAGGAGAGCGCCGGCGCGTCGTTCCTTCGGTTCGACGGGTCGGCTTGGTCCACCGACAAGGACGGTCTGCTCCTGTGCCTCCTTGCCGCGGAGATGACCGCGATCACCGAGGAGAACCCGACCCAGCGCTACCAGGAGCTCACCGACCGCTTCGGCGCACCGGCGTACAGCCGCATCGATGCGCCGGCCACGCGCGAGCAGAAGGCTGCGCTGAAGGGCCTGTCGGCCCAGCAGGTGACCGCTACCGAGCTCGCCGGCGAGCAGATCAGCGAGGTCGTCACCCGGGCCCCCGGCAACGACGCGGCCATCGGCGGGCTCAAGGTCGTGGCGCCCTCGGGGTGGTTCGCGGCTCGACCTTCCGGCACCGAGGACGTGTACAAGATCTACGCGGAGAGCTTCCGGGACGAAGGGCACCTCGCGCAACTGCTTGACGAGGCGCGTGCGTTGGTAGACAGCGTCCTGGGCACGCCGTAGCGCGCCGCTCGCTTCAGCTCGAAGCGCCGCTGGCCTCAGCTCGAAGCGCCCGGATCCGGCGGCTGCCCAGCGCCGGTGATCGCGGCGACGAGGCCAGGAAGCACCTCTGAGGCGGGCGACCGGATGACAGCTCCGCCCGTTTCGCGGGCCGCGTCGCCGAAGGGGTTGTCCTCAGGGTTGATGTCGACGAGCGTCGCCCCGGCGCCCGCAGCGGCGCGAGCCATCAGGGCCGGCAGCGTCGTGGCACCCGATGTTCCGATGATCACCAGCAGCGTGGCGCGTTCGGCTGCGGCGATCGTCGAATCGAACCGGAAGTGCTCCTCGTCGTAGACCTCGTCGAACCACAAGACGTGCGGCCGCAACCACCCGCCGCAGGACGGGCACGTCAGCGCCGAGCGCTGCGCGTCGGTCAGACCGTCGGTTGGTGGCCCGTCCGCGAGGAGCTCGGGCAGGGGACGAAGTTCCGAGGTGCACGCGTCCGCGCAGCGCACGAACTCCAGGGAGCCGTGGATCTCGTACATCCGGGTGCTGCCGGCGCGACGATGCAGACCGTCGACGTTCTGCGTGACCAGCACGAACCGGTCTCCGAGCGCGCGCTCGATGTCGACCAGGGCGTGGTGGGCGGCGTTCGGGGCCGCGACGCGGACGGTTGCGAGACGATGGAGGTACCACGCCCACACGGCCCCTGGCGCGTGCCCGAACGTGGCGCGAGTGGCGATCTCCTGCGGCGTGTAGCGCACGGAGCCGACCGTCCACCAGCCCTCGGGCCCACGAAACGTCGGGATCCCCGATTCGGCCGAGATGCCAGCCCCAGTCAACGCCACGACCAAGCCGCCGCGGGTCGCGGCGCCAGCAACCGTCTCGCGCACCTCGCTCGTCAGCGGCTCCACCTGGCCTCCGATCCTGGAGTGCCCAGACCTTACCCGCTTGGCCGGACCCATCGACCGGCTGCACATCCACCGGGGAGCCGTGCGCGTCGGCCTGCTGCGACGCTCGTGGCCACCCTCATCACGGTGATCGGGCTACAAGTCGACGCGGGCGACCTCGTCACCGCTGTCGTCGAGCGCGATGACCGCCACCGCCTCGGCGTCGACGGGAGGTGCACCTGCCACCCGGGTGCCATCGCCCACGTCGAGGGCCTCAAGCTCGGTCGTGCTGTCGGTCACGCCCACGACCTCGACGGTGGCCACGTCGTCGCTGACGACGGCGAAGACCGACTGCATCCCGTCCACAGTCAGCACCTCGGCGACGAGGCCCTCGTCGGGCTCCGCGGGCCAGTCGCAGCGCTCGTCCTCGCCCTGCCCGGCGATGAAGTGCGCGCACACCTGCCCGTCATCAGCCGACGCCGACAGCTCGAACGGCAGACCACCGCTGTCAATGCGCGCGACGAGCGTGCCCCCCTCGGTCTCCTCGCCCGACTCGATGCCCTCGCCCTCGGTTTCGCTGGCCCCGACCTCCGATTCGTCGCCGGCGTCAGCGTCGTCGGCTTCGTCGCCGGCGTCAGCGTCGTCGGCCTCCCCGGTGTCGCCGGCGTCGGTATCGCCGGCGCCGTCCTCGGCCTCGCCGGCGTCGTCACGGTCATCGCCGGGTGTCTCGGCGTCCGGAGGTGGCTCGAGGGTGTCCTGGCCGTCACCGTCGCTGCAAGCCGCGAGGGCCACCAGCAGCAGAAGCATCGTCATGGTCAGTAGCGTGCGCACATTCGTCCTTGCCTCGTCTGCGACCGGATACCGTAGTCATCAACTCGCCCGGGGCACTCGTCCCGTCGACCGACGCGACATCCCCGTCCGGGCAAGTTCGCAATGAAGCAGGAGCGTTCCCCAGGACTCGCGGCCAACCACCCCCATGAGGCAAACTTCGCCACGGTCGGTTGTGACCTGCGAAGGATCAGTGTCCATGAAGAGCCGCGAACCCATCCTGCCTCCCGAACATGACTTCCCCACCGACGACTGGAAGCTGATCGAGCGGCGCTTCGACACCAAGCTGCTCCGGCGGACCGAGACCCTGTTCGCCGTCGCCAATGGGTACCTCGGGCTGCGGGCCAATCCCGAGGAGGGACGGCCCGTCCACGATCACGGCACGTTCGTCAACGGCTTCCACGAGCGATGGAACATCGTCCACGCCGAGGAGGCGTACGGCCTTGCCAAGACCGGCCAGACGATGATCGACGTGCCCGACGCCAAGATCATCAAGCTCTACGTCGATGACGAGCCGCTGTACCTGCCCACGGCCTACCTCGATCACTACGAGCGCTGCTTGGACATGCGGCGCGGCACGCTGACCCGCGAGCTCATCTGGGAGACCCCGTCGGGCAAACGCGTCCGGGTGCGCTCGGAGCGGTTTGCGTCCACGCGGCACCGTCACCTCGCCGCATTCCGCTACGAGGTCACCGTGCTCAACGCCGACGCCCCGGTGGTGATCAGCACGCAACTGCTCAACCGGGCCGACGCCCGCGCACCCGACGACCCGGTGCGCAACCAGTTCGACCCGCGGACCACACGCACGTTCACCCATCGCCTGCTCGAGAGCAAGGCGATCCGGCAGGAGGCCGCCCGGGTGCTCTTCGGCTACCAGGTCGCCCAGAGCACCATGACACTGGGCTGCGGGATCGACCACGTGATCAAGACCGATTGCGCGGTCCAGCGCGACCGCGACGTCTCGGCCGACCTCGGCAAGGTCATCTACACCGTCGAGGCCCGCGAGGGCGTACCGATCCAACTCGACAAGTTCGCCGCATACCACACCTCCCGCGCGGTCCCGGCCAGCGAACTCGCCGACCGCACCAGTCGCACGCTCGACCGTGCGGTCAAGGTGGGCTATGACGCGCTGCTAGCCGACCAGGAGACCGACGTCGCCGACTTCTGGCACGCCGCCGACGTGGTGGTCGAAGACGCCCCCCGGGTCCAGCAAGCCGTGCGCTGGAACCTGTACCAGCTCATGCAGGCAAGCCTGCGGGCGGAGGGTTCGGGGATCCCCGCAAAGGGGGTGACCGGCCACGGCTACGAGGGCCACTACTTCTGGGACGTCGAGATCTTCGTCATGCCCTTCCTGTCGTACACGACCCCCCGGATCGCCAAGAACCTGCTGCGCTTCCGCCACTCGATGCTCAACGCCGCTCGCGAGCGCGCCCGCGAGCTCGGACACGACGGGGCGCTGTTTCCTTGGCGGACGATCACGGGAGCCGAGGCCAGCGCCTACTACCAGGCAGGCACGGCCCAATACCATCTGAGCGCCGACATCATGTACGCCCTGCGCCAGTACGTTCGGGTCACAGGCGACGAGGCGATCCTGTCCGAGGTGGGCGCCGAGATGCTGGTCGAGACCTCGCGCCTGTGGGCCGACCTCGGCTTCCACGGCGACGACGGCGCGTTCCACCTGCACGGCGTCACCGGCCCCGACGAGTACACGACGCTTGTCAACGACAACACGTTCACCAACCTCATGTCCGCGTCGAACCTCGAGTTCGCCGTGGACGTGCTGCACAACATCCGGGGGACCGACCCGAGCCGCTACCAGGTCCTGTGCGAGGACCTTGGCCTGGCCCCCAACGAGCTCGCCAACTGGCGCTCCGCGGCGGACAACATGTACGTCCCCTATGACGAGAAACATGGCGTCAACCCGCAGGACGAGCACTTTCTCGAGCATGAGGTGTGGGATTTCGCGTCCACCCCGAGCGACAAGTACCCGCTGCTGCTGCACTACCACCCGCTGGTGATCTACCGGTATCAGGTCATCAAGCAGGCCGATGTGATCCTGGCGATGTTCCTGCTCGGCGATCGATTCACCCGCGAGCAAAAGCGGCGCAACTACCGCTACTACAACCCGCTGACCACCAGCGATTCGTCGCTCTCACCACCGGTGCACGCGATCATGGCCGCCGAGATCGGCGATTCGGACAGTGCCATGGAGCACTTCCGGCTCGCGTTGTTCGTCGATCTCGCCGACGCGGCAGGCAACACCGACCACGGAGTCCACGTCGCCTCCGCCGGTGGGGTGTGGATGTCGCTGGTCAACGGCTTCGGTGGGCTGCGGGACTATCACGGGGAGATCTCGTTCGAGCCGGCGCTGCCCAAGCAATGGTCGAGGCTGGCTTTTCCGCTTGCCGTCCGCGGTCGCCGGCTGGAGGTGGACCTCACGCACCGGTACGCGACGTTCACGCTGGCCGATCCGGACGCCGACGAGCCCATGACGATCACCGTCGAGGGCGAGCAAGTTGACCTCCAACCCGGCGAGCCGTTAACGGTGGCGCTGGCTGGTCACACCGCCGACGCCGCTGGCTGAGCACGACCAGGCGAACCCTGACCGCGCAGGGGCTCAGCGGCCCTGCTTTCGCTTACCCGAACGTTTTGAGCCGCGGTCACCGCGCCGATTGCCATCTGTGGGCTGGTCCTGGCCCTGGGGCTGCTTCTTGCTCGACTTGCGACGCTCCACCACCGCCATGTTGGCCGCCTCGGCCCTGCGCGAGCGCCGGTTGAAGTACAGGCTCATCGCCCCGACGATCACGGCCACGAGGCCCACGTTTGCGACGATGACCGGCCACTCCTCGCGGATCGTGAACGCCAACACGATCGCTGGGCCGACGACCCACCCCCAGCGCCAGAAGTTGCGCTGGCTGCGGGCCAAGGCGACGGCCACACGGGCCTCGGCCCGGTTGTCCGCCGCCCGGCCACGGTTGACCGCGCGGCGCACCCGCCGCCGCGCATCCCGGTCCAGCGCCGCCCACGCGTCCCGGTACTCCTGCCCTTCGGGGATCTTCTGTGGCTTGGCCATGGCTGTGGATGCTAGTGCCCCGCGCCGGCCGGCGCCGTCCACTGGCCCGCGCCGTTCTGCCGAACCCACGCGGTCCACCCCGACGCCACCGCATCGATGGCGTAGCATCATGCGCACCCGCGCACCACCCAAGAGGGCACCGCACCACGCCCTGGCCTGCGACCACGAGGGGGACGAGTGACGCGGGAGGCGCCCGAGGAAGCACAACAGACGCTGCTCGAGCGCCTCGGCCTGCACCGGCGAGAGCTGCGGGCCTGGGCGATGTACGAGTGGGCCATCACCGGCCTGTACGTCATCATCGTCACGGCGATCTTCCCGGTGTACTTCCAAAGCGTCGCCGCAGAAGGCCTGGACCCTTCCGTGGCCAGCGGCCGCTACGCGATGGCCACGACGATCGGCCTCGTCGCCATCGCCATCCCCGCGCCGCTCATCGGCGCGATCACCGACCACGCTCCGTACAAGAAACGGCTGCTGACGTCGTTCATGCTCTTAGGCGTCGGCGCCACAGGGGCCCTGTTCTACGTGGGCGAGGGCGACTGGCGCCTGGCACTGGGGATGTTCGTCCTCGTCAACATCGGGGTCAACGGGAGCACGGTGTTCTACGACGCCCTGCTGCCCCACATCGCCAGCGAGGACGAGGTCGACCAGGTTTCGGCCGGCGCGTTCGGCATCGGCTACATCGGTGCGACCGTCCTGCTGCTCGCGTGCCTCGTGGTCGTCGAGTTCCCGGGCCTGTTCGGGATCCCCGACGGCACCCTGCCGGCGCGGCTGACCTTCGTCGCTACGGCCCTGTGGTGGCTCGTGTTCACCGTGCCCCTGCTACGGCGCGTGCCCGAGCCCAAACCCAGACTCGATCCGCGCGAGACCGAACCTGGGCATCCGGTGCGGATGGCGATCGAACGGCTCGTCCGCACGTTCCGGGAGCTGCGCTCCTACCGGCACGCCTTCGTCCTGCTGGTCGCCTACTTGATCTACGGCGACGGCATCGGGACGATCATCCGGCTCGCGGCGGTGTACGGGGCGGAGATCGGCATCGACCAGATCGCCTTGCTTGGCGCCATCGTCGTCGTGCAGGTGGTCGGGATCCCCGCGACATTCGGTTTCGGCATGTTGGCCGGTCGCATCGGCGCCAAGCGAGCGATCCTGCTGGCGCTTGGCGTCTACACCGCAGTGACGGTGTTCGCCTACTTCATGACCACCGCCGTCGAGTTCTTCGTGCTGGCGTTCTGCGTGGGGCTGGTGCAGGGCGGGGCCCAGTCGCTGTCGAGGTCGCTGTTCGCGTCGATGATCCCGCGGTACAAGTCCGGTGAGTTCTTCGGGTTCTTCGGGGTGATGGACAAGTTCGCCGGGATGATGGGCCCGTCGGTGTTCGCTCTGGTGATCGCCGCGACCGGTTCAAGCCGCCAAGGCATCCTGTCGGTGATCGGCTTCTTCATCGTGGGCGCCGCTCTGCTGCTGACCGTCAACGAGCACGAAGGACGAAGAGTGGCTCGCGCCGCCCAGGCGGAGGCCGTCCCCGTCAGGCCATAGACTGCTCACGGGGCCGGGGTTAGGGCCTGCCTGCCCACCACCACGGCGGATACGGTCGGCGCCGCGACGCGGGCCAGCACGGTGGCCCCCACCGGCGAGGGGTGATAGCGGTCGGTGGCCATCATCCACGGGTTACGCGCAAAGACGTGCGCGATCGGGGGAATCCGTTCGACGAACCCCGCCCCTGTCTCCGCGGCCACCCCGCGCTGGACTCGGTGCAGCACGGTGGCGTGCAGGCGAACCAGCGTCCGGACCGGCGCGGAAAGGGCCCGAAGCGCACGGACGTCGGGCACGCCGCACAGCACGACGCCGGCGCCGGTCAGCTCGCGCGCACCCGCCACGACGCGGCGCATCACTTCGGCATGCAGGCGGGGTCGGCCCAGCTTGGTGGCGTCGTTGATGCCCACTGACACGACCACGACGTCGGGGGATGGCGCCTCCGCAAGCTGTGGAACCTGACCGTGCAGCACGTCGATCGCTCGTGAGCCGGTGCGTCCGTAGACCCGCAGACGAACCGCGCGTCGCAAGTCGTCTGCGACGGCCTCCGCCAGCCGCACCGGTAGGGCCGCGGCCGCGACTGGGACGCCCACACCGGCCACCAGCGAGTCGCCGAGCACGGAGAGGGCCACCGGCTCGGGGTCGGTCAGCTCAACGGTCGCGCCGGGAAGGATCAGGCGGTCGAGGCCGGCTGCGGTCTCGGGAAGGCGCGGCACGCGGCGCAAGCGCACGAGCTCTGAGGCTGCGAGCAACGTCGCCGCCCCCACGCCGGCCGCCGCCAACGCGGTGGCGCGACCCCCTGCGCCGGTTCCGGTCATGGCGCACAGCATCGCCGCGAACCAGCTTTCCGACGAGGCCTTCCTGGGCGATCGGGACCAGTGGCGGTGGGTAGGGGGACCAACGCCATATGGCGGCAAGGTCGGCTCGGTGAGACTTCGAGGTAGCGGCTTCCACGGGCGGGATGAGCCCTGCAGCTGCCGAGGAGCGAGGATGAGCCGGTCACGGGATGCGGCCACATCGGAACCCGGCGAACGGGTGCTGACCCCCGAACCCGGCGAGCAGGCGCTGGCCCCCGAACCCGGCGAGCGGGTGCTGACCCCCGCAACGCTGGACACGCTCATCGGCGCCCTGATCGATCGCGGCTACACCGTGCTCGGTCCAACGCTGCGCAACGGGGTGGTCGTCTACGACGAGCTGCACAGCGCGGCGAGCCTCCCGGTCGGTGTCGGCGACGACCAGGGCCCGGGCCGCTACGGCCTTATCTTCCGCGGCGATGACACCCTCTTCGACTACGCGGTGGGACCCTCCTCGCCCAAGCGGTGGCTCCTGCCGCCACACTCGACGGTCTTCACCGCGGCGCGCCGCAACGGGGAGATCGAGCTCGTCCCCGCCGACCAGACCGAACGACGCTTCGCGATTCTGGGGATCCGGGCGTGCGAGCTCGCGGCGATCGCCGTGCAGGACCGGGTGTTCCTGCGC
>SLAO01000083.1 GCA_007126835.1 Nitriliruptorales bacterium | reverse complement strand
TGGAGGATCGGGACCGCCAGTGAGGTGCGCCAGCCGCTCTGGCAGTACACGATGACGTTGGAGTCGGCGGGGATGTCCAGGTCCGGCGAGCCGAGCTCCCTGATCGGGACCTCCAGGGCGCCCTCGACGGTGCCCTCCTCGAAGTTCTCGATGTTGCGGACGTCGAGCAGCACCGCTCCGGCGTCCACGGCGTCCATGACCTCATCGACCTCGCGAACGAGCAGCCAGCCATCGGGCAGCGTGGACAGGAACTGACCCACGGCCTCGACGAGCTCGGGCTCGAGGTCGGGCTCGCCGAAGTCCTCGAGGGCAGCGCCCTCGCCGGTTTCGATTTCGTAGCCGGCCTCCTCCCACGCGGGGAACTCGTTGGCCCAGCCCTCGACGTTGTCGTAGCCCATCATGCGCAGCGACGATACGGCCATGCCCGTCCGCCAACCGGTTTGGCACACGATCCACACGGGACTGTCCGTGGGGATGCTGTTGAGGTTGTCGGGGAGTTCCCGGATCGGAATGTTGACGGCACCGGGGATGTGACCTTCCTCGTAGTCCTCGGGGTTGCGGACGTCGATCACGACGGCGCCGTCAACCTGCATCGCGTCGTTTAGTTCGTCGGCCTCGCGGATCATCATCCAGCCGTCGGGAAGCGTGCTGGCGTACTGGTTGACGCTGGCCGCGAGGTCGACATCGCCAGCCTCCTCTGCCTCCTCAGCAGCCTCGTCTTCCTCGGTCGCGTCGTCCGCGTCGTCCGCAACAGCCTCGTCGTCACCGTCATCATCGCCGTCATCATCGAGGGCGAGCGGCGCGTCGTCTTCTTCGGCCTGCTCGGCAGCCTGGTCGGCGTCATCATCGGCGCAGGCACCCAGTACGAGCAACAGGGCGGCCAGTGCCGCCAACAGGGACAGTAGGCGCGTTCTTGACATGATCATTCCTGTCGTTTCCGTGTCGTTGCGGCGGCGGACCGCCCTTCCTTGCTCACTTCGGCGGCTGCTTTTCGCGGTGAAGAGTTTTTTGTTCGTTAGCACCGTTGGCGGCTCGCTTCGATTCGATTTCCTCCACCCACTTGGGGTGTTCGATCTGGGCGCGCGACTTGGGGATGTAGCCGGTGTGCATCGAGTGGATGGCCTTGTAGACGACGGTGAAGTACACGTGGCCGATCAGCAGCAGCACTAGCGCGCCCATCGTGATGTTGTGGATCACCAACGACCAGGCCAGCATCGAATCGGACAGCGACGCGTCCCAGAACCACAGCAGCAGGCCGGAGATCACCACTCCGGCGGAAAGAATCATCACGGCGGCGTGATGAAGCTTCTGACCTGCGTTGAGCCGACCCTGGGGCGGCATGTCCGAGGCGTTACCGAGGAAGTAACGGCCCATGGACGCCAGCCAGCGCAGGTCGTCGCGGTCGAAGCGGAACGAATCGGCGAGGAGCTCCTTCGCGCCCTCACGATCGACGATGAAGTAGAGGATCGGCACGGCCATGAACGCCACGGCCGCTACCCGGTGGATTATGCGCGAGTACCCGCCGGCCGCGAGGAAGGACAGTGGCTCCCACAGCAACGGCAGGCCCGACAGGAACAGCACCGTGAACGAGGTGGCCACCAGCAGGTGGACGTAGCGCTGCCCGGGGCGGTACCGCAGGATCTTCTCATCCTCCGCGCCGCGCGGCGGGGCCTCGGGCACGACCCGGGTCCGCGTGCGTGTCTCGGTCATGACGTCACCTCACCGTTGTCGTCGGTCGGAGCCGCGTTGGCCGCGTGGTCGGCTTCGAGTTGCGCCATCTCCCGGGCGTGGTTGCGACGGGCGATCACCCCCGCCAGACCGGCGATGAGCACCGAGGCGCTGGTGATGTAGAAGCCGCCGGGCTTGACGACCTCCTGCCACGCGGTCGTGGGCAGGGGGATCTTCGGGTCGGCGGGTAGCCCGAGGGTCTCGGGGTCCTCCGGGGCGACGACGAGGACGCCCAGCCCGCCGGCCTGCCGTTCGCCGTACACCTGCGCGTCTGGGTACTTCTCCCCCCGATGCGCAGCGGCTCGGGCGTGGGCCTCGGCGGCGATCTCCTCCCGCGGACCGAAGCGCAGCGCGTCGCTGGGGCAGGTCTCGACGCACCAGGGGACACCGCCGGCGCTGACGACGTCGCGGCACCCGTCGCACTTGGTCGCCACGCCGTCGACCATGACCGGCACGTCGTAGGGGCAGGATCCGACGCAGTACGCGCACCCGCTGCACGCCGAGGCGTCGACACGGGTCAGGCCGTCGTCGCGGTACAGCGCGCCGGTGGGGCAGACGCTCACGCAGGCAGCGTCGGCGCAGTGGTAGCAGCGGTGGTTCGCCACCCCGCCGGCAAGGTCGGGGAACGTGCCCCGTACCTGCTCGCTGATCGCGATGTACTGCGCGCCGTCGGGCACGTCGTTGCCGGTGTTGCAGGCGACGACGCAGCCCTCGCAGCCGATGCACTGGGCGAGGTCGAGGAGGAACGCGGAGCTCATGTCAGGCCTCCGTGGAGATGCGCACGAAGTTGACCCGCATCCCGGCGCCGCCGCTGATCGGGTCGAGCTGGTAGCGGGTCTGCAGCTTGGTGTCGCTGGCTCCCTGGCCGTGAGCTCGGCTCAGGCCTTCGGACGCCTGGCCGAACCCGTGGACCATGAAGACCGCGTCGCGGCGGATCCGCTGGGTGGCTTTGACCTTGATCGGCCCGTCGGTCGCGCCGTCCTGGTTCTCGAGCATCACCCGGTCGCCGTCGGAGACGCCAAGTTCTGCGGCAGCGCCGGCGTTGAGCCACAGCTCGTTCTCGGGGTAGACGCGGTGAAGCCCGGGGGTGTTCTGCGTCCGCGCGAACGTGTGCGCCGGATGCCGTCCGTACAGCAGCCGGAAGTACCCGTCGGGCGGCTCGTCGGTGGGCTCGTACTCCGGAAGCGGGTCGTGCCCGGTGTCGGCCAGCAGCTGGGAGTACAGCTCGATCTTGCCCGACGGGGTGTCGAACGGGCTGGAGCCGTCGAAGTCATCGAGGTAGGGACGCCCGTCCTGGACGATGATGCCGTCGGCGTCCCGGAGGTCGTCGAGGTTGGCGCCAACTGACCGCAGACGCTCGTCGAGGTACTCCTCGATGTCCTCCCAGGGGTAGTGGGACTCCAGGCCGACGCGCTCGCCCAGCTCCTTGGAGATCCACCAGCCCGGCTTGGTGTCGTACATCGGCTCGACGGCCGGTTCGCGCAGCGCGATGTAGGGGGTCTTGTGCGCGATGGTGTACAGGTCCTCGTAGCGCTCGAGGTAGGTGGCCTCGGGCAGCACGATGTCGGCCCAGGCGATGTGCTCTTGGGGGAGGACGTCGACGGCGACGACCAGGTCGAGCGCCTTTAGGGCCTCGAGCGTCCGTGCGGGGTTCGGGACGGTGTGCAGCAGGTTGACGCCGTAGACCAGCAGCCCCTCGATGCGGTAGGGATCGCCGGAGATCATCGGCTCGATGAGCTCCTGCATGGCGGTCGGTCCCCGCAGGAAGGCCTCCTGCACGCCGTCGGCTCGAGCCTTGCCGCTCGGACCCAGCGGCAGGTCGCCCAGGGGGTCGTCGTCCTCGGCGGGCTCGGCAGCGCACCCCCCGGCGCTGCCTTCGACGGCGTAGGGCGGCAGCGCGTAGTCCCCGATGTAGGGAGCGCGGTTGAAGTAGAAGCCGCCCTCGCGCCCGTAGGCGCCGAGCAGGCTGTTGACGAGGAACACCGCGCGCATCCGCTGGGTGTCGTTGCCGTACCACGTGACGTGCCGGCCGGGCATGATGACCGAGCGCGGCGCGTGCGCAGCCATGCTCCGGGCGGTCTCGCGGATCTGGTCGGCGGGAAGATCGGTGATCGCGGCGGCCCACTCCGGGGTCTTGTCCTCAACGTGGGCCGCGAGCTCATCGAAGCCGGTGGTCCACTGTTCGACGTAGTCGGCGTCGTAGAGCCCTTCGGTGACGAGCACGTGGATCCACGCGAGCAGCAGGGCGGTGTCGGTGCCCGGCTTGATCGGAAGCCAGTGGTCGGCTTTGGTGGCGGCGCTGGAGAACCGCGGATCGACCGCGATGATCGTGCCGCCGCGGCGATGCAGGCCGGCGAAGCCCTGCATGACGGTGTTGCGGGCGTCCTCGCCGATGTGGCTGCCGATGAGCGCGACGCATTCCAGCCCGTCCCAGTCGACGGGCTCGTGGCCTCCCACCGGCCAGCCGAACGTCAGGGTCGCGGCCTCCTCCCGCGGCGACAGGCACAGCGACGAGGAGGACTTGGCCGCGTTCGGGGTGCCCCAGGCCTGCGCGAAGTGGTCCGCGAACCACCCGTCCCCGCCGGTGTGGCCGAAGACGGCAAGGGCCTCGGGCCCGGAGCGCTCCTTGATCTTGCCGAGCTCCTGGGCGACGAGGTCGAGGGCGTACTCCCAGGTCACCTCCTCGAACTCGCCAGAGCCGCGGGGGCCGGTCCGAACCATCGGAGACCGCAGGCGGTCTGGGTCGTACATGAACGACGGCCCGCCCTGCCCACGAGCGCACAACCGGCCCTGTGCCTTGGGGTCCTTGGGGTTGCCGTCGACCTTGTGCACCACGCCGTCCACCGAGTGGACGAGCACGCCGCAGTGCCATGGGCAGATGTCGCACACGTTGTACGTGGTGCGGATCTGTCCCTGGCGGTACCAGGCCCCGTCGTCGGTGGCGGCGTGCGCTGGCGCGCCCCGCAACCCGCTGCT
The DNA here is from genome assembly GCA_007126835.1 of Nitriliruptorales bacterium. Classification (GTDB taxonomy): domain Bacteria; phylum Actinomycetota; class Nitriliruptoria; order Euzebyales; family Egibacteraceae; genus SLAO01. Next base: position 1,525 of record SLAO01000083.1, on the reverse strand, counting down.
GCCGATCGCTCCCGCCACGCCGACGGCGGCCCCGGACTTCAGCAGCTGCCGTCTGGTGATCTTGAGCTGTGCCCTAGCCATCTCTCATCCTCGATCCATCAGCACACCGCGTGACACCGCGTGCCGGCGCTGGCCGCGCCGGACCGGCGATTACCTCGGCGGGCCGGCGACCTCCGTCGTGCGCCTGGGCCGACCACTCCCTGTCTCGCCTCTGCCGGCACGAGGAGCCGGCCGGTGTTGCGGGCGTGTGATGCCCTGACCCGGCCCGTCGGACGGCGCCACCGGTCCCGCCGCCGTCACGTTCGGGACGTGTCCCGCGAGGCAGGACAGGGCAGCGGCGATCTTGGGAAGGCTGTCGAGGACCCGCGCGCGGCCGTGCTCGTCGAGCCGGTGGAGCCCGGGGGGATCGTCGTCGCGACCCGGCGCGACCCCACCGCCGACGACCATGCCGATGAGAACGGCGTCGGAGCGGATGAACGCTCGTGCGCACTCGTAACCGAACTGGTTGAGCCTGAACCTGGGGGTGAAGTCGAGACTGACGGCGAACTCGCGTCGCTCGGCAGTGCAGGCCTCGAGGACCTCGGGCTTGGTGCCGTGCTCGACAAACCACGGACACGGGTTGGCCACGGGGACCAGCGCCCGCCCGCTCATGTCGGCGACCACCATCATCACCCCGAGGGCCTCGGCGACGACCGACACGAGCGGCTCGACGACGACAGGATCCAAGGGCAGGTCGGCTGCCTGGACGTCACAGTCGGGCGGGCTGTCGATCCGGAGGCGCTGTTGCACTTCGTCGAGGGGGAACCGCCACTGACGGCCGACCTTGACGGCTGGCAGACGTCCGTCGTGGGCCATGCGATACACCGTCGAGCGATCCACGCCCAGCAGGTCCTGGATCTGCTCCGCGCCTACGAGATGCTCACTCACCTGCCTGCTCCTGCCTGTCGGTGCCGAGGGCTGCCTGTGCATCAGCGGCAGTGACAGCAGTGTGTGCGTTGCAGGCGCGGCCGATCCGGGTCAAGTGTCCTGCCTGTTCTGCCGATCGGCGACCAGTCGGCAGGACCCTCCACGGCCGCCTTCACCACCGCACATGGCGTGGAACGCAGCGGACGGTGATGGGGTGCCTCGGGTCGACCACGCCTGGTGCAGCCATCCGGCCCGGTGGTCGTCGCGATGGCCGACAGCGCATGGATCGGCTGTCGATCTGACCGACGGCGCCGTCAGGACGCGCCAATTAGCTCCGTGACCAGCGGAGACAGCGGCCGCGGGGCGCCGAGCTCGCGAGGGAGCCGCCGGCACGTAGCTGTTCGGGCGGGCGGACCGGCTGCCGAGCGATGCGGTCGCGGAGGCCCCCCCGTGGCGTACGGATCAGGCCGTGGCCTGCACGGCTCAAGGCTGTCGGCAGGGGCGGAAGCCCTGTCCGCGGGCGGATCGGGTCCTTGCTGGCAGGGTCATCTGGCCGTGCTGTTGGGCCTGGCAGCGGTCGGGTCGCTTGGGACGTCACAGCGGGTCTTACTACCCGGCG
>SLAO01000135.1 GCA_007126835.1 Nitriliruptorales bacterium | reverse complement strand
TGACGTTGGCGAAGCGTTCGTCGTCGCTGGCGACGGCCCCGACCTCGGTGACGAGCCCCTCGGCGAGGAGGTTGCCTTCCAGGTCGTCGTCGAACTGGCTGCCGATCTCTGGGGCGACCTTGCGGATCTCGGGGTAGAAGACCTCTTGTTTGACCTCCGCGTGGGCGGTGAGCTCGCGCACGATCTCGTCGGCGGCCCGTTGCTTCGCGTCGTGGGCCTCAGGCCCGATGTCGTTGAAGCGCTGAAAGAGCTTGCGAAGGTTGTCGTGATCCTGGGCGATCAGCTCGACGGCGTCCACCGGCGCCCCTTCCAGAGCAGTCGGACAGCACCCCGGTTAGCCGTGGCGTCCGGGAGTCCTCAAGCACGTTCCCGTTGGCGGAAGCCACAAACACCCCGGGTCGGGTGTATGCGGCGGCGCACGGGGAACGCAATGGGCGAGCGTGGCGGTCACGACCGATTGCGTGTGCCGCGAAAACTGCAGGTGGTGATGGGATGAGTAGTGCAGAAGACCGCGAGCACCGCAGCGAGGCGCCGTCTCGCAACGGCGGCGCAGCAGCCGGTGAACCCGTGACTGGCACGGTGACGGTCTGCTTTCCTGATTTCGACGCTGCTCGCCGCGCCATCGAGGAACTCGAGGCCTCCGGGGTCGAGGCCACGAACATCGCCGTCGAAGACGACAGTCTGGACCGCGCGAAGGGCAGTGACGACAGCGGGCGGCGAGACAGCCGCTTTGTGGCACGGGCTGGCCGCAAGTTCCGCAAGGGCGCCCTCGTCGGAGTGGTCGTCGGAGCGGTCGCCGGAGCCGCGCTCGGCTTCTTCGCGGTAGGAGGCGGAGCGCTGGTCGGGGTAGGAGCGCTCACGCTGGTGACGGCAGTGGTCGGGGGACTCGTCGGAGGGGCAGTCAGCGGCATCTGGAACCACCCCCAATCCGCCGCGTGGGAGGAGTCGCTCGAGGCGCCTGCGGCCGGCGATGCCTGCCTTCGCATCACCATCGCCGACGAGGACCAATCCGAGGTCCTCTCCGGGGTGATGCAAGAGCGCGGAGGATGGTTCGACAGGGGAGAGGGGTAAGGCATGCGCCTGCTGAGGTGCCATGGCCGCTGGCACACCCGTGAACTCGGATGCAAGGAAGCGCGATGACCTGGCACGAAACCCTGACCGCGGTGGACCGGGTGCGCGCGCACACTCACGTCGATGTCCAGTCCCGACTGGATGCGGACCTGGAGCGGCGGCTTGCTGGCTACGCGGACGCGTCACCCGACCGCATCGGTGCCCGCCTCCAGGAATTGGACCGGGAGTGGGACATCGAGCGCTACCTGGAGGCCAACGCCGCGTCGCTGGCCGCCGCAGGAATCGTTGCAGGAGGACTGTTCAGCCGCCGGCTGCTGCTCCTCCCGCTGGCCGTGATGCTGTTCCTGCTGCAGCACGCCGTGCAGGGCTGGTGCCCACCCCTGGCGCTGTTCCGCCGGCGCGGGGTGCGCACCCGACGGGAGATCGACCTTGAACGCTATGCGCTAAAAGTCCTGCGTGGCGACCTGGGCGACCAGCAACTCGCCGGTCAGCAGCGCGTTGACTCGCTGCTTGCTGCCGCCGCCCGTGACTGAGCGCGCAGGCGGCTAGTTTGACCCGCCCCGCGGCCTCCCGAGACCGCGCCCCCGCGATCGCAACGCCCGGGATCCTGCTGGGCACCGGGTTGGGCGGCTTCCTCGACGGGATCGTGCTGCACCAGATCCTGCAGTGGCACCAGATGCTGTCGACCACGCAGCGGTGGGGCGAGACCACCGTGGAGAACATGCAGGTCAACATGGTCGCCGACGGGCTCTTTCACCTGGTCACGTGGGCATTCGTCGCCGTGGGGGTGGCGTTGCTGTGGCGGGCGACCCGGGAGGGGGCGGGGCAGCGCAACTGGCGCAGCCTCTTCGGATGGATTCTGTTCGGCTGGGGTGTGTTCAACGTCGTCGAGGGCGTCATCAACCACCACTTGCTGGAGATCCACCGCGTGCACCCCGAGGCCGCCAACCCCCTGGTGTGGGACGTGGGCTTCCTGGCTTTTGGCGTCGTTCTCCTGGTCGCTGGGTGGCTCATCCAACGGCGCGACCCCGGTCGCGCTGGCGCCTCTGCAGGACGGGCCGCCTTGGGGTGAGCGCCCGCGGCTCTGCATGCCTCTGCAGGGTGGGCCTTGAGATGAGCGCTCGGCGGCTCTCCGGTTTCGGACATTAGGGACGCGGGTGGTACATCTGCACGAAACCTCGTGCAGATGTACCACCCGCGTCCGAATTGTGATGCTTTCCTGGTTGGGTGGCTCGACGGTCGCGACCCTGTGGCTGCATGGGATGGGCCTGGGCTGCGCAACCCGTGCGCTCAGCGCCCTCGGGGCGGCAAGGCCGGCGCGAGCAGCTCCTCGATCGGAACGGTCTTGGCCTCGTCCGCTGGCCGCGCCAGGTAGAACCAGGTGTGGTGGTAGCCATCGGTCTCCACACCGTCGGGATCAACGCCGATTCGGCGCAGCTCCTCCAAGGCGTACGCCCGCTCCTGGCCGTGGGCGAAGCGGCGCTGGCGGAAGGTGTGGCCGTCGAGTCGCTCGAGCACCAGGCCGTGGGTCTCCAGGACGAATCGGATGGGTTCCATGTCGACCCAGCGCAGGCTGAAGGCCCCCACCCACGGTGGGCGCTCGGCGTTGATCGCGTTGAGCAGGCGGTCGAAGGTGACCTCGGTGATGTAGCCGATACCGCCGGTGACGGTGATCAGCCCGACGTCGGCGAGGTCGCGCCGTAGCTCGCTGCTGGGCTCGCTGGCTTCGAGGTTCTCGGCCACGGCCATGTCCACGATGCCGGTGCGCCGGGCGTACTCCACCGCGTGGGCGGCGACGTCGAGCCCAATTGCTGGCACCGCGGTGTCGCGACGGCGTTCGGCATAGAACGCACGGTCGGCCAGTGCCAGCTCGTCGGACGACAGCGCTGCGACCTCTGGGGCGCTGTAGCGCGCGAACAGGCGCTCGAGGGTCAGGTCGTGGTTGAACAACGCCGGGTTGAAGCCGTACGAAGAGCACAGGTCAGCCACGCTGAACGTCCCGCCCCGCCGGTCTCGTACCTCCTCGATCAAGAACCGGAACACGGCGTTTGCGTGCGCGGGGATCTGGTACTCCAGCTCGCTGAGCTCACGGATGTAGGCCCGCGGATCCGGCTGGTCATAGATGTCCTCAAACGAGGCCTTGCCCGACATGGACCCTTCAATGCTCACGCCATTCCCTTTCCGCTGGAGTGCCAGTCGACGTCCCACGCGCGGCGGTCGTCGCCCCCGGATGCGTGCGGGGGTGCAGGCGGGCGCCGGCTCACGGAAGGCGGACACCCAGCCCCGTGGGGCGGGTCCGCCGGCGGCACCCGACCCCTATTGGTCTACCACGCCGAGCCGTCGGCGGCGGCGCCAGGCGGGTGGTGGACGCCGACGTGTACACACTGGGTGATGAGGGCCACACGTTGAGCAGTCTGCAGACTGCCCTGCGGCGCCGCTGCCGTCCCGATCGGCGGCGGCTGGCGGGGGGAGCGAGGGATGTGCTGGCGGGCCGGTCGCGAGGCGATTTGTGCCAGTCGTCCTTGCCAGCGGGCCGGCCGGTGGGCGGTTTGTCCTGATCCTGCGAACCCCGCGGACCACGACGTTGCGATTGCGACGTGCCAGGACGTCGTAATCGCGACGTCGTCGCCCAATAGGGTCTGCGGCGTTGGTGTGGGCTGCGGCGTTGGTGGCGACTGCGGCGCCGCCGGCGCCTAACGGCCCGTTGACGCTGGGCACAACAGCACACCACCGCCGGCGGGCTTCCGCGGCATACTGCCGTCGATGGCCACGAACGACGTTGCGCTGCGCGCCGACGATCTGCGGTTCTCCTACGGGCAGCGCCGAGCGGTAGACGGGGTGTCGTTCGCTGTCCACCGCGGTGAGACCCTCGGTTTGCTCGGCCCCAACGGTGCCGGCAAGTCCACCACGATCAAGATGCTGATCGGCCTGCTAACTCCCGACGACGGCAGCATCGAGGTCCTGGGCATGGACATGGCCTCCCGGCGCACCGACATCCAGGGCCGCGTCGGTGTGGTCTTCGAGGAAAAGAACCTCTACCCGAACCTGTCGGGCCGCGAGAACCTGGCCTTCTTCGCGCGCCTGTTCGGTCTGCGAGACGTCGACCTCGACGGGCTGCTTGCCCGAGTGGGGCTCGCCGACCGCGGCAGGGATCGTGTCAGCGGCTACTCCAAGGGCATGCGCCAACGCCTGACGGTCGCTCGGGCGCTGGTCAACCGACCCGATGTGCTGTTTCTCGACGAGCCCACCGACGGGTTAGATCCGGTCTCGGCCCGGTCGATCCGCGCGCTGATCCGGGAGGAGGCGGGGCGGGGAGCGGCCGTGGTGCTGACCACTCACGACATGCACGAGGCCGACGCGCTGTCCGATCGCGTCGCGTTCATCAACGACGGGCGGATCCTGGCCCTCGACGCCCCCGAGCAGCTCAAGCTGTCCCACGGCCAGCCCACCGTCCGCGTCCGGCGGCGCGTTAATGGCGCGGTCGAGGAGTCCGTCGTCACCGTGGATGCCGGAGGGGCGGAGCAGCTCAGCGCGCTGGTCGGAGCAGAGGGCCTGCTCACGGTCCACACCGAGGAGGCCACCCTCGAGGACGTGTTCGTGCACTTCGCTGGGCGAGGGCTCGAGTAGGCAGCGCAGCCATGGGTCGCACACTCTCAGCGGTCACCGCGATCATCGGCAAGGACCTGCGCCTGTTCGGACGGGACCGCTTCTACGTGCTGATCACGGTGCTGGGTCTGGGGATGTTCGGCGGTCTGTTCTGGCTCCTGCCCGCCGACGTGGAAGAGGACATCCCGATCGGCATCCACCTGCCCGGTGCCGAGGCCTTGTTCGAAGCCGAGCTCGGAGCCCGGGGCCTTGACGAGGCGACACAGGAGGGCCTTGCCGTTGACCTGTTCGCGTCGGCCTCCCAGCTCGAAGAGGCGGTCGCCCTAGGCGACACGCTGCACGCGGGTTTGGACTTCCCCGAGGGCTTCCTCGAGGCGGCCGCGGCTGGCCAGCCAACCACGGTGCGGGTCCTGCTGGCGGGCGACGCTCCCCACGCGCTGCGACCCGCGCTTACCGCGGCGGTGCGTGAGATCGCCGCGACGTTGGGCGGTGACCAACCTCCGGTGACGCTGCCCGATCTCGACGAGATGGTGGTGGGCACCGACCGCGCCGGCGACCCGGTGTCGCTGCGCGAGCAGATGCGACCGCTGCTGGTCTTCCTCGTGCTGCTGATGGAGATGTTCGCCCTCGCGTCGCTCGTGGCGGTCGAGATCGCCCAGCGCACCGCGACGGCGGTGCTGGCGACACCCACGCGGGTGGGCCAGCTGTTGGCCGCCAAGGCCCTGCTCGGCACCGCGTTGGCGTTCGGTCAGGGACTTGTGATCGCGGCGGTCACCGGTGCGCTGGCGCAGGCGCCGGGCCTTGTCGCCGCGGCGTTGCTGCTCGGCGCGGTGCTCGTCACCGGATTCGGGCTGCTCGCCGGGGCGACGGGTCAGGACTTCGTCGCGATCGTCTTCTGGAGCATGCTGTTGTTCGTCCCACTGGCGATCCCCGCCTTCGCCGTGCTGTTCCCCGGCTCGACGGCACTGTGGATCCAGGCCTTGCCCAGCCATGGCTTCGTCGAGGTGCTCGTGGGCACCACCATCGACGGGGAGGGCTGGGCGCAGGCCTGGCCCAACCTGGCGCTGCTGGCGGCGTGGGGCGTGGCCGCCTTCGCAGCCGGCACGGCGGTGCTGGCCGGCCGGATCCGGCGAGCGTGAGGAGGCGGCGATGACCAGCGTGGCCAGGAGCTGGCAGGTGCTGCGCAAAGACCTGCGCGTGGGGCCTCGCTCGCCCGTGGTGCTGTGGGCGCTCGTCATCCCGGTGCTGCTGACCCTGCTGATCCGCGGGGTGTTCGGCGACCTGTTCGAAGGCGAACCCGCTCTGGGGATCGTCGACGAGGGAAGCTCGACGCTGACGGCACAGGCCCACGCCATCGAGGGCGTGGTCGTCGACACCGTCGCCGACGCCGAGATCTTGCGCGACGAGCTCGCGGAGGGTGGCTACGACGCCGGGTTGGTGTTGCCGGCGGGGTTCGATGAGCAGGTCCGCGCTGGCGCGAGGCCACCGCTGGGCCTCTGGGTCGCCGGCGACAGCCTGCCGGCCGATCGCGTGGTGCTGACCGCCGCGGTCCTCGACCTCGTCCGGGAGCTGGCCGGGTCGCAGGTGGCGGTGTCCGTCGAGGTCGTAGAGCTTGGGGAGGCGGGGCTGCCGCTCGACCTGCGCCTGCTGCCGCTGCTCGTCATGTACGCCGTTTCGATCCCCGGCGGGATGGTGCCCGCCTCCAGCCTGGTCGAGGAGAAGGAACGCCGTACCCTCGAGGCGGTCCTGGCCGGCCCCACGTCGGTGCGGGAGGTGCTAGCCGCCAAAGGAGCCTTCGGCGTGCTGCTCGGAGTGGCCGCCGGGGTGGTCACGCTGCTGCTCAACGACGCGTTCGGGACCGAACCGCTCGCGGTGGGGCTCGCGATCGCCCTGGGGGCGGTCATGATGGCCCAGTTCGGCTTGATGATCGGGGCGTGGGCCCCTGACACCAACACGCTGTTCGCGGCGTGGAAGGCTGGTGGCATCATCCTCTTCCTGCCCGCGATCTTCTTCATATGGCCGGATCTGCCCACGTGGCCGCTGTATGTCATGCCGGCCTACTACTTCCTCGAGCCGGCCTATGCGGTCAGCGTGGAAGGCGCCACCCTGGGGGAGGTGGCCGGCACGTTGGGTGTGGCCGCGGCGATCTGCGTCGTCTTGCTGCCTGCGGTCATCTTGGTCGGGCGCTGGCTCGAGCGCCACGTGGCCATCGGCAAGACCGAGCGGCAGGCCACCCGACCCGTCGAGGCGGCAACCGTCGAGGTGTGAGCGGGGCGAGAGCCGCAGTAGTCACACATCGCTTCCTCCGGGCAACGCGCCGGTGTGGACCTACTCGACGTTGATGTCGAGCTCCATGCCAGAGCTCTGGTGGCCGGGCACCGAGCACCAGCCGGTGGTCGATTCGTCGAAGGGACCGATCTCGACGGTCGTGCTCTCCCCAGGCGGCACCGTGCCGGTGTCGGTGCCGTCATCGAGGACGAGGTCGTGCTCGGACGCGCCAACGTTGTCGAGTTCGACCTCGATGACCTCCCCGGCGGGGACGGTGATCGAATCGGGTTCGAAGTACATGTCGCCCATCTCGATGGTGATGGCTCCGCCATCGGCTGCTGCGGCGCCGTCATCTCCGTCATCCCCGCAGGCAGCCAGTGACACGGCGAGCGCGAGCGCGGCGATGGTGCTCAGGGTGGTGCGTAGCTTCATGGTGGCCTCCATCAGACAACTAACGTTTACTGTAACACTTATGGTTATCAGTGCATCGACTTTTTGCAACCTTGACTTTACGAAATTGCTCGGGGCATGCGCGGCCAGGGTGCGGGCCACGGCGGAGGTGCGCCCCCACTGCGCGCCAGCCCTGGCACCACCACCCCTTGCACGGCGAACCTATATCCGTATGATGAACGTTAGGTAACGGACTAACGGTTAACGTTCGGGGGCACGGTGCGGCAGATCCGGCGAGCGCGGGGGTCCACGCGACCGAGCCCAGATGCGGCGTGGTCCTGGGTCTTTGCCGCGTTCGTGCTGGCTGGGTTGACCGGTGTCGCGTTCCGTCTCGGCATGGTCGGCGCTTCACTCGGTCCGCTCGAGCTGGGTGACGTCCGTCACGCGCACTCCCACCTGATGTTCTTCGGCTGGGCCGCTCCCGCGCTGATGCTACTCATCGCACACCGGGTGCAGGCGCTCGCCGGCGACGTGGACTCCATGCGACGCGCTGCTGTGTGGGCGCTGGCCGCTGGCCTGACCGCCTATCCGGTCTTCCTCCTGTCCGGCTATCAGACGGTGGCGGTGCTTGGACGCCAGGTGCCCCTGTCGGTGCTCGTCGCCTCGCTCAACGGGGTCGCCTGGGTTGTGTTCGCGGTGGCGTACCGTCGCGCCACCCGCGGCGTGGTCCGGCATCGCGCCCTGCGCCTGTGGGACGCGGCGGTGGTGTTCCTGCTGCTGGCTCCCGTCGGGGCCATGGGCCGCGGGGTGGCCGACGCGACCGGTGCCGACCTGTTCTGGTCGAGCTCGGCCATCCACGCCTTCCTTGGGTGGTTCGCCGACGGGTGGTTGCTGTTGGGCGTCCTCGGCCTGGCCTGGCACAGCCTGGGGGGTATCGAGTGGATGGCCCGCCTCGGCCAGCGACTCCTCGTGGCCGGCCTGCCGCTCAGCGTCCTTGCCTGGTCATCGACCGAGGGCCGACCTGCCGGCGTCGGCGTTCTGGTGGCGGGGGCGGTGGTGGTCGTTGGCGTCGGAGTCGTGCTGTTGGTGGCCTCGATGCTCCGCCCCCGGATGCCCGGGTTGGCACAGACGCTCTGGGTGGTTCCACTGGCGGCGCTTGCCTTGCGCGGGGTTTCCGAGCCGCTCGGCGTGCTCGGCCTCGAAGCCTCCGCCACAGGCGATGCCGCGCGCGTGCTGTACCTGCACCTGCTGCTTCTCGGTGGGGTCAGCACCGGATTGCTGACGGCACTGGCGGGCAAGGAGGCGGCGGTGGCTCGTCGGATGCGGGCCTGGTGGATTGCGGTGGCGATCATGCTCGCCTCACTGGTCCTGCTCACGTCGCCGGCGGGGCAGTCGCTCGCCGGCCGGTGGTTGGCGGTGGTCGCGGCGGCAGGTCCGGTGGCGGTCGTGGTGCTGATCGTGATCTCCCGCCGGCGGGTCGGTGGCGAAAGCGGCGGTCCCGCGAGCCCCGTACGTGCCGCGACCGCCGATCACGCGCGGGACGACCTGCTGGTCTCGGGTGCGAGCCAGGGGGCGAGATGACGGGAGCGACAACGCAGCCTCGGCAGTCGCTGACCGGAATCGGGGCGCCCGTAGACGAAGACACCAAATTGCGCGATGCTGCGTTTCGCTCATCGACAACGGCGCGGCGTCCCCGCGTATGGACCGTGCCGTAGGAAGGCCTCGCCATGCGGTCGAACGGCGACTTCGAAGATCCCGGTGCCGAACCCACCCCGTGGCCCCAGCGGGTGCTCGACAACCTCTGGCTGCTCTTGGTGGTCAGCATCGTCGTGCCGGGTCTGCTCTACCTCGCCTGGGGTTTGTGGGAGCTCGCTGAGCTTCCACGGTGGGCCGGCGCATGAGCGCAGCAGGCGTCACAGAGCACGGAGGCTCCCCCCCGCCTGGTGGCGAGCCGCCCCGCAGCACGCTGACGCCGCCCCCGCGGGTGTGGTGGAAGCGGCTCGGGCCCGACGAGCGGCGCTGGCTCATCGTGGCCTTCGTCTGGTGCCTCGTGCTGTTCTCCGGCATGTACGTCTGGTTGGGCATCGGTGAGCAGCAAACCCCCATCGAGTCGTACCGCATCACGACCAGCGACTTCGCCGCGGAGGCCGACACCTACATCGCCGACCGCCAGGTCGGAGAGCAAGACGGCGTGCCCGTGGTCGAGCCGATTCCGGGCGAGGACGTCTATCTCGTCGCCAGTCAGTTCCAGTTCCGTCCCATCCTCCGGCTCCAGCGCGACGAGACCTACCGGCTGCTGGTCTCGTCGACCGACGTCCAGCACGGCTTGTCGCTGCAGCCGACCAACCTGAACTTCCAGGTGCTGCCGGGTTATCTCTACGTGATCCGGGTCACCCCCGACGAGACCGGGGAGTTCCCGCTGGTCTGCAACGAGTTCTGCGGGCTCGGTCACCACGTCATGACCGGCAAGATCATCGTCGAGGACTAGGGGAGGCGCACCGTGGCTGCCACCGCAAACGCTCCGGAGCTGCGCACCTGCGCCACCACCGGCTTCCGCGTCGACGAGAGTGGGCGGCGCCTCGCGCTTGCCTACGCCGTCGCCGCGGTGCTCATGCTCGCCGCCGGCGGGGTGATGGCGATCTTCATCGCCCTGCAGCGCCAGGGCCTGCCGATCTCGGACGACTGGTGGTACCGGCTGGTTGCCAGCCACGGTGCGACCATGCTGCTGTTCTGGCTGTTGCTGTTCGAGGTCGCCGCCCTGTACTGGGGCTCGACGATGCTGCTCAACGCGCGGATGCGCGCGCCCCGGGTGGCCTGGGGCGTGTTCGGGGCGATGTTGCTGGGCATCGCGCTCGCCCAGTGGGCGATGTTCTCGGGCAACGCCACGGTGATGTTCACCGCGTACCCGCCGCTGACCGCGCATCCGCTGTACTACCTGGGGATCTTGCTGTTCGCCGGCGGGGTGCTGGTCGCGATCTGCCTGTTCTTCGCCAACGTCGTGATGGCCCGGCGCGAACGCACCTACGAGGGCTCGCTGCCGCTGGTCGTGTACGGCTTCGCGGCCGCGGCGATCATCGGCGTGTACTCGCTGCTGACCGGGGCTGCGGCCTACCTGCTGCTTTTCCTGCAGTCGGTGGGGGTGCTGACCGAGGTAGACCCCGCGCTCTACCGCATCCTGTTCTGGGGCATCGGGCACGGCGCGCAGCAGGTCAACCTCGCCGCGATGGTCGCGGTCTGGTACGCGCTGATCGGGCTGACGCTGGGCGGACGGCCGGTCAACGAGGGCCTGTCGCGGTTCGCGTTCGTGCTGTTGATCGCGTTCATCCACCTCGGGGCGGTCCATCACCTGATGGTGGACCCGGGGCTGGGAACGAGCCACCGCATCATGAACACCAGCTACCTGCTGTACCTCGCGGTCCTGGCCAGCCTGATCCACGCGTTCTCGGTGCCCGCGGGCATCGAGGCCGCCCAGCGCGAGCGCGGGATCGGCAAGGGGCTGTTCGGCTGGCTTGTGAGGGCGCCCTGGCGAGAGCCGGGCTTCTCGAGCCTGGTGCTGTCGGTGGTGTACTTCGGGTTCGTCGCCGGGGTGTCGGGCGTGCTCATGGGCACGATGCAGCTGAACATGCTCATCCACAACACCCTGTTCGTGGTCGGACACTTCCACGCGACGGTGGTCTCGGGCACGACGCTGGCGTTCATGGGCATCTCCTACTACCTCTTGCCGTTGCTGGCCCGCCGCGAGCTCGTCGGGACCCGGATCGCCCGCTGGCAACCGTACGTGTTCGCCGGGGGAGTGGCGCTGCTGACGCTGGCGATGCTCGCAGCCGGCCAGATGGGCGTGCCCCGTCGCGTCGCCGACCTGGGCTACGCCGACGCCCCCGTGGGCGTGACCCAGTTCGGCGAGGGCGCGGTTCCGCTGATGATGACGCTGGTGTCGGTCGGCGCCATCCTCGCCGTGGTCGGCGGCGTGATGTACGTGTGGGTTATGGTGCGCACGTTGCTCGTTGGTGAACGCACCGATGCGCCGCTGGCCAACCTGGCGCTGCGGTTCGGCCCGACTGCGGCCCCGCCCCCGGCCCCGGCCTCTGAACTGCCCCACAACGGTCTCAAAGGCCGGTGGGCGCGCTTCGAAGCACCCGGCACCTACGCGATGGTGCTGTTCTTCCTCGCCTGGTTCGTGGTCCTCTACGTCGTCGCGCACTTCAACCTCGCCCAGTCCTGGCCCGTGGGTTAGCCGTGACGACATCCGCGACTCCTCCCGCAGCCCAGGCCGAGCAGACGGGTGGGCTGCGGCAGGTGGTCGCTGACCACCTGTCGTTGACCAAACCGCGCATCGTGGAGCTGCTGCTGGTCACGACGGTCCCGGCGATGGTCCTGGCCGACGGGGGTTGGCCTGGCGTGGCGCTGCCGGCCGGGGTGATACTCGCCGGTGCGCTGACCGCTGGCGCCGCCCACGCGTTCAACATGGTGATCGACGCGGACATCGACGCGGCCATGGAGCGCACACGTTCACGCCCCTTGCCGTCGGGCCGGATGTCGCGCCGCCATGCGGTGGTGTTCGCGACCGCGCTGGCACTGGCCGGGTTGGGGCTGATGCTTGCCGTGGCCGGTGGGCTCGCGACGGCGTTGAACGCGGTCGCGCTCGGCTGGTACGTGGGGATCTACACCTGCTGGCTCAAGCGTCGAACCGACCAGAACATCGTCATCGGCGGGGTGGCCGGGGCGGTGCCGCCGATGATCGGCTGGGCGGCGGTGACCGGCACGGTCAGCGTCACCGCGGTGCTGCTGTTCGCCGTCGTCGTGCTGTGGACGCCGCCGCACTTCTGGGCGCTGGCGGTGGCCTACCGTGACGATTACGCCCGCGCCGGCGTACCGATGCTGCCGGTCACGCGCGGCGTCGAGACGACCGCGAACCACATCGTCGGGTACGCCGGGGCCACCGTCGGGTGCTCTCTGCTGCTGCCGCTGACGTCGCCGGCGCTGGGCTGGCCCGTGGCTGTCGCCACGGCCATCCTCGGCGCCTGGTTCATCCGGGCCGCGTGGCGGGTCCGCAGCGACCCGAGCCGCGCGGGTGCCATGCGCATCTTCAAGGCGTCGATCAGCTACCTCGGAGCGCTGTTCGCGGTGTTGCTGGTCGCCGGGTTGCTGAGCCCCTGATGCCGGCGCGCGGGTCACTCCTGATGCCGGCGCGCGGGCTGCCCCTGGTGCCGGCGCGCGGGCTGCTCGTCCTCGCCCTGGCAGCGATGTTCCTGGTGCTCCAGCCCGCCCCCGGCCATGCGCACACCCGCACCGAGGAAACCCTCAACATCGATAGTCGGATCGTGCACGAGCCCGCGGTCGACGGGTTGTCGTGGACGGTGCACACCGGCGGCTTGCTGCTCGAAGTCGACAACCGGTCGGGTCACACCGTCGAGATCGAGGGCTACGACGGTGAGCCCTACCTGCGCATCGACGATGACGGGGTGGCCCGCAATCGCCGCTCGCCGGCCACGTACCTCAACGCCGACACGGGAGGCGATGTCGTGGTGCCGCCGGTCGCCGACGCCACCGCCCCGCCGGAGTGGGAACGGGTCAGCCCGGACCCGACGTGGCGCTGGCACGACCACCGCACCCATTGGATGTCGCCGGAGCCCCCGGCCTGGGTCCGGACGCATGCGGTGAGCCGCATGCTGATGCGGGCGGGCTACGTGGGCCCCATCGGCGACGCCGGCGGCCGCGAGGGGCCGTTCTCGGCCTGGGCGGTGCCGTTCTCCGTCGACGGTGACCACGCCGTACTCGAGGGTGAGCTGCGCTGGGAGGCCCCGCCGCCGGCTTGGCCGTGGTGGCTCGCGGCCGGCGTGCTGGTCCTGCCCGGTGCGCTCGGGGTGCGAGCGGTGACACGGCAGCAGCGTGACCGGCTCGTCCGGCCGGCGGCCGCGATGCTTGTTGGCGTCGCCGCCTTGAACTTCCTCCACCTCGTCGACGACGTCGCAGCCTGGCCGCAACCGGTCCTCGACGACCTGTTCGGGGTGTTGCACACGGGTCTGTTCCTCGGTGCCGGGCTGCTCGGCGCCGCGTGGGCGTGGGCCGGCAGTCGCGGTCAGGTGCTGATGCTGGGAATGGGGTCGGCCGCGGTGCTGTACCACCAGGGCCTGCTGCACTTGCCGATGCTCGCCGCGTCGCAGTTTCCCACTGTGTGGCCCGACGGGCTGGTGCGACTGAGCGTGGCGTTGGGAGTAGCGCAGGTCGTCCCGGTGGTCATCGTCGTGCTGGCTGCTCGGCGGGCCGACGCGGCCACAGCCCCAGGGGGGCCCGGGGCCGGGCCTTCCAGTGGCCGCGAGCAGCGACTCCTCGAGCCGGCCGCCTCTCGTTCAACCTGAGTAACGTCGCGCTTTGAGCAACGTCGCACTTTGAGCAACGTCGCGATGTCGGCGCTCAATGCCCCAAACGCCCCGTACACTAGGGGATGCCCGCTTCGCGTCGCCGTGTACGGGTTGCGACGAAAGTGGCCGGTCAGCCGCGCTGGTAGCGCGGCTGTAAGCGAAACGGAGCTGGGTCGGGATGGCGCAGCCGCACGTGCTGGGGGCAAGCGGGGAACCCGGACCGACCGATGGGTCGGCAGGTCGGCTGTTCCGCGATCATCCCAGCGTCATGCTCTTCATCGACCCGTCCAACGGACGGATCGCCGACGCGAACGACGCCGCGGCTCGTTTCTATGGGTGGTCGCGCGATGAGCTGCGGTCGATGCGGGTGGGCGAGCTCAACACCGCCGATCCGGCGACCATCCGCGCCGAGATGGCCCGCGCGGTGACGGGCTCGCGGAGCGTTTTCGCGTTTCGCCACCGGCTCGCCGGGGGCCACACGCGCGACGTCGAGGTGCACAGCGGGCCCATCGAGCTCGAGGGGCGCACGCTTCTGCACTCGGTGGTGGTGGACGTCACCGAGCGCAACGACGCGCTCGCTGCCCTGCAGGAAAGCGAGGCGCTCGCCAGCGCGATCGTGGCCAACGCCCCGCACGGGATCGCGGTCACCGATCTCGACGGGCGCATGATCCGCGTGAACGCCGCGCTGTGCGACATCGTCGGGCGTAGCGAGACCGATCTGCTGGGCAGCCACTACTTCGTGATGACCCACCCCGACGACCGACCCGCTACGGCGCGGGCCAGGGCGCGGCTCCACCGCGGCGAGCTGTCCGTCTACGAGATGCGCAAGCGGTACGTCCGCGGGGATGGATCGGTGGCGCACGTGCAGGTCGCGAGCTCGCTGCTGCGCGACGGTGAAGGACGGCCGAGATTCCAGCTCGGGCTCGTCGAGGACGTCAGCGCGCGCGTGCTCATGGAGGAGGCGCTCGACCGCAAGATGGCCCAGGAGGCCGCCCTGAGTCAGTTCAGCCGACGGGCGGTCGGGGAGCGCGAGATGGACACCTTGGCACAAGATGCCGTGTCTACGGTCGCTCGCATGCTCGATGCCTCCGCGGCGGTGTTGTGGCGCGCCAGCGCCGGCGCTGGCGAACGCACCGCGATCGCCTACGAGGGCGCTGCCGGCGCTGCCGCCACCTTGACGCCGATCGCGGCGGCGGAGGTACCGGGCCGGGTGCGACCGTGGGGCGTGCTCGAGGTCCTCGGCGACGCTGGCGACGAGCTGCCCGACGACGAGCTGCCCGACGACCAGTTGCGCTTCTTGCAGTCGGTCGTCGACGTCCTTGGAAGCGCGATCGGCCGCCGGGACGTGGAGGATCAGCTCCAGCAATCGCAGAAGCTCGAGGCCATCGGTCGCCTGGCCGGCAGCGTCGCGCACGACATGAACAACGTGCTGACGACGATCCTGGGGCAGGCCGAGCTGCTGTCCCAGGCGGTCGTTGACGACGATCCGCTCGCCCCCGGGCTGACGCAGATCCACGAGGCGGGCCAGCGTGGCGCAGCGGTCACCAGAAGGATCCTGGCCTATTCGCGGTCGCACAGCGGCCGCTCCGAGCCGGTGGACGTCGCCGAGCTCGTCACCGGTTTGCGGCCGATGCTCGATGCGTTGGTCGGCGACAGCGTCGAGGTGGTGATCAGCGCCTCACCGGGCTGGGTTCTCATCAACGACCGCGAGCTCGAGCAGGCCGTGTTGAACCTCGCGGTCAACGCGTGCGATGCGATGCCCGAGGGCGGCCGCTTGACGGTGGAAGCCGGGCCCCTGGGACCCGAGCCCGGCGGCACCATCCGACTGCGTGTCGCCGACACGGGCTTGGGCATGGACCCCGACACCATCGAGCGGGCGCCCGAGGCATTTTTCACCACCAAGGACGCCGATCACGGCACCGGTCTCGGGTTGTCCATGGTCGAGGAACTGGTGACGTCGGCGAACGGGAATCTCACCATCGACAGCTCGCCTGGCGCCGGCACCACGGTGTGCCTCGACTTGCCGAGGGCCAAGCCCGCGGCCGGGGGCAGCGCGGTTGCCGCCCCAGCGCCGACCTCCGGGTCCTCCGCCCGCATCCTCGTCGTCGAAGACGAACCCGCCGTGCGCGATCTCGTCGTGCGCGTGCTCGAGCGCGCTGGCCATGAGGTCAAGTCCTGCCCCGACGGCGACAGCGCCTGGGGGTTGGTCAACGACGGGCTCGCGCGCATCGACCTGCTCGTCACCGACTCGAACATGCCCGGCATGACCGGGCCTGAGCTCGCGTCCCGCCTGCGCGAACGCTGGGACGGCCTGCCGGTGGTGCTGATGTCCGGGCATCCCGACGTCGCGTCGGCGGCCACCGCTTACCCCGAACGCTCGTTGCTGGCCAAGCCGTTCACCGGCGAGGAGCTGCTCAAGGTGGTGGCAGCCACGTGGGAGCGCTGATGACCATCGCGCCGGGAACGACTGCGCCGGGAACGACTGCGCCGGGAACGACTGCGCCGGGAACGACCGCGCCGGAGGTCGTATGAGCCTCGCTTGGGCCCAGTCGCCCTCCCACCGGCGCTGGCTCGACGCTGAGTTCGGCCGGTTGCTCGACTTCGCCGCTGCGTCCGCGCATCCCGACGGCGGGTTCGCGTGGCTGGACGACCAGGGAGTCCCCGACATCGGCGGTCCCGTACAGCTGTGGATCACGTCCCGGATGACGCACGTGTTCTCGCTGGGCCACCTGGTCGGACGGCCTGGTGCCGGGCCGATGGCCGACCACGGGGTAGCGGCCTTGCGCGGGCGGTTCTTCGATGATGCCTACGGCGGCTGGTACACCGCGGTGGGGACGGCCGACGCCTCCGCCGCCCGCAAGGGCGCCTACGAGCACGCGTTCGTGCTGCTCGCCGCGGCGTCGGCGGTGGCCGCGGGACGCCCGGGTTCCGGGGTCCTGCTCGACCAGGCCCTCGCGGTCCACGAGGACCACTTCTGGCGGCCCAGCGACGGCCTCGTCGTCGACGTGTGGGACCGCACCTTCACCGACTTGGAGCCCTACCGGGGCGTCAACGCCAACATGCACGCGGTCGAGGCGTACCTCGCCGCTGCCGATGTCGGCGATGCGCCGGTGTGGCGCGAGCGGGCGCTGCGCATCACCGAGCGCGTTGTCAACGTCTGGGCGCGGGACAACGGCTGGCGTATCCCCGAGCACTTCGACGAGTCGTGGCAGCCCCGCCTCGACTACAACCGCGACGACCCTGCGCACCCGTTCCGCCCGTATGGCGCCACGATCGGCCATGGCCTGGAGTGGGCCCGGCTGTGCCTGCACCTGCACGGCGCGCTTGGCGCCGACGCGCCGACCTGGCTGGTGCCTGCGGCCCAAGACCTGTTCGACGTGGCGGTGGCCGACGGCTGGTGCGCCGACGGTGCCGACGGGTTCGTCTACACCGCGGACTGGGACGGCACGCCCGTGGTGCGCAGTCGCTTGCACTGGGTCGTGGCTGAGGCGATCGCGGCCGCCTCGGCACTGCGACAGGCCACCGGTGAAGACCGCTTCGAACGGCGCTACCGCCAGTGGTGGGACTACGCCGCAACGCACCTGCTCGACCACGCAGGCGGGTCGTGGTGGCACGAGCTAGACACCGACAACCAGCCGGCTGCCACGGTCTGGGACGGCAAGCCGGACGTCTACCACGCGGCCCAGGCGACGTTGCTGCCCCGGCTCCCGCTCGCCCCGACGTTGGCGGCCGGGTTGTCCGAGGGTCGTCTCGACGCGCTTTGACCAAGCTGGTCAGCTGCTGGCAGAGCAGCCCTGAGGGGGTGTGCGGCAGGGCCATGGCGACGCCGTCCCTGCCACGCCGGCGAGGTGGTGCGCGACCCATCCGGCGCGGAGAACGCGCTTCCGCCGGTCTACACGATCACCAGCAGCCCCGAGGCCACCGCCGCGGCTAGCAGCCAGACGTAGATGCTGAACACCCGAAAGCGCGCCCGGTACAGCAGGGCCAGCACGCCGGCCAGCGCGACGGCCCCCACGACCGCGGCCACCACGAAGCCGATGGCGAAGGCGGCACCGTCGACGACGAGGGGCTGACCCTCGGCGGCCACCAGCGCCGCTTGCGCCACGGACCCTCCGACGATGGTGGGGATGGCCACGAAGAAGCTGAACTCGGCTGCCCACCGCCGCCGGAGCCCGAGCAGCAGCGCCATGGCGATCGTCAGGCCCGACCGGGACAGCCCGGGTAGCAGGGCCGCGGCCTGGGCCACGCCGATCGCTACCGCCACCGCCGGGGTGATTTGGTCCAAGCCGCGGCGTCCCGGTCCGGCAGCGTCGGTCCACCACAGGATCCCCCCGGTGATCACCAGGTTGACCGCGATCAGTATCGGCGCGGTGAAGACGGCACCGCCGATCTGCGACACGGGCCAGCCGAGCACCCCGGTCACCAGCGCGCACAGCAGCCCGAGTGCCACCAGGCGCAGGTACCTACCGCCCGCCACTCCCTCGCCCGCCAGCCGCGTCCGCAGCTCACGCCACGCGCCACGCAGCAACGCGGCCAGGCTGCGCCGCAGGACCACCGCTACCGACACCATCGTGCCCACGTGGACGACGAGGTCGAAGAGGATTAGCTCGGGGGCGTCGGTGGGCGGCAGGCGAGATCCCCGGTCGATCAGCCACTGCTGCGTCAGGACCAGATGAGCGGTCGAGCTGACCGGCACGAACATGAACACGCCCTGGACCAACCCCAGCAGCGCCGCCTCGAGCCACGTCACCGCAGACCCCGGCGAGGTCGCGGGTCGGTCCAGGAGGGGTTGGGGGAGCGCACGGCGACCCATCATGCCGCTGTCCGCGCCCGACCGCCTGCGCCGGATGTGCCGCTGGTCGGTCGACCGACCAGTCTGCTAGCGGACGGCTAGCGCCTGGTCGAGGCGCAAGCCCAGATCGTCGAGACGCCGGTAGCCGATGACCCGGCCCAGGGCGACCGCCACTGTCTCGCGGCCCATCTGGCGCAACTCGGCGACCCCCCGGAACGGGCTCGTGGTCGATGCTGACGGGTACGCCTCCAGGCCGACCTCCTCGGCGATCTGGGTGATGCGGTAGTTGTGGAACGGGTCCGAGACGAGGATGACCTGCTCGATCCCGTCGTCGCGCAAGAACCGGGAGGTCGCCGCGAGTGACGCGTACGACGTGCCCCCAGCGGTCTCCCGCTCGATCACCGACCCCGGTACCCCCTGGGCTTCCAGGTAGGCCGCGCCGGCGGCGGCCTCGGTGAACCGGTCGCCTTCGCGCCGTCCCCCAGTCACCACGATCCGGGGAACGTACCCCTGCTCGTAGAGGGCTCGGGCGTGGTCAAGGCGCCCCTGCAGGGCCTTGGAGGGCCGCCCGTCGTACTGTGCGGCTCCAAGGACCACGACCGCGTCCGCGTCACGAGCGTCGTCCGACGTCGCCGCCCACCACACCTGCCCGGCCGTCACGGTGACGTACAAGCCCACGGCGGCGGCCAGGACCAACGTCACCCAGCCGGCGCGCCGCCACCGTGCACTGCGCCGGTTCCTGGTCGTCGAAGCCACACCTCCAGTCTGGCAGCGCGAAGGCAGCGCCACCGGTCCGGTACGATGTTCGATCGTCGATCTCGTCGGGAGCTTTCCACCTGTGTCCGAAGTCACCTCCACGCGGTCTCGTCTTGCGCTGTCGGCGCCGCAAGCGGTGTCGCACACCAGCGCGCTGGCGTTCGAACCGCACGAGGACGCTGGAGGCTCGGTGGTGGTGCTCGCGCCCGGTGCGGGTACCGATCTGACCAGCAGCGTGCTGCGCGTCGTCGGACGACGCGTCGCCTCCCGCGGACACCCTGTGGTCGTGTTCAACTTCCCCTACGCCGAGGCGGGACGACGACGGCCCGACCCGCCGTCGCGCCTGGAGCGCGCCTACGCAGACGTCCTCGAGGCGCTGGCGGCGCGGTTCGGATCCCGCCCGATGATCATCGGCGGACGGTCGATGGGCGGGCGGATCGCCAGCCGGCTGGCGGCTCACGACCCGGGCCGGTGTCGTGGTCTCGCCTTGTTGTCGTACCCGCTGCACCCCCAGCGCAGGGTGCGCGACACCGAACCGGTCCCCGCCCACACGCTGCGCACCGAGCACTGGCCGCGACTGTCCGTGCCCACGTTGTTCGTCCAAGGCGACCGTGACCGGCTCTGCGACCTCGACGTCCTCGCCCGCGAGCAGACGGCCCACCTGCGGCCCGGGCTGGTCACCACCCACGCCGTGGCTGGCGCAGACCACGGTTTCGCCGTGCGCAAGCGGGACCCGAG
>SLAO01000093.1 GCA_007126835.1 Nitriliruptorales bacterium | reverse complement strand
TCCGCCCGCGGCTGTGTCCTCGTCCGGGCCGTGGGCCGCGTTGGAATCCACCAGATGGTCTTGCCGGCGATGTCGCGGGCGATGAGGCTCGGGGATAATGCTGTGATCGAGCCGGGAAGGAAGGTGGGGGCCATGGTCGATGTCCCGCCGCGCAGGTCGCGTCATTACGACAAAGTCGATGAGCTCGTGGTCCGCACCGCCAGCGACGTCTCGCCGGAGTTCATGCGGGCCCGTGGCGACGTCGAGCCCATGATCGAGCGGCTCAAGGCCGCCAGGCCGGTGCGCCCGCGGCTTGTGGGCTCGGCCGACGGGGCGATCGAACAGTTGCTGCTGACGATTCCGGCCTATGCCGTGCGGTCGGTGTCGCTCGCGGAGGTGTACCAGGACCTGTTGGCCCAGCTGTCGCCGGAGGCGGACATCGTGGCGCTCACCCACGAGTCGGTGCGGGACGACGTGGCCGCATGGCTTGCGCGCACCGGTCGGCCAGACAGCGCCACGATCGTGGCGGCACCCGATCACCTGCAGTTCTCCGTGTGGGCCGAGGACGGCTATGTGGCGGTCACGGACGACGACGTCGACGGGGCAGCCACCTGTCTGCTCGAGCCGTTCACGTTCCCGCGCTACGGCGACAGCCTGATCGCCGATTTCGTCTCGCACGCCACCGACATGAGCAACTCGCAGGCGCCGTTGTACTTCCAGGGCGGCAACGTCCTCATCGGTGATGACTTCTTCCTCATCGGTGTGGACTACCCCGCGGAATCCCTTGCCTACGTCAGGCAGGGGGTGGTCGCGCCCAACACCGGCGAGACCGCGGAGCAGCTGGTGCGCCGGCTCTACGGGGAGTACCTCGACGCTGCTCGCGAGATCGTCTACGTCGGCAGCACAGTCCCCGTTCCCGAGCAGCAGTCCCAGACGTTCCACCTAGACGGCGAGGAGTGGACCGAGCTGTTGTATCTAGGCAACAAGCCCGGCACCGCGCAGCCGCTGTTTCACATCGACATGTTCATCAGCATGGCGGGCCGCGGGAACGACGGGCGCTATCGACTGTTCGTGGGCGATCCGCGCAAGGCAGCTGACGTCCTTGGTGGCCCCGTCTACCCGCACGCGATGGCCGAGGTTTTCGACAACGTCGCGCGCACCCTCGAGGCCGGCGGCTTCGAGGTGCACCGCAATCCACTGCCCCTGGTCTACGTCGACGACGTCGAGGCGCGAACGCGAGTGTGGTACTTCGCGACGTCGAACAACGTCCTGGTCGAGACCAGGCCGGATAGGGGACCCACGGTGTATCTGCCCACATACGGCCATGGCGCCTGGTCAGCCCTTGCCGCGACCGACGAGGCGAACCGGACCCTCTGGGAGGAGCTGGGCTTTGCCACCGTGGCGCTGGGCGACTTCCACCCGTTCGCCGAGAACCTCGGCGCCGCGCACTGCATCACGAAGTACCTCGGTAGGTCACCGCGGTAACGGTCGCACCCCGGACGGTGGCGCGTTCGATCAGCTGCTGCACAGCAACGCCAGCCGGGCGCTGGACCGCGAAAACTCGTCATCCTTCTGCAAACAAATCGTCAGCCGGGGTGCCGGCGGTCTTGCTTATACTGCCGCCGGGGACGCCTTCTACTGGGGGAGGCGCGTCTGTTACCAGGGGGAATGAACATGCGGAGAATCGTCACGCTCATCGCCGTGCTGGCGATGACGCTCGGAATGGCCGGCGTGGCAAGCGCAAGTGAGCACGGACACCCGTGGCCGGAGCACGGCCACATCCTGCTCCTCGGGTTGCAGTTCGACGACTCTGGCGAGCCTGTGGGGTTCCGCAAGTGCGTGGACATCGCCGGGGGACGCAAGAACGATCACGCGCACCACACCACGCTCCATCAGGGGCGCGCTGGTGTGGCCTTGCAGCGCGCGGGGCACGCGATTGTCCCCACCGCTGACCTCACGCCGTGGGCCAACTGCGCCGAGTTCATCGAGGCGCTGGAAAGCGGCGAGCTCGACTGAGTTCGGACCCTAGGCGACCTTCCAGCTCACCTTGGAACTCCATCCGCACCCCGGCTAGGTAGCGCCAACACTGCCCGACACTGCTGACGGTGCACAGGAAGATCACGCAGGCCGACGTGGTCAGCGCCACAAGGCGATGGGCGGTGACCTGTCCCGACCCCGGCGTTGCATTTCAGGAGCCGAGGGCTTCAGGTGTGGACGGGGCCGGGGATGGACCGCCATAGTCGAGTGCCATCGTCGGGCTGGAAGGAGGCAGCATGGCAACCGATCTGATGGTGATGATGGACGACCGTCCCGGTGCGCTGGCCGAGCTGGGCAACGCTCTCGGGGGCGGGGGCGTCAACCTCGCCGGGGCGTGTGCGATGACCTCCCGGGGACAAGGGATGGTCCATCTGCTGGTGGAGGGCAACCCCGCGCCGGCTCGGGAGGCGATCACCGGCGCAGGCATCGACATCGCGGCCGAGCGCGAGGTGATCGTCGTCGACGTCGCAGACGAGCCGGGCATGCTGGGGCGCTACTCCGAGCGGCTGGCCGAAGCGGGCGTCAACATCGAGTTGATGTACGTCGCGACCGGGACACGCCTGGTGTTCGGCGCCAACGACCTCGAGGCGGCCCGTCAAGCGCTGGCCTGACCTCCAGCCTGGCGCCGATGGCCGGCTCGGGTCTGCGATAGGACTCGGGCCCGGTGCGCTGCGTCCGAGACCAGCGCGTCGCCGTCACCGCTGCGTCGTCGCTGTGACGGGCTGCGCGAGCAC
This sequence comes from Nitriliruptorales bacterium, assembly GCA_007126835.1. GTDB lineage: Bacteria > Actinomycetota > Nitriliruptoria > Euzebyales > Egibacteraceae > SLAO01. The sequence continues at coordinate 17,373 of SLAO01000093.1, read as the reverse complement.
CCCGTCGGCTGTCGCGCCTCCGGCGACTCCGTTTGTCCGGGTTTGCGCTGCAGCGGTGACGGTACGCAGACGATTGACGCCCGCCAAGGAGGCTGAGTGCGGCCTGCGGGCCCTGGTTGCGGTCCGTGTTATCCGGTTATGACCGTTCTTCTGAGCCAGGGGATGGGGCAAATCGGGCACGACTGGTACATCTGCACGAGAGCTCGTGCAGATGTACCAGTCGCGCGGTTTTTGTCCTAGTCCGTCGCCGCCTGTGCGCTGGGCCCATGTGCATTTGGAGTTGGCCTGGGCCCCACACATGCGGCGTTTGTCCTAGTGCGTAACCGTCTGTGCGGCCCCGGGCGACCCAGCGCAGCCCGAGGTGGTCGAGCAGCACGAGCCGATTGGAGCCCGCCGGCCCCAGCAACCGGCGAAGACCCAACACCTTCACAGGCGTGATCGGCCGTCCGGGAAGGCGCCGGGGTGGCTGGCGGCTTGGCGCCGGCAGGATCGCCAGGCGTTCAGGCGTGCTCGTGACCTCTGGTCTCGGTGCGACAGCCCTCCAGGTCCTGGCAGCCGCAGGCGAGCGCTTGGTCGATGACCTCTAGAGCGGCGCGAAGCTCGTCGACGCGTTCGGAGAGCTCGGCGCGCTTGCGCCGCGCGGTGTCGTGCCAGGAGCCAGCACCGTCGAGTAGCTGGCGGATCTCGTCGAGGCTGAACCCGGCGTGCTGGAAGTGCTGGATGAGCTCGAGGCGGACCAGCGCCCTGGGGCGGTAGCGCCGCCCCTGCCCGTCGCGACTGTCGGCGTGGACGAGCCCGATCCGGTCGTAGTAGCGGATCGCAGACGGTGCGATCCCTGCACGTCGCGCGAGCTCACCGATGGAGAGGGTTTCGCTCATCTCGCCCTCGCGGGTTGCATTGAAGTCGGCTTCAAACCCTACTGTGCGATCGCCCACCGCTCACCGAGGACGAAGGGAGCAAACCCATGGGTGAGTCCGCTGCATACACCTGCACGCTCACCGCCGACGAGCAGGCCCACCGCCGCGTGGCCGATCGCCAGCTTCGCGGGCAGTTGCGCGAGCTGCGCGCGCACGAGGCCCGGTCTGCTTCGCTGGTGTTCGCCGCCGGCAGCGAGCCCCTCGTGCGCGGCTTCGTACGGGCGGAATCCCGGTGCTGCTCGTTCTTTCGCTTCGACGTCGAGATCGCCGAGCGGCAACCCGTGCTGCACGTGGCCGCACCCCACGGCGCCGAGGACATGCTCACCGCGCTGGTCGACCACCTCGCCGGAGCGCAACCGCCGCCGGGCGAAGTCGACGGCGGGTAGGTGGCGACCGCCGGCGACCGTGGCCACGGAGGAGACGCCCGGGAAGCCTCACATGCCGAGCAGCTCGTTGACCCGGCGGTTCTCGCCGGTCGGCGCCACGTCCATCCAGACCACTCCGGCAGCCTCGGTCCAGATGACGTGGCCTGGGGGCCAGTAGAAGAACTCGCCTTGCCGGGTCACCTCCTGGCTTCCATCGGCGTAACGCAGGTGCAGCTCTCCCTCGAGGACACGACCCCAATGCGGGATGGGGCACACCCCGTCCGGCAGGGCCTCGAACATGGGGCTGGGGTCGAAGTTTGCCGGGAGCCGAACATGGCTGATCACCATGTCGCCGAACTCCTCGCTGCGGCTCTCCAGGCCCTCGTCCTGCATCTCCACGGCCATCTCCTCGAGCGTCGCCTTCACGGTCTACTCCTCTCCTGCGGCTGCGCGACCTGTTCGCCTCGCCTGCTGAGGACGGCCTCGGCGTTCCGCTGCAATCAGAGACTGGTGGGCCGTTGCTCCTCGCCGGCGTAGTCATGGTCGCGCTTCCGTGCCGGGTCATCACCTACTGCGGCGGTGGGATCGCCGCCACGTCCGACGCCCTCGCCTTGGCCGTGGCCGGCATCGACGCGGCTGTCTACGACGGCTCGCTGGCCGAGTGGGTCGCCGACCCGAACGCCCCGCTCGAGACCGGCTAAGCGCTGTAATCCAGGGCTGCGGCGGCTACGGCGCGTCGTCGGGGCTGCCGGCCCACAACGACCACTGCCCCTGGAAAGCGTCGAACTCGTAGGCGACACCGTCGAAGCGGGCCCGCTCGGTGTGCTCGGTCTCGTCGACGGTCTCGTCCAGGCCCAGCTCGGCCTCTACGAACTCGACGACCTCATCGGGGTTCATCCCGCTGGTGGCGTGCACCAGCGCGTACACCATGGCGAGGTAGTCGGCGGCCTCGTCGACGTCGGCGGGCTCGCCACGCAGCTCCATGCGCGACAGGTACCCGTCGGGGTGCTCGATGATCTCGAGCTCGGAGCCGTCAGGGAAGGCGCGGGTCTCCGCGCCCATGCCGTGCGGCTGCTTGGGCAAGGTCAGCGGTTCGAGCTCGTGCCCGAAACCGACCGCATCGATGAGGCTGTTCCAGTCGCGGCGGAAGTCGTCCGCGGTGACATCGATGTGGGCGAGGATCTCCGACCAGTCGAGCGCCTCTGCTTCGGTCTTGCGTGGCTGTTCGCCGACAGGTGGCTCGGCGGTCACCCGCTCGGGGCCCGCGCCGTCGTCGCTGGCGACGAAGATCATGGCGACCACGGCGAGCGTCGCGACCACCGCCACCACGGTCGCCAGGACCCACCGCCTGGTCGTCCACCGGGCGGGCTGGCGCCCGGTGGCGCGCTGGTCAGCCGTGGTCTGATCGCTCATGGGCTTGCCCCCCACGGGCTCCCTGCCCGTCAGGATGCCCTGCGCGCCGCAGATCGACCCGGCGCTCGACTGGCGCTGGCCCGCCCCGCCCGGCGCGGCTTGTCGAGGGGCAAGGCCGCGCCTGCCGCTCCTGTTGGTCGTGCCTGGATACCCTCGGCCGAGGCGAGTCCGCTCATCTACGCGAGAGGTACGTATGGGCATGCATGCGCGGGTCATCGGCGTTGAGCTTGGCGATCTCGACAGAGCCCGGACTTTCGTCCGCGACCAGGTCGTTCCATCGGCCAGGCAGCAGTCGGGCCTCGTCGCCGGATATTGGCTGCTGGACCGTGCCAATGGCCACGGTCTCGCTGTGACGATATGGGAGAGCGAGGAGGCCATGCTTGCCAGCGAGACGGTCGCGCAAGAGACGGCGCGACGAGAGCAACAGGATGGGGGCGTCGAGGCGGCGACAACCCAGCGCTACGAGGTCATCGCCCGCCTCTAAGCCCGCGCCCGCCATCCGGCGGCCTTCGACCGGCCCGAGCGAAAGGTCGGGGTTGCCCATGGCCTGGTCGGTCCACTCGACCCGTCCCTGCTCCATCGTCAAATCGCTAGACGCGCGAACCCGGCCCGAGGGCGTCTGGTGTAGTTTCCTTCGTCGGTTGCGTCGCCCCGCTTTGCAAGGGGAGCAGCTGGCACCTCAACCTCGAGGGGACGCAAGGGGGCAGGGCGATGAACGCGGACTGGCGCCTCGAGCGGGTCTACGACAGCGAACAAGGCGCCATCGCGTGGGATGTGCTGGGCAACGGCCCGGCGGTCGTGCTGGTGCACGGGACCCCGTTCTCGTCGTACGTCTGGCGGGAGGTCGCTCAAGCGCTGGCGCAGCAGTTCACCGTCTACGTGTGGGACCTGGCTGGGTACGGCCAAAGCGCGCAGTACGAGGGTCAAGACGTCTCGTTGGCTGCGCAGGGGCGGGTGTGCGCCGGGCTGCTCGACCACTGGGAGCTGGCACGCCCCGCGGTGGTCGGTCATGACTTCGGAGGCGCCGTCACGCTGCGGGCCCACCTGCTCGAGGGCGTGGCGGTCTCCCGGCTGGTGCTCGCCGACGCGGTCGCGCTGGCCCCCTGGGGCACCGGCTTCTTTCAGTTGGCGTCCCGTCATGCCGACGTGCTCGCCCAGCTGCCCGATGCCGTCCACGAGGGGCTCGTGCGCGGCTATGTGACCTGGCCTCAGCGGCGCCGGCCGTCTGGGCAGGTCGCCGATCGGCTCGCAGCCCCCTGGCTCGGCGAGGCGGGCAAGGCCGCGCTGTACCGGCAGATCGTCCAGAACGACCGCAGCCTGACCGACGTGCTTGAGCGGCGCTTGGGCGACATCGAGGTGCCCACCCTGGTGCTGTGGGGCGAGCACGACCAATGGCTGCCCGTCGAGCAGGGCCGCCAACTCGCCGAACGCATCCCAGCAGCCCACCTGCGGGTCATCGCCGGCGCCGACCACCTGATCATGCACGACGCGCCGGCGGTCGTCGCCGTGGAGATCGCGGCGTTCCTCGCCGCCGACGAGGGCTCCCGGTCGCCCTAGGCGGATGTTACGTGCGGTCTGGCGTCTGGTGCGGCGTTGACCCCCCGACAAAGGCGGCGGCCCGTCGGACCTCTCGTCGGACGGTCGCATGGGTGGGGGTTGGTTGCGCCTCGGCGACGGTGCGGCACCTCCGGCGCAAGCCGTCCAATCGCGCCGCTGCGGGGCTCAACCTCATCCGATCACGGGCTCGAGCACCTCGCGTTCGCGCGCGTGGAGCATGGGCGCGACTCGGCCCTCGATGATGCGTTGGAAGTGCGCCGTTTCCCGATGGGCCTGGAACGCCTCGTGGTCGGCGTACGCCTCGTACAGCACGAGCAGGTTCGGGTCCTCCACCGAGCGGCACACCTGGTAGCGCAGACAGCCCGGCTCGTCCTGACCGACGTAGGTGGCCATCTCCTCGAGCTCTGCCAGGACCTGCTCCGCGTTTCCCGGCGACACCTGGTACCGGGCGATCAGCACCACCATCTGCTGCCCCTTCGTTTCGGAGTTCGGACGAGGGCGGGGAGCTCTCGCTGAGCTAGAAGTCCCTGCCCTCTTCTTCGGGGCCATGTTCGTCCATGTCCTCCAGCGCGCCTTCCTCGACCTCGCAGGCGGCCAAGCCGAGCGTGAGCAGGGCGGCAGCGAGGCCGGCCGCAGCCCCGTTGGGCAGGGTTGATCGTAGCCTTCGACCAGCCCGGCGGTGCCGGAATCGTCCCAAACACGCTCCGCGCAGGCGGGAGCGCCGCAGCCGTGTCGAGGTGCCGGCGCCCCGCACGTCTATTGATCAGCGCCGGTGGGGCTGTTACGACTACGTGCGTTCGGCCAGCCGGCCGAGCCGGCAGCGGCATCACGCCCGTCGCTGCGTGTGTCCCGCTGGCTGCGGCCTGTTGTGACGCCGCGGGCAGGTCAGGAGGTCGCCATGGCAATTCCTGCCGAGAACGTCGGTTCGCTGCCTCGTCCCATGCGGTTGCAGGAGGCTTACGCTGCCTACGACGCTGGCGAGATCGACCGCGAGCAGCTTGTAGCTGAGCAAGACGCAGCCTGTCACGACTCGATCGAGCGCATGGAGGCCACCGGTCAGCGGATCGTCAGCGACGGGGAGCAGCGTGCGTCGAGCTTCGCGACCTACCCGCTGACCGAGACGCTGGGCGGCACCGGCCTGGCGGACAACCTCGCGCCGGACGGCCAGTTCTTCGCGATCTTCGACGACGGCCATCATCGTCAGCTGCCACGGCTGAAGAGCGGCCCGTTCCGGTATCGCACCTACGCCGCGGAGTTCGTCGAGCAGGCGGTCGCGATGGCCACCAAGCCGGTCAAGCAGGCAGTGATCGCCCCGTCGATGCTGATGCTGTTGTACCCGCTCGAGGGTGAGGTGCCCGGCTATCCCCGTGAGCAGTTCCTGTCCGACCTGTGCGACGAGACGGAGAAGGACATCCGTCAGGCGTTCGCGGCGGGTGCGTCGCGGGTGTCCATCGACTTCACCGAGGGGCGGCTGGCCAACAAGAACGACGCCCGCAACCCCTGGACCGGCCGGGACATGCTGCAGGAGTTCATCGACCTCAACAACCGCGTGCTCGACCGTTTCACCGCCGACGAGCGCGCCGACATCGGATTGCACACCTGTCCCGGCGGCGACCTGGACTCGGTGCACTCCGCGGAGGTCCCGTACGAGCTGCTGCTGAGCAAGATGTTCCAGATCAACGCCGGCTACTTCCTCATCCAGTGTGCGAGCGAGCGGGATCGCGAGAAGGTCTACGAGCTGTGCGGCAAGTACAGCCGGGCCGACGCCAACGGTGTCGGACAGGTCTGCTTCATGGGGGTGATCGACCCGCTCAACCCCACCGTCGAGACCCCCGAGCAGGTCCGCGACGAGCTCACCACCGCCGCACGGCACATCCCCGTCGAGCGGCTCGGTGCAACCGACGACTGCGGGTTCTCACCGTTCTCGATCGACGAAAAGCCCAAGCACGGATCCCCTGACTTCGCCCGCGATATCGCGTTCGCCAAGATCGCGGCCCGGGTCGAGGGTGCCGCGATGGCGTCACAGCAACTCGGGATCTGAACGCCGCGCGGCCTCGACGCGCAGGTCCGGCCACGTCGAGGAGCTCGTTGATGTTCCGCGCGGTGCGGTTGCCTTGCCAGTCACGCGGGGCGGTGCCTTGCCAGTCACGCGGGGCGGTGCCTTGCCAGTCACGCGGGGCGGTGCACCGACACGGCGTAGTTGCTGGCGGCCTGCAGCGGATCACGGTCCCACGTCGCGTAGCGCTCGCGCAGCGTCAGGCCCGCAGCTGCGGCCTGCGTGTCGTAGGTGGCCAGGTCGTAGCCCCTGTCGAGCTGAAAGCCGGCGATCAGCCGACCGGTAGGGGCGACGTGCCGGGCGCAGCCGGCCACCACCCCGGCGGTCGTGGCCGGCGGGGTGAACAGCGGCACGTTGCCGGCCATCACGACGATGTCGAAGTTGCGCTGCAGGTCGAGCTCAGCGAGGTCGGCGTGCAGCCAGCACACCGTGGAATCGAGCCGTCGGGCCGTGGCCAGCATGGCCTCGCTGACGTCAGCGCCGACCACCTCGTAGCCGCGGCGGGCCAGCTCGATCGCGACCCGGCCGGTGCCACAGCCGGCGTCGAGGACCGTGGACGGTGCGTAGCGCTCGACGAACCCCACCTCGCCGTGCGGGTCCCCCTCGCAGGCCAGCCGCTGCTCGATTCGACGCTGGTAGCCCTCACCGTCGTCATGGATCATGCCGCCAACCTAGTCGACCGGCCGTTCGCGTCAGCGGCGTCATCGAACTCTTAGACCGCCTGCTCTACCGTCCCTGCATCGCCGGGCGTCAGCGACGCGCGCGTGGGATGAGGATCCACAGGACGATGTAGGCGATCTCCCCGGCACCTACGAACCCGGTGATCACAAAGACCACGCGCACCAGCCAGCGACTGATCCCGAAGCGGTCAGCGACGGCCGCGCAGACACCGGCGATGATGCGGCCCTTGCCCCGGACGGGCCTTTGAAGCGTTTTCGCCATGCTCGCAGCCTCGCCTTCGTGGGCTTCGTCGCCGCTGATCGGAACCGAACCTTGCGGGTCTGGTATGCCCCGCCGCGCCAGTCCGCACGCCCCCGCCCGACGCTTCATCGGCCCGGTACCCTCCCGCCCCCTGCCGGTCAACGCATGACCACGGGGGACGTAGTGGGCGACGCAGCAGTCGACGACGCGCTGGCGTTCGGCGAGCGCCTCATCGCCTTGCTCGACGGAGGACGGTTCACCGCCACGTACAAGTACGCCGTCCTGCTCGCGCTCGTCGACGAGTGCCGCGCGGGCGTTGATGCCGCCGGCCGGGCGCCCCGCGTGCTGTCCGGCAAGCGGGTCGGCCGGCGCGTGTTCCAGCTGTACTGGCTGCAAGCGCGGCCGCTGGGCGACCACCGCGTGCGACAAAGCACTGGGCGCAACGACGTCGTCGCGAAGCTCGAGGCTCGCAAGCGTGAGCTCGCGTTGCCGCCGGGCCTGCCCCTTGCCGAGGCGCGGCGCAGACATCCCGCGGCGATCGACGCGCTCGAACGCGACGTCGTCACGACGGTGATCCGCATGCCGCTTCCCAAGCTCCAACGGTTCGGTTGGGGCGGCCAATCCGTCGAGCACCGGTTCATCTACGACTTCGGATGGCCCGGCGAGGTGTCGCCGAGCCGGGTCCAGCGCGCGGACTTCGACGACCGCCTGCACCTGCGTCCCGGCGCCGAGCACTGGCTCGTGCGGATGGCCGGCCTCATCCGCCCGCTGGTGCAGCAACGCTGGGCGGCGTTCACCGCGGAGCGCAACGCTGACCATCTCGAGGAAGCCCAGCTCGAGGCGTTCTTGTTCGGCGCGCAACGGCGCAGTCTCTCGCCGGTCCGCGAGCCGCTCTTGGACGCGCAGGAGGGCGCGTGCTTCTACTGCCTCCAGCACGTGGCAACCGGCGCGGAGGTGGACCACTTCGTGCCCTGGGCGAAGCATCCCGACGACGGCTTGCACAACCTCGTGGTGGCGCACGCGCCCTGCAACAACCGCAAACGCGATGCGCTGCCGGCGGTCGCCCCGCACCTGCAGCGCTGGAGCCACCGGTTCGACCACGACACCCGCGCGGGGCGGCGATTCGCGGCGGCGGCGGGCGAGATCGACTGGCCACGGTGGCCCCAGCGGACCCTCGGTGCCGCCCGCAGCCTCTACCTTTGGCTGCCGCCCGGCACGCCGCTGTGGCAGCAGGGAGCCACCTTCGTGCCCAGTGACCCGCAGGAGGCCACGGCGCTGCTGGGCAAGATCGGTCCCGCCCGGCTGGCGGCAGAGCCCGACCGCGGCTACGACCCCGGCGAGTGCTAGACCGAGTGGCATGGCCGGGCGTGCAACCCGGGGAGACCGAGGGCCAGCGCGACCGTCGACGCGGCGGTCGACCAACGCCCCGTGCCCCTCGTGTGAGCCGGTGGCGCTACAGTGGCCGAGGGGGTTCTTCGGCGTCCGAGGCGGGCGGAGGGTGGACATGCACGAAACGGTCGGGTACTCGCGCGTCGCGACACCAACAGCCGCACCAGCCCGTTCCGTGGCGGTTCGGTCGTCCCTGACGCCGTTTGCCACCCCGGGCATGGCGGCGCGCACCACGGTGCGCACCACCTCGTGGGCCGCGGTCGTCCTGGCCTTGCTGGCGAGCTCAACGCTTGCGTTGATGGTCGCCGCGGCGCCGGCCCACGCCCAGGACACTGAGGAGCAGCTGGCCGCCGAGGGCTATGTCGTCGAGGACGGGGCCGACGACGTCGACGAGTCTCGGCTGGCCAGCACCATCGAGGACGCCCGCCGCGATGGCGTAGAGCTCTCGGCGGCGTTCCTCGCGGATGCGCCCGAGGGCGCGGAGGCGGCCGCCGACTCGCTCGTGGAGGGTCTCGGAGGCGTCGTGCTGGTCGTGACCCCCGATGAGATCGGCGCGTCGGGTGAGGAGTACTCCAGCGCCGACATCGACGCTGCGCTCGACGCGGCCGCCGACGAGCTCGGCGCTGACGATGATCCCGTCGACGCGGTGGCAGCGTTCGCTAGCGAGCTCGGGGAAGGGACGGCCATGGACGGCTTCGACACCTCGCAACTGCCCGGACCGCTCGCCGGCATGAGCCCGACCACGCTGATCCTGGGAGCGATCGCGATCCTGGTCGTGTTCGCCTTGCTTCGCCGCCTGCTCGGTGGTGGACGCCGTCGCCGGCGGTACCAAGGCGGCATGCACGAGCCTGGATATGGTGGCTATCGCGGCGGGTACGGGTCTCGGCGGCGAGGAGGCATGGGCGGCGGGCTCGTCGGCGGCCTGCTTGGTGGGGCTATCGGCGGCCGCATGGCGCGTGGCCGGGGGGACACCAACGGGTCGGTGAGGCGCAGCGCGGGCACCCGGACCGGGCGCTCGGGCGGCTCCGCCGGGCGAAGCTCGGGGTCGCGAAACTCGCGCTCGCGGAGCTCGGGGTCGCGCAGCTCGGGGTCGCGCAGCTCGGGGTCGCGCAGCCGCTCGAGCGGGCGCTCTCGCGGCAGCGGGTCGCGGCGACGCTGACCACCGGTAGACTGCCCCGCCCGCGGTCAGTGCAGTCAGCGGTCCCGCCAACGAAGGAAACCTGGGCGTCCGGCCGCATCCACTTTGCAGTCGCCAGGCCCACGCCCGTGCAGTTGATCAAAGGCGACCAAGTCGAGTCGTTTCCCATCGACGACCCGCCGCACGTGCAGGAGCCCTTGATCCGCACGGTCGTCGACGAACTCAACGGGGTCGGCACGTGCCCGAGCACCGGGGTCGCCGGCGCGCGCACGAACTGGATGATGGAACGCATTCTGGCAGGGTTCCAGCCGCGCATGCCTGCGTGATCGCGGCCTTCAGGATCGCCCGCGAGCACCGGCGCGGTGCGGCCGCGGTGCTCGCGCGGGTGTTCGACCAGGGCGGCTCCACCCGCATCGCTCTGAGGTTTCCCGTGTGACTAAACCTCTCGAGTCGCTGACGCGTCTTACCGGCGTGATGGCGCGAGGCGAGGTTTGGTGGTGATGGCGACACTGGACACGGTGCGAGCAGACGAAGCGGCTGGGCGCTTGGCGAAGGATGCGCGCGCGGAGCCCTTCGCCGACTTCTACGCGCGCAACTTCCGCGACGTGGTCGGGTTGGCCTACAGCCTGACCGGCTCGTGGGTCGCCGCCGAGGACATCGCCCAGGAGGCGTTCGTGCGCGCGTACCGCGGCTGGCGGCGCGGCGCGGGCTACCGCCGGCCCGACAGCTGGGTGCGGACGGTGGCCGCGAACCTCGCGACCTCACGCGGGCGGCGGATCGCCGCGGAGGCCCGGGCTCTGGCCCGCCTGCGGGCCCGACCACCGCTGCCGGCCGACGACGACCTGCCCGAGGACGCCGACGCGTTCTGGAGCGCCGTGCGCAGCTTGCCCCGCCGGCAGGCCCAGGCGGTGGCGTTGCGCTATCACGCTGACCTGTCCGTCGACGAGGTCGCCGAGTCGATGGGTTGCGCGCCCGGCACGGCCAAGGCGCACCTGCACGGGGCCCGTCAAGCATTGGCGGACGCCCTCGGAGTCTCCGAAGAGGATGAGCGAGATGACTGACCCCCTAGAACGGCGTGGGCGAGACGCTGCAGATGCGGTGCGCGCGCAGGCCGGTGGCATGGACCCCGACCGAGGGCTCGACGCCGTCATGCGACGTGGGCGCCGGCCGCGGTCCACCGTCGTGGCGGCGGTCGTCGTCCTGGCGCTCGCTCTCGGCTTGCCGGCGGTGGCCATGCTGCGCGACACCGGCCCGACCCAGCTCGAGTTCGCCGACGAGCCATCGACCCCGACCCCGACGCCGACGCCGGAACCCGCGGAAGCCGACGAGGCCCTCCAACCCGAGGACGACACCGAGGAAGCCACCGCCCCAGCGGACGCCGACGAGACCCCCGAGGCCCCCGAAACCGTCGAGCCCGAGGACCCTGAAGAGGGCTCCGACGCAGACGAGGCCGCAGAGGACGCAGCCTCTGGCCCCGCGCCCATCGCCGGCTTCGGCACCGAGACGATCTCTGGGGAGTTCCCCCCTGGCGACACGGTGGCGTTCCTCACCGATGTCCGTGTGGGCGGCCATGACGACTTCGACCGCATCGTGCTCGAGTTCGAGGACGACGGGACCTCCGCCTACGAGGTCGGCTACGTCGACCCACCGATCCGCACGGCCGGCAAGGGCGAGGACGTCGACGTCGACGGTGAGGCGTTCCTCGAGATCCGCCTGTTTAGCGCCACCGGGGTGGACTTCGATCGAGGTGACCCCTACGAGCTGACCTACCAGGGGCCCGACCGGGTCGCCGGTGCCACCACCGTGGCCACCGAAGCCGTCCAGACCGGCGACTTCGAAGCCACGCTCAGCTGGGTCGTCGGCCTCGACACCGAAGCCCCGTTCGCCGTCGAGGTGCTCGAGGGCCCGCTGCGCCTCGTGGTGGACATCCAGACGCCGTAACGGGCCGAAGAGGTCCACGCAGGGCCTGTGCCAGCACCTTCGGACACCTCGAGGGGACGTTCCGTCGGTGTCCTGCAGGGAACGTCTCCGGTGCTGTTCGGGGAGGAAAGGAGGGACCGTGGACCGCGATGGGGTAGCTCGCCAGGGGTCGGTATCACCACACCAGTCGTCGTCACCACCGAGGCGTCTGCGCAGGGTCACCGCCGGCGTCGCCGGCGTGCACTGGGCCAGCGTGAAATGCCTGGGCCAGCACGACGACCGACCGCACCGGATGCGCCTTCCCACCGGGCAGTTGATGGTCATCCCCATCTGCCATGCCTGCGGTCGCGTCAACCGGCACGCGCAGCGGGAGGTTCTCGACGTCGACGCTGACGGGCGGGTGGCCTGAGGCTCACCCGCCCGGGCGCCCCTGCTGGCGGGGGGTCTCGTGCGCGTGCGCGGCGGGGGCCGTTGCCGCAGGGCGTGTCAAGGTGTAGGCGCCCAGGGCGGGGGTCGTTGCCGCGGGCCGAGGTGTTCCGTCGGTGTCCAGCGCACGGGTCGCTGCCGCCGGCAGCACCTCACCGAGAGAAGCGTCGACCTTCAGCGTCGCGTGTCGGTCCCCCCGGGTCACCCCGCGGGTGATGATCACCACCGGTATGCCTCGCTTGGCCGCCGCGGTCACGAACCGGTAGCCCGAGCCAACGGCCAGCGACGAGCCGAGCACGACGAGGGCCGCCGACCGCTCGACTAGTCCGAGTGCTCTGGCGAACCGCGCAGAAGGGATCTTCTCGCCGAAGTAGACGACATCGGGCTTGAGCGGCCCGTCGCAGCGCCGGCACGCTACGACCCGGAACTGCGCCACCGTCTCGTCGGGGAGCCCAAGATCGCCGTCGGGCCTGACCGCCCCGTCGTCGATGTGGTCGCGGAACCCCGGGTTGACCGCATCGAGCCGCATCGCGACCTCGGCGCGTGGACGGCGTGCGCCGCACACGAGGCAGACCACCGCGTCGAGACGTCCGTGGAGGTCGATGACCTCCCGGCTGCCCGCGGCCGTGTGCAACCCGTCGACGTTCTGGGTCACGGTGCCCGCCAGGTGGCCCCGCTGCTCGAGCTGGGCGACCGCTCGGTGAGAAGCGTTGGGTCGTGCCGCGGCCACTCGCTGCCAGCCAAGGTGGCTGCGAGCCCAGTACCTGCGGCGCTCCTCGGCCGACCCGCGGAAGCGCTGGAAGGTCATGGGCGCGGCGTTGCGAGTCCGCCCGTCGGGGTCGCGGTAGTCGGGAATCCCCGAATCGGTCGAGATCCCAGCACCGGTCAGGACGAGGACGCCGCCCTGCGCCAGGACGCCGGCGAGCGCGCTGATCTTGCCATCCAACCCATGCATCGCGGCCAGAGTACGCACCCTGCGCCGGCCGGTAGCGTCGCTTGCTGACGGTGAACCCGCGGTCACCGGGCGCTGAGGAAGGCGAGCACACGTCCGATGAGCAGCTGCGCAGCGTCGTGGTCGTACGCCGGCAGGCTCGAGTCGGTGAACAGGTGCTGGTCGCCGGGGTACAGGAACAACTCCGCGTGCTCGACGGACCCCACGAGGGCGTGGGCCGCCTCGAGGTCTCCCTCGTCAACGAAGAACGCGTCGGCGTCCATCGCGTGGATCTGCACGGGAACCCCGGCCGGCCAGGGCCCGAACTCGTCGGGTGGGACGCAGGAGTGCAGCAGCAGGGCGCCCCGGGCGCCCGTCCGCGTCTGCGTCAGCATCTGCGCCGGGAGCACCCCCAGCGAGAGGCCGGCGTACACCAGGTCCCGCGGCAGCTGGTCAGCAGCACGTGCTCCGCGGGCGATGATCTCGTCGAAGCCGACAGCCTCAGCGTGGCCCACGCCGTCCTCGATGCTGGTAAACATCCGGCCGTCGAACAGGTCAGGGGTGTGCACCGTGTGGCCGGCCGCTCGCAGTTCGTCGGCGAACGCGAGGAAGCCGGGTGTCTGGCCCAGCGCGTGGTGGAACAAGAGCATCTCGGCCATGGTTTCCTCGCGCCTTCCGGTGTGGGCCTGGTGTGGCTCGGCGCAGTTGTACGCGATGGCCGAGCCCTGCGCGAGGGGCGTGGGGGAGTCGGTGATTGCACTGTCGCGGGCGCGGTCAGCGTCACAGGGCCCTCCTCCTGTTCCTGGGGGGATTGACTAACACACGCTGAACCATGGGTAATTGGCGCAAAAGGGTCTGCGAGCTGTAGGAGCAAAACACGTATTTCGGATCCGAGTGGTACATCTGCACGAACTTTCGTGCAGATGTACCAGTCAGGTCCGCTTTGTGCGCATTACTAGGGGGCGCAATGGACGCCACGCTGACCTTTGGCCCAGGCGGCGGCCACGCAGCCCCCGCCACGCAGCCCCCGCCACGTTGCGCCGGCCATAAAGCGCCGGCCACGCGGTGCCGGCGCACTGTGCGCTCGCCCACCGCGTGGTACCGATTGTGTCGATGAGCATCGAAATCCGGCCGATGATCCGCGACGACCTCGGAGAGATCGTCGACCTCTCGCTCCGTGCTTGGATCCCGGTGTTCGACTCGATGTTGGAGATGCTGGGGGAGCCGATCTTCCAGCAACTGTTCGGCGCCGACTGGCAGGAGCATCAGGCGCAGGATGTCCGGCGAGCCTGCCGGGACTTCGAGACCTTTGTGGCGGTGGACGACGATCAGGTCGTCGGGTTCACCGCGCTTGACGTGTCCGACGGTGAGACAGGCGAGATCTACATGGTCGCTGTCGATCCGCTGCACCAGGGCCGCGGCATCGGCCTGCAACTGACCAACTTCGGGGTTGAGCGTCTCCGGCAGGCGGGTAAGCGGATGGCCATCGTCGGCACCGGCGGTGACCCCGGGCACGCCGCCGCTCGAGCGACGTATACGAAGGCCGGCTTCACCAAGTTCCCCGCCGAGCAGTACTACTTGATGCTGTGAGCCGCTCGCCCCTGGGGCGGCCAAGGCCGGCGGCGGCTGGTTCGTGGGTCGCGCCGCGGGGCTATGACCAGTGGCGATAGCCAGCAGGGGCTCGCCGGGCGACGACCGCCTCCGGGGCGCTGCTCAACACCAGGACCGCCAGGGCGAGCACGGGCGCAGCGAATGCCACAGCCAGCGCGACGATGAGCAACGCCAGGCTCCCGAGCCACCCGGCCAGCACCCAAGGATAGATCGCGGCGGGCATAGGTTGCGCCCATGCCGCGCGTCGCTGCGCGTGACAGACCATGGCGAGGAACAAGCTCCCCAGCAGGAGGAAGATGCCGATGAACGGGATCACGGTGGCGCGGCTGGTGGGGTAACTGCCAAGCAGGCCGGTGGGGAAGGGCGCCATTGCGACGGCGCCGAGGAAGGCGAGGTTGAGGGCCACGAGGCGGCGATCCAGGCGGGCGAGCCGCGCGAACAGCTTGTGATGCTGCCACCAGACGTTGCCGATCAGGGCGAAACCCAGCACGAACGCTGCGAGCTGCGGGAGGGTGCGGGCAAGCTCTCCGGCCAGCTGGTCAGTACGGACATCGGGCACCGCAAGACCCAGCACCAGAAGCGTCATGGCGATGGCGAACACGGCGTCGCTGAGGTTGACCAGGCGGGCGAACTCGACGGTCTCGCGTCCGTACTGACCGCGGATCGACCTTGCGTCTTCAGGCAGGTGAGTGGAGCTCATTGCGCACCTCGCGCTCGGGGAAAGGTGGCGTTTTGCCCGGCTCGCGCCGCATGACCCAGTAGCCGGGCAGCCAGGCGGCGTCACCGACGTGCGCCACCGTCGTGAACCCGAACCGTTCGTAGATCGGTGGGTTGACGGGGTCGGTGGTCTCGAGCCAGGCCGCCAGCCCGTCGGCGTCACAACGGGCCAGCTGGCGTTCGAGCAGCCCTCGGGCCAACCCTTGGCCCCGGTGTTGGGGGGCTGTGGCAAGGATCGCCAGATGCCACGTGGTGCCAGCCGACGCGGCGGCGATGGCTCGCGAGCGGCGACGTTGCAGCGTGAAAGCCTCTCGTGGCTCCCCGAGGATGGTGCGTGTGGCATGGGGCAGGGCCCCGGCCACGCGCCTGGCGTGAGGCAGGAGGTCCGTCACGCCCCGCACCATCCCGGTGATCGAAGTTGCGGGCACGCCCGGCGGGTGCCACAGGGCGACCGCAGCCAGCGTCTCGCCCACGAACGCGCCGTGGACTGTGCCGTGGGGCAGCATCCTTCGCACCGCTCCTCGGGCGTTGACCTCCTTCAGCTGAGCGCGCGCCCAGACGTCTGGGAACAGCGCGACAGCTCCCGGCTCGTGCGCAAACGCTTGGGCGATGAGTGCTGCGGCGGCGGATGCGTCCTTTGCCCCGAGAACACGCACACCGTCCCGAGGTTCTGCGTGCACGACGGTCACGTCAGGCCCTTTTGACGTTTCGGCCTCGCAGCTGCGATCCGCTGTCGGCGGGCCATGCGCAGAGCTGCCCTTCCCGGTACGCGGCCGCAGCTGAGCACACCGAAGCCGATCCTCGGGCGGCCTCCAAGGGTCAAAGGCCCTACCACGCGGGTCCGCTCAGCACTGCGGACCGCTCGGCTGTTCGCACCAGGTCACAGGAGCGCCGGCGCAACAATCGTGCGAAGAGATGTGGCGCCAAGGCCGTGTGGGGCGACCATGTGACTGCGGAGACTCCGCGGTGGCCCCAGTGTGCGGAGACTCCGTCGTGGCCCCAGCGTGCGGAAACTCCGCACCGGCCCAACCGTTCGGATTGCCATGCAGACGTTCCTGCCCGACCCGTCGTTCGAGTGCTCGGCGAGCCTGCTGGACACGCGCCGTCTCGGCAAGCAGCGCGTCGAGGCGCTGCAGATCCTCCGCGCCCTGCATCTCGAGGAATACGGGTGGGCCGACCACCCGGCGGTGCGGATGTGGCAGGGCCGCACCCGCGCGCTGGTGGCCTACGGACTCGCGATGGTTGACGAATGGTGCGCGCGCGGCCACAGCGACGCGACCCGAGCCAACATCGCCGAGTTCGCCGCGCCGGAGCCGGCGCTGCTGGCATCCTCACTGCCCGACGACGAGCTGCCGCCATGGCTGGGCCAGGCCGATGTGCACCGCTCGCATCGCGCCGCGCTGGTGCGCAAGGACCCCGAGCAGTACGGCCCGCTGTTCCCCGACGCGACACCCGATCTGCCCTATGTTTGGCCGCCGCCTCCCGCTGAGCGCCCACCCGCTGCACCGTTCACCGCGTGGGTGCTACGGGCGGGTCCTTCCGATCTGGCGGCCGAGCTCGCCGCTCTCGGCGCGGTGGGGCTCCCCTCCGCGTTCGAGGGAACCGCCGCGATGCGCAAGGAGGTCCGCCAGCTACGGCGCTGGCGCCACGAAGCCCGCGAGGGCGACGCGGTGGTGATGCTGGCAGGGGATGAGCTGCAGGTTGGTTTGATCGTCGGTGCACCCGGTGAATCCGACGTGGCGGGGCAGAGGTACGTCACCCGCCCGGTGCAGTGGCGCCGGACAATGCCGCGGTTCGAGCTGCGACGGCCCTACCGCCTGCAAGACCCCAAGGCGCTGTTCGCCTTGCGCGGCGAGCCACAGCTGCTGGCATGAGCTGGTGGCCGGCCCCCCGGCACGGACCCGGTGAGGCAACGCGCGTGATTGGTGAGCCGACGCGGGTGCTCTGGTGAGCCGACGCGGGTGCTCTGGTGAGCCGACGCGGGTGCTCTGGTGAGCCGACGCGGGTGCTCT
>SLAO01000042.1 GCA_007126835.1 Nitriliruptorales bacterium | reverse complement strand
CGTCCTGGGTGTGCAACGTGCCGAAGACGAGGTGGCCGGTCTCCGCAGCGGTCAGCGCGACCTGGATCGTCTCGAGGTCGCGCATCTCCCCCACCAAGATCACGTCGGGGTCCTGGCGCAAGACGTGCTTTAGCGCGGAGGCGAACGACAGCGTGTCGGTGCCGAGCTCGCGCTGGTTGACCACGCTGCGCTTGTGGGTGTGGAGGAACTCGATCGGATCCTCCACGGTCATGATGTGACAGGCCCGGTTGCGGTTGACCAGGTCGATCAGCGACGCCAGGGTCGTCGACTTGCCCGACCCGGTGGGTCCCGTGACCAGCACGAACCCGCGGGGGGTGTGGGCGAAGTTGGAGATCTGCGCCGGCAGCCCCAGGTCCTCGAGAGAGAGGATTTCGAAGGGGATGATGCGCATGACCGAGCCCATGGAGTCGCGCTGCTGGAACATGTTGACGCGGAACCGCGCCACGCCGGGGATCGCGTAGGAGACGTCGAGCTCGAGCTCGTTCTCGAAGACCTCCCGCTGTTTCTGCGTCAGCATCCCGTAGAGCACCTTCTGAAGCTGATCCGGGTCGAGGACGGGCTGGTCGGGCAGCGCCTCGAGCTCACCGTGGACGCGGATCATCGGCGGCAGCCCGTTGGTCAGGTGCAGGTCGGAGCCCCCGCGGTGCAACAGCTCCGTCAGCACCTTGTTGAGATCGAGCGACGCCTTCTGCTCGAACGCAAGCAGCGGCCCGTGGTTCTCGTCGAAGTCGTCCAGGACGCCGGGTGCCGCGCCGTTGCCGTTCGCCTCCCCCGCGGCGGGCTGCGACGCTGCTGGGCTGCTGCCGTCGGCGTCGGAGAGCACCTCGATGGCCTGGAGCAGCTGGCGGCGCACCGCCAGCGCGGGCGTGGCGGTCAGCCCGGTCAGCGCCGCGACGCGGTCCACGGCGCTGGTGTCGCCCGGGTCGCCGACGGCGACCACCAGCGAGTTGCCCTCCCCGAAGGCCACCGGCAGCGCCTGGAGCTCGCGGGCGGTCGCCCGCGGCAGCAACGCGGCGGCGTCGGGGTCGACGGCGCCGGGCTGCAGGTCGGCGAACGGCAGCCCGATGGAGCCGGCCACGGCCTCGACGATCTGCGCCTCGCTGGCAAGGCCCAGGTCGATCAGGGTCTTGCCGAGCGGGCCGCCGTGCTCGCGCTGGCGATCGAAGGCCGAGGACAGGTCCTCTTGGGTCAGCACGCCCTGTTCCACAAGGGCGTCGCCGAGCTGGCTGGACATGCGGGGTGCCTCCGTGGCGTCGTCGACGGGCCGGTGGCCCTTCTCCTGTGTTGCTTCGGCGGTGCGGCGCGTGGGCTTTAGGCACACGCCGGGTCCGTGCGTCAGACGACGACCCGGGCGACCTCTTCGAGCGTGGTCTGGCCCATCAGGACCTTGGCGAGGCCGTCCTCACGCAGCGTGCGCATTCCCTGCGCCCGGGCGAACTTGGCGATCTCGTCGGTGGAGGCGCGTTCGACGATAAGACGCTCGATCTCCTCGGTGACCTGCATGACCTCGTGGACGGCCAGGCGTCCCCGGTATCCCGTCTTTGCGCAGTTGCCGCAGCCCACCGCGCGGTACAGCGTTGGCAGGTCGTCGTTGTCGTCCCAGGGCAGCCCGGCGGCCTTGAGCTCGGCGGGGCTGGGCTCGTAGGGCTGCTTGCACTTGCCGCACAGCCGCCGGGCCAGGCGCTGGGCGAGCACGCAGTCGACGGACGAGGCGACGAGGAAGCCGTCGACACCCATCTCGGTCAGGCGGCTCACCGCGCTCGGCGCGTCGTTGGTGTGCAGCGTCGACAGCACCAGGTGGCCGGTCAACGCCGCCTCCATGCCGATCTTGGCCGTCTCCGTGTCACGCATCTCGCCGACGAGGACGACGTCGGGGTCCTGGCGCAGGATCGAGCGCAACGCCGTGGGGAACGTCAGCCCGGCCTTGGGGTTCATCTGCACCTGGCTGATGCCCGAAAGCCGGTACTCGACGGGGTCCTCGGTCGTGACGATGTTCACGCCCGGGCTGTTGATGACATTCAGCGTCGCGTACAGCGTCGTCGACTTGCCCGACCCGGTCGGCCCGGTGACCAGGATCATGCCGTAGGGCTTGCGGAAGCTCTCCTCGAACCGCCGGTAGTTGTGGTCGAGGAAGCCCAGGTCGGACAGCTCGAGCAGGATCGATGACTTGTCGAGGATGCGCATGACGACCTTCTCGCCGAACACCGTCGGCAGGGTCGACACGCGCAGGTCGATCGCCTTACCGGCGGTGCGCAGGCTGATGCGGCCGTCTTGGGGGACGCGGCGCTCGGCGATGTCGAGGTCGGCCATGATCTTCATGCGGCTGACCACGCCGGCGTGGATCTTGCGGTTCTGCGTGGTGACCTCGTGGAGCACCCCGTCGACGCGGTAGCGCACCCGGATGTGGTCCTCTTGGGGCTCGATGTGGATGTCCGAGGCGCGGTCGGACACCGCCTGGGAGATGATCGCGTTGACGAACTTGACGATCGGGGCGTCCTCGGCGATCTCCTTGACGCTTGCGAGGTCGTCGGGCTCGTCGTCGATGCCCATCTCGCCGGCGAGGTCCTGGACCGAATCGCCCATCCGCGCGTAGCGCTCGAGCGCGCCCAGGATGTCCGAGCGCGTCGCCACCACGGTGCGGACGTCGCGGTCGGCCGCGGTCCGGACGTCGTCGACGGCCAGGACGTTGGAGGGGTCGCTCATCGCCACGACCAGCCGGCCGTCCTCGTCGAAGGAGATCGGCACGACCCCGTGCCGTCGCGCGAGCGACTCGGGCACCAGCGACGCGGCCACCGTGTCGATCTGGCGGTCAGTGAGCTCGACGTACTCGAGCCCGAGGTGACGCGCCAGGGCGGCGACGAGGTCGGCTTCGGTGAACAGCTCCCGCTCGATCAACACCCGGCCGAGCGACTTGCCGGTACGCTGCTGCTCCTCGCGCGCGCCCTGGAGCGCCTCGGGAGCGATCAGCTCCTCCCCTAAAAGGACGTCAGCAAGCTGTCCGGTCGCGTTGGCCATCGAGGTGATCGCCTACTCCTCGCGCCATTCAGAGACACTCAAGTGGCCTGTTCCGACTTCCTTGAGCCGATCGTCGAAATGGAACGACCAACCACCCTGGTTGGCGATCTGATCGCACGTCATCGCCCCGAAGATCTCGGTTTGCGCGTTGGAGCCATTCCCGTAGCACGCGGACGTCGGCGCGTAGAAGGCTGCGGCGATGTTGCCCTGGTTGCCGATGTTCACGTCACCTCCGTCGACATAGAACTGCAGGTCTGCCGACTTGGGGAACGATCCGCCTTCGCCGGCGACACATCCCACGCCCGTCGGGCAGTTCAGGTCCACGTGGTTGCCGATGTTGATGTCACCCGCCACGTAGACCTCGACAGGGGTAGACACGGTCACGGTGGTGTCTTGGGCGATCGTAAAGTTCTCGACACACATGACAGCGTTGCCCTCGGACTCCGGTTCCGGAGCGGAGTCGGGCAGCACATCCGTCGGCGAGATGACGTTGCCGTGCTCCGAGGTGCTCCACGACTCCAGGTCGCCGCCGCCCATGGCCTCGCGGCACTGATCGAGCTTTTCGCCGATGAACTCAGTCTCCAGCTGCTCGCTGCCGACCTCCAACGCGGGACCAATCCTCATGGAAGGAGCGATCGCCTCGGGCATCTCGAGCACGTCGTCGCAGTCGTCGCCTCCCTCGTGCACGCAGCGTTGCTCGCCGGGATACGCGTCCCAGTTGTACAGATGCACGGCGTCGACGCCCGTCGAGTTGCCGTGCAGCCGGATGTCCTCGTTGCTGCCCACCACACCGTTGCCGGTCAACCACCCCGCCTCACCGTAGGAGTCGGCTTCGTTCCCACCGCGCATCTGCAGGTGGGTGTCGGCGAACGCTGCCAAGAAGAACCTGGGCAGCTCGGCCACCACGACGTCGACGGTGCGCTCGACGCCATGCAGTTCGCCGGTCGAGGTGACCAGCCAACGGTCGAGCTCGTCAGGGCCGCTGTCGTCGATGATCTGCCACGCGTAGGTGCCCTCTCCGGCCACGCCAGTGGCGTCGGTGACGTATCCCCCCTCGCGCACGATCTTGTGGATGGCTTCGTTGGCGCCGGCCTCGGCGACCTGAACCACCGCGGTGAAGTCTTCATCGAACCGGGTGGCGCGCTGACCGGCCAGCGTGGTCGCCAGCAGCGAGACAACGAGTCCGCCCACGATGATGGAAGCCAGCAGCGCAAGCGGAAGCGAACCTCGGTCGTCGCCCCATCGCCTACCACGCGTCTCGATCATGGCCTTATCCTCCATCGGCGGCATTGCGTACGGCGACTGCGGTCTCGACTTCGACCAGCTCGCCGGTGCTGAGCTCAGCCCCGAGCGTCACTGCGACTTTGGACACTTGACTGACGTTGAAGTCTTCGTCGTCCAGGTCGAGCAGCTCGCCGTCACGGCCGTAGTAGCGGAACGTCGTCACCGACTCCTGATCCAGGCCGTCAGCGATGACGGTGGTGGCTTCCGACACGGCGGTGACTGATTGTTCGTCTTCGAACTCGACCCGGTGCTCCACGAACTCGCTGCCATCAGCGCTTGCCTCGTAGGTGTAGGAGAAGCGTGTGTCGCCCCGGTAGACCGTTGCGGTTACCGAATCGTGAGCCACGCCCGGCCACAGGGGGTTCGCCGCCCGCAGTTCACGGGTGGCGCGGTGCGTGCCCGCCTCGAGTTCGGTGAGCGCCCGGATCCGCTCCTGTGCTTCTCGTGACGTCTGCATCCCCTGAATGACGCCGGTCGTCACGACAGATCCGACGACGCCCAGCAGTAACGTGACGATGAGCAACTCGACAAGGGTGAGCCCCTCGTCGGCTTTGATGCGCCGCCGCAGGGCCCTCATGACTCGGCCCCTGAGCAGTCCTCTGCGTGATTGGTGGATTCGACCGCGGCGGCGTACGCCAGCGTCGCCTCTTGGCTGTCGATCTGTCGATAGGCATGCAGCACCAGATGCGCTTGGGACTTGTCGATCTCGGTATCCTCGGGCACGACCGCCTCGAACGTCGCCCCCTCGTCGGTGAGGCCGGTGAACTCGGCGGAGAACTCCTGCCCGCTCTCTTCGAACAGCAGCTTCGCAGAGTCGGCGCCGCTGGCACCTTCGACCTCGAATTCGACGTGGACCGGGAAGTGCGTGGACTTGTGACCCCCGTTGGGCCGGCAGAACGGACCGGGCTCAAAGGTGGGTTCCTGGATCTCCATGTTCTCGTCGGAGGGGTAGACGAACCAGACGGTCTCGACGGCTTGGTCCGACTCCGTCGCCGAGGCGGCCTCAGCAATGAACTCATACGCCCCAGGGGTGAACTGACCGTCACCCGGTGGGATCGTCAATGTCCACGCCGTGCCCTCGGGGGCGTCCTCCACCGAGTCGTCCTCTTCGAACGAGCCCCAGGTCTCCGACACCTCCCCGTCGTCCCCTTCGATCACCAGGGTCGGCTTGACCACGCTGTCGGCCGGTTGTGACGTGCGTAGGCGGACTTTGATCTCACCGGCGGTGTTGTCAGGCGGCTGCAGCGGGACCGGCCTCGGATTCACCGAGAACGACGTGATCTCGAACTGGTCGGGCTCGTCCTCCTCGTCGACAGCGACCTCGTTCGGAGTGGGCGAACGGACAGCTCGAACCGAGTGGCTGCGCGGTGATCCGCGCTCCTCCCACCCAAGGTGAACGTCGAACGCCTTCATCCGGGCTTCGCCCTCGCCCGAAACCTCCACCCACGTGATGTTCGTCGTAACGGTGTACTCCACGTCGGAGCGTTCGATGAAGCGTTGTGGGACGGGCCCGGGGTCACCGTTGCGCTCCGACCCCAGCGTGACGGTGTCCTCACCATCGAACTCCGCCTGGTAACCCGTGTCGTCCTCGTAGAACCCCACCTGGTGCCACGGGGCGGCCTGGAGGTCCTCGACCACTTGGTTGGCCAGTTGACTGGAGCGCACCCGCAGTTCGTCGCTGTGCAGCGACACCAGCGAGGCCATCAGCGTGGTCGCCAGCCCGGTCAAAATGAGGCCGAGCACAATGATGGCGATCAGCATTTCGACCAAGGAAATGCCCGCATCGCCGGCGAGGCGGCGGCGAATCCGGCTCAGCATGTGCGCGCTCCTCGGCAGTTGGGACAGGCGGGGCTCTGGACTTGGTGTATCGGCGCGGAGTGCCACGCGGTTGAGGCCTCCCCCGGTCAGGCGTTGGCGGGCACGGACCCTGCGACCTCTTCGAGGACGGTCTGGAGCAGTTCGACGATGACGACCTTGACCGACTCGCGGTCGCGGGCGTCGCAGG
>SLAO01000178.1 GCA_007126835.1 Nitriliruptorales bacterium | reverse complement strand
TTGCTGTGCGTCCACCGCGGGCAGTGGCCGGCGCTGCAGATCCCGATCGTGTGCCTGCCGGCGTCGATCAACAACGACCTGCCCGGCTCCGAGCTCAGCGTCGGCGCCGACACTGCGCTGAACAGCATCGCCCGCGACGTCGACAAGATCAAGCAGTCGGCGGTCGCGAGCCACCGCTGCTTCGTCGTCGAGGTGATGGGCGCCGACTGCGGCTACCTCGCGCTGGTCGGCGGCATTGCGACCGGGGCGGAGCGCGTCTATCTGCCCGAGGACGGCATCACGCTGGAGGACCTGCGCAACGACGTCGCGGACTTGACCGACAGCATGCGCAAGGGCAAGCGGCTCGGTCTGCTGCTGCGCAGCGAGCACGCCGACCCCTTCTACACCACCGGGTTCCTGCACGCCCTGTTCGAGAAGGAGGGAGGTGACGTCTTCGACGTGCGTGAGGCGATCCTGGGCCACGTGCAGCAAGGCGGCGACCCCTCACCGTTCGACCGCACGCAGGCCACGCGGTTGGCTGCGCGCGCGGTGGACCACTTCCTCGAGCAGGCGCAGCAAGACGACCCGGGCGGCGCGATGATCGGGCTGCAAGCCGGACGAGTCACCTTCACCGACCTCGGCCGGTTCCCCGACCTCGTGGACCCCAACGCACGCCGGCCCGCCGAGCAACGGTGGATGGGCCTGCGCCCCCTCGCCGACATCATGGCCGGCCGGGGTCGGTGACGCGGCCGCGCCGGGTCGGTGATCTAGCCGTCGGGGTCGGTGATCTAGCCGCCGGGGTCGGTGATCTAGCCGTCGGGGTCGGTGATCTAGCCGCGGGGGTCGGTGATCTAGCCGCGGGGGTCGGTGATCTAAGCCGTCGGGGTCGCCCGGCCGTCGATCGGTGGGGTGCCGGGCGGCCGTTCGCGGGCTTGCTCGGCACAGACCGCCCGTCACCGCTGCCCAAACTGGGGCAATCCGGGCTCGCCATGTCTCCACCGGTTGCCGGCGGCACCGCGGTGGTCGCTGAAACCAGGGCAAACCGGGCTCAGGGTCATCCGTTGGCTGTTGACGTCGCTCCCCAGCGCCCGTTGAACCATCACAATCCGGACGCGACTGGTACATCTGCACGAGCGCTCGTGCAGATGTACCAGTCGTGAGGCATTTGCGAGAATTGCGGGGGCGTCGAGCGGCCCAGCGCAACCCGCGCGGGTCAACTGGCTGCGCCGCGTCGTCACCTTGAGAAATCGGGCCGCCCGGTGCCCCGACCCGGGCCATTGGGCACTGACCTGCGACCGGTCGCCGGGCACCCTGAACATGCCAGGCGGTGGGCTGTCCACCGGAGGACGGCGCCGGAGGTGCACGATGCGGGTGCTTGTGGCCTACGGCACGCACATGGGCGGCACCGCCGGGATCGCGAAGATGCTGGCCAAGACCCTGACCGCCGAGGGGTTGACCGCTGATGCCTGCCCGGCCCACCAGGTCACCGATGTGCTGCGCTACGACGCGGCCGTCATCGGGGGGGCCGTGTACGCCAACCGGTGGCATCCAGACGCCCGGCGGCTGGTTGCCCGCCATCTCGACGTGCTCACGCGCATCCCGGTCTGGCTGTTCTCCAGCGGACCGCTGGACGGTTCCGCCGCGACTGGTCAGGTCCCTGCGGTGCCCGAGGTCGTGGACCTGCTCGCCCGCGTGCAAGCCCGTGGGCACGTGACCTTCGGGGGTTGCCTGCCGACCGATCTCGGGCCGCACGCCGGCTCGCTGCTGGTCCCACCGCCGGCGGCGTACCGGCATGACCCGCCGGAGGATCGGCAGACCTCGCCCGCGGTTGACCGGGGTGACCCGGCGTCGACTGACCGGGGTGACCCGGCGTCGACTGACTGGCGTGACCCGCCCCGTATCCGCGCCTGGGCGAGCGAGGTTGCCGCTGCGCTGCGTGACGCCGACCGTGTCGCCGGCTGACCCCCGCGCTGTCCGTGTCGCCGGCTGACCCCCGCGCCCGGGGCAGAATACGTGGTGTCCCGTCGGCCACCGTGGCAGGAGGGTTGCGGTGAGTGCGTCTGCCAGCGTGCTGCGGTGGGTGCTGCGGCGGAACCAATCGTCGGAAGCTGACCTCGATATCGAAGAGACGCGCGAGGGCATGGAGCGTCTGGCCCGGAAGCTGCCGCGTCCCCGGGGGGTGATCTTCCAGCGGGCTTCGCTCGGCGGCGTGCCTGCGGTGCGGGCCGCGCACTGGCAATCCGACGCGGACCGGGCTGCGCTGCTCCTGCACGGCGGCGGGTTCATCGGCGGGTCGGCCAGCGGGCACGCGGCCATCGCCGGGCGCTACTCCAAGGCCAGCCGCGGGGTCGTGTACACGCTGGACTACCGGCTGGCCCCCGAGCACCCGCATCCCGCGGCGGTGACCGACGCTGTCGCGGCGGTCCGCGCGCTCGCCGAGCGCGTGCCAGGCGGACGGCTGGCGATCATCGGCGAGTCGGCAGGCGGGGCGATCGCCCTATCGGCACTGCACGAGCTCCGCGACAGCGGCGGACCGCTGCCGCGCTGTGGCGTGCTGACCAGCCCGTGGCTGGACCTGACCCTGTCTGCCGATTCGATGACCGAGCGGGCGGATGGCGACGTGGGTCTCAGCGCGGCGCGGCTCGCGCCCATGGCCGAGCACTACGCCGCCGGCCGCCTCGACCAGCCCGGTCCCTCTCCGCTGTTCGGCGATCAGTCGGGATTGCCCCCGCTGCTGCTGCAGACCGGCGGGGACGAGATCCTCCGCGGTGACGCCGAGCGTCTGGCCGCGCGAGCGCGCGAGCAGGGCGTCGAGGTCACCCTCGAGGTGTGGGACGGCATGTGGCACGCCTGGCACGGGTTCGCCCCGTTTCTGTCCGAGGCCCGTCGCGCCATCGCCGCGGTCGGTGCGTTCCTCCGGTCCAGGACCTAACCGCCTGCCGATCCGCTCCCGCAGGACTTGGCCTCGGCCCTGCGGGCAGCGATGATGCCCGCCATGACCGAGCTCACCGTGCTTCGCGTCTTTGTCGGCCCCGACGGTGCCGGCGGAAACCCACTCGGCGTCTTCTTGGACGGCCCGGCCGTGCCTTCGGGCCGACGCCAGGACGTCGCGGCCGACCTCGATTTCAGCGAGACCGTCTTCGTCGACGACGACGCCGGATCGGTGGAGGTCTACACGCCGACGCGGCCGATCCCGTTCGCGGGCCACCCGCTGGTGGGCACCGCGTGGTTGCTGGCCGCCCAGGGCGCTGGCGTCGACGTGCTGCGTCCGCCGGCGGGCGAGGTCGCCACCTGGGAGGAGGACGGCCTGCGGTGGATCCGCGCCCAGCCGGCCTGGTCGCCGGTGATGGACCTGGTCCGCTACGGCGACCCCGCCACCGTCGAGCAGCTGGGCGGCCCGCCGGCCGGGTCGGAGTTCACGTACTGCTGGGCGTGGATCGACGAGTCCGACGGGGCCGTTCGAGCGCGTGCGTTCGCGCCCAGCTACGGCGTCCCCGAGGACGAGGCGACGGGGTCAGCTGCCGTGCGTCTCGTCGCCACCCTCGGGCGCCCGCTGACGATCCGGCAGGGGGCAGGCTCCGAGCTGCGGGCCCGTCCCGGACCCAACGGCATGGCCGAGGTCGGCGGCAAGGTCGCGATCGTCGAGCGTCGGGACTACCCGGCCTGACCGGGCTCGCCCGGATCCGCGGCAGGCTTGCCCGGATCCGCGGCGGCCGGCGCGTCTGACTCGGGCGAGTCGCAAGCTGCGCAGCGGCCGCGCACGACCAAGTCGATCTCGGCGGCTTGGAACCCGTGGTGCTCGCCGAGGTGCCGGCGGACCTGGTCGACGAGGTCGCCGGAGTGGTGGGTCACGTCGCCGCAGTTCCGGCACACCAGGTGGAAGGCGTCGTCGGCGTGGGCCAGCTCCCAATGCCCGCGGTCGTCAGCGAGCCGCACTTCCTTGACCAGCCCGAGCTCGGCGAGCAGGGTCAGCGTGCGGTACACGCTGGCGACGTTGAAGTCTGGCACGACCTCTGTGACGCGAGCGTGGATCTCCTCTGCGGACAGGTGCGATTCGGCATGCCGCAGGACATCCCACACCAGCTGGCGCTGTGGGGTCATGCGGTAGCCCTCGAGGCGGAGGCGCTCTGCAACGTCCATACGTGCATGATGCCGTCTCGAGCGCGAAACGCCAGCCACCGCCCGCGGGTACCGTGTGGGCCCATGCGCATCGAGCTGACTACCCGCCTGGACCAGCCCTGCCTCGACGAGATCGTCGCCCTGATCGAGGCCACGGCCAAGATCGAGGGGCACCGGCCCGTCGGTGAGCACAAATACGCCCACCTCGCGGTCGGCGCGACGGGATGGACGGGCGTGCTCGCCCGGGACGACCACGGGACGCTCATCGGCTACGCCCACACCCGGTGGAGCGAACCAGGCACCGAACCGCGAGTGGCCGTCGAGGTGGTGGTCCACCCCGACCACCGGGCCGACGGCACCGTCGCCAGCGCCCTGCTCGACGAGACCCGGGCGGTGGTCGCGCGCGCCGGCGGCGGCACGATGTGGCTGTGGGTGCACCGGGTCGACGACCCGCGCGCCACGTTGGCCGCCGAGCTGGGCTTCTCGGTCCAGCGCGAGCTCGCGTTCATGACCCGGCGCTTGGACGCCGAGCTCGAGACCACGGCGTTGCCGCCCGGGGTGCGCCTGGAGGCCTACCGGCCCGGCACCGACGATGCCGAGCTGTTGCGGGTCAACAACGCCGCGTTCGCCGGTCACCCCGAGAACGGAGACTGGGACGTCGAGGAGCTCGAGCGTCGCCGCGCTATGCCGTGGTTCGTGGCCGAGGACGTGTTGCTGGCCTGGCGCGGGGACACGCTCGTCGGCTTTCACTGGACCAAGTGGCACGGCCACGATTCCGACGAGGTGCCCGCCCACGAGCCGGTGGGCGAGGTCTACATCCTCGCGGTCGATCCCGCCGCCCAGGGCGCCGGCCTGGGTCGCGGCCTGCTCGCCGCGGGTCTGCACCACCTGCGCGCCCGCGGATGCACCGTCGCGGTGCTCTACGTCGACCGGGCCAGCGCCAGCGCGGTCCGCCTGTACGAGCGCGCTGGGTTCACGATCCAGTACCACGAGGTCTGCTACGAGCAGACGATCCCCGCCGAGCCAGACGCCACCAAGGTCGAGTTGCGCCACCCCGCACCGTGAGGGGCGCTGCGCCCACGCGGGTGAGTTCGGCGCCCACGCGGGTGAGTTCGGCGCCACGAGGTGGGCTCGGCGCCACGAGGGCGGGCTCGGCTCAGGCCTGCAGCTCTAGGCGGCGGCGTCCCGGAGGGCGACGAAGCGGCCGGGATGATCGGTCAGCACGCTCGACAAGCCGAGCCTGAGCAGCGCGGACATCTCCGCAGGCTCGTTGGCGTAGAGGTTGAGCTCCACGCCGCCAGCGCGCAGCCACTCGACGGTGGCGGCGTCGACGTCGGTGGCCGGCTTGCCGTGAAGCCCGAACAGCACCATGCCCAGGTGCGCCACCCCCCGTGCGCCCAGGCCGTCGCGCAGAGCCGTCAGGGTCATCCCGGGCTCGGCCAGTCCTGGCGTGACCGGCTCGACGTGGCCGATCACGCCGTCCCGGGCGACCAGCCCTCCCAGGATGAACGCGAGCTCGGGGGCACCCGCGCCGATCGCGTCGCGGCTGCGCTCGAGGCTGATCACGTCGAAGCAGCCCAGGAGCACGCGCTCGGCCAACCACGCCGGGTCGCCGGGTGCCCGCAAGCAGTCGGCGACCGCGCGCTCGAGGGCACCATCATCGGATCCCGGCTTCAGCTCGACCAGCAGGCCCAGACCCAACGCCCGGGTCTGGGCGACCACCTCCCCCAGCGTAGGCACGCGCTGGGGCTCGCCGTCGTGGACCCCCGCGGTCAGCCGGCTGATCTCGTT
Organism: Nitriliruptorales bacterium; assembly: GCA_007126835.1. Classification (GTDB taxonomy): domain Bacteria; phylum Actinomycetota; class Nitriliruptoria; order Euzebyales; family Egibacteraceae; genus SLAO01. The sequence continues at coordinate 442 of SLAO01000178.1, read as the reverse complement.
CCAGGTCAGGTCCGCCACCCGCCAGGGCGCCCGGTCGGGCAGGACGCGCGCGCAGTCGGTGGTGCGCGACAGCGTGTCGTCGTGCACGACGGCCAGCACCCCGTCGGCGGTCAAGCGCGCGTCGACCTCGCAGACGTCGGCGCCCTGCCCAGCGGCGAGCGCGATCGCCGCCGCCGTGTTCTCGGGCGCGTCGCCCGACGCGCCCCGGTGCGCCACGACGTAGGGCCGGCGCTGGGTCACGGCGCGTCCCGCTCAGGCTGGCCTCGCTCTGGCTGGCCTCGCTCAGGCTGGCTCCACGCAGGCTCGCCCCGCTCTGGCTGCCCCGACGTCACGTCGTTCATGCCGGTGGGCTCCCCGGGAGCGCCGCCGCCGTCGGGTCGCCCGCTCTGCTGGGCTCCGTGGGGGTCGAGCTTGTAGCCGACGCCGCGGACGGTGCCGATGA
>SLAO01000104.1 GCA_007126835.1 Nitriliruptorales bacterium | reverse complement strand
CGCTGCGCGGCTACGACGCCACCCGCTGCGCGGCTACGACGCCACCCGCTCACCAAAGGCCGGGCAGTCGGCGTTGTCGCACGCGAAGTCGACCGGTAAACCCACGGCGTCGCCAGGCAGGGCAGTGACCCCGCACGTGGGGCAGATCGGCGCGCGGCCTTCCTCGGCGTTGCCGGACGGCGTGGCCATGTCGCCAGCATAGGGATCACCGGCGGCAACGCCCGCGATGGCCTCCAGTGCGACGTCGACGACCTCACTTCGCGGCAAGCCCCGGCCACGGGAAACGGCAGCGGCGAACCGCTCCTCGCCCAGCCGGCGCCGGGCGCTGGCGACGGATTCGGCCAGCCGGTCGGATTCGGAGCCGAAGCTGGGGGCCGCGGTGGACTCCACCTCCGCGGCAGCGGCGATCACCACCCCGACCTCGTCCGCTTCGGCACGCACCAGCACCTCCACGAGGTTGCGCAAGGTCGTCCACTGCTGGGTCCAGTTCCCGCTTCGCCGCCAGTGGCGCAGCAGATCGTCGAAGGCCGGCAGCGCCCGCGCCGGCTGACCGTATCGGCCCTGCAAACTGGCGCTGGTCACCAGCGCCACGCCCTCGATGAACCCCGCGTCGGTGGTTCGGGCGAGCTCGACGGCTTCCTCGACGAGCGTGAGCGCCTCGCTGGGCGCCGTCTCGGCCCGGCACTCGCCGCGCGCGTACTGGGCGAAGGCCTGCGCGGCGCCGGGGTGGGTCGCCGCCCGCCCGGCAGCGTCGGCCTGGGCGATCGCCTCATCCGTCTCACCGGCGTAGGCCAGGACCAGCGCGACGCTGACCAGGCCGATCACCTCGCTGTCATGGTCGCCACTGAGGCGGGCCAATCGCACTTCCTCGCAGAAGGCGGCGCGGGCCTCGTCGAGGTGGCCCTGGAACGTCGCGACATCTCCCAGGGCTTCGAACACCACGGTGCGAGCTGGGTCGTCGGGTCCTGCCCCCAGCTGGGCGCCGCGCTCGGCGAGCCGCTGCCCGCGCTCGAAGTCGCCGCCCATCCACGTGGCCGCGGCCGCGGCGGCGTACACCTGCGGCGCTGTGGGTTGCTCCTCGATGCCTGCCATCGTGAGGGCCTCCTCGGCCCAGCCGCCGATCTCGACCCCTCCGCGCCAGTAGTTGTAGCGGTACAACGCGGCCAGCAGGCGACCGATCAGGGCCACGTCCTGCGCCTGGTGAGCCCGCCGGTAGGCCTGCCGCAGGTCGTCCAGGTAGTCCGCGATCCAGCGTTGATCCTGAGCCGTCATGGGCGAGGCGGCGGCGTGCTCAGCGCGTGCCACGAGGGTCATGGCGTGCCGGTCAGCAGTCGCGGCGGCCTCTCCGCGTTCGACCAGCCGCTCACGGGCGAACCGCGCCAGGGGACGCAGCATCCGGTAGTGCCCTGCCCTGGCGCTGGCGACCGGCGTGTGGACCGAGAGCAGTGACCCCTCCGCGAGCGATGCGAGGTGCTCGACGGTGACGGCTCGCGGCTGACCCCCGGGAGCCGTGACCGCATGGGCCTCGTCAACGCCGAACACCCCGGCGAACACGCTCAGTCGTTCGAACAGCCGCCGCCGGGGCTCGTCGAGCAGCCGGTAGGACCAGTCAGCGACCGTCGACAGGTCCCGGTGCCGGTCCGGACCGGCGCGACGGACGGCTGCGGTGGCCGGCGTGCCTCCGCGGTCCTGCCTAGCAGCGAGCAGCTCCTCGAGTGGAAGCGCGCCACTGCGCGCCGCGGTCAGCTCGATCGCCAGCGGGAGCCCATCGAGCTGACGGCAGATCTCCTCGACGAGCGGCAGGCGGGCGGCGTCGACTCGGGCGCCGACCGCGCTGGCGCGCTCGACGAACAACTCGACCGCGCCGGCGTCATCGCCTCTGCGCGTCGGCAGCGGACCGACTGGGATGACCCATTCACCGTCGATGGCCAGACGCTCCCGGCTGGTGGCCAGCACCCGGACGAGAGGATGACGCTGCAGGCTTTGCTCCACGAGCGGGGCGAGCGCGTCGAGCAAGTGCTCACAGTTGTCCAAGACCAGGAGGAGATGACGACCCTCGAGGGCGTCGAGCAACGCCTGTCGCGGGGACCGCCCGCTGCTCAAGTCGATGCCCAACGCGTCGGCGACGACGTGCTCGACGGCGGTGGTGTCGAACACGGGGGCCAGGTCGACCCAGGCCACGTCGCCGATGCGGTCGCGGTCGGCACTGCGGGCCACTTCGACGGCGAGGCGGGTCTTGCCAACCCCACCGGTGCCGGTCAGGGTCACCGCCCGCTGCCGTTGCAGTGCGGCATGGACGTCGTCGACCTCCTGCTGACGTCCGATCAATGCGGTTGGCGGCAGGGGGATGCCTGCGAACGCGGGTGTTGCCGGGACGTCAGGCGCGGGCAGTGTCCGTGTTGCGGGAACTTCGGCCCCCGCCGCGTCGGCGCTGCGGGCGGTCTCCACCTCGCCGCGCAGGATGCGGCTTTCGAGCTCATCGAGCACGGGGGAGGGTTCAAGGCCGGTCTCCTCCGCGAGCCGCTGGCGGTAGGAGCGGTGCGTCGCGAGGGCGTCGGCCCGGCGATCCTGGGCCGCCAGGGCACGCATGAACAGCTCGACGAACCGCTCCCGGAGCGGGTGCTCGGCAACGAGCGCCTCGAGTTCCCCGGTGACATCGGCCGCCTCTCCCAGCGCCAGGCGAGCTTCCGCTCGCTGCTCGATGGCGAGCAGGCGACGCTCGGTCAGCCGCAGCGCCTCGGTGCGAGCGACCCCGTCGGCGAATTCCGCATACGCCGGGCCGCGCCAGAGTCCCAGCGCTTCGTCGAGTAGGTCTCGGACGGTCACCGCCGGCTGGCCGTCCCGCTGCGCTTCGGAGAGCAGCGCCTCGAACCGGCGAGCGTCCACCTCGTCGGACCCCACCCGCAGGGCGTATCCGGGGCTGGCGGTGACCAGTGGGACCTCGGCTCCGAGCACCCCCCGCAGACGCGCCACCGACGTCTGGAGCGCGTTGCGCGGATCGGCCGGTGCCCGGTCCCCCCACAGCGCGTCGGTCAGCCAGTCCACCGACACGACGTCGCCGCCTGCGGCGAGCAGCGCGGCCAGCAAGGTGCGCTGGCGCGCGCCACCGATGGGGACGACGGCGTCTCCCCGACGGACCTCCAACGAACCGAGGACTGCGAACCACACGGCCTGCAGCGGCCTCCTCGTGTCCGACGCGCCTCAACGAGGCCTGCCCCCCGCGTCCACGTGGCGTCCAGCGTACGACACGGCTGGCCCGCGTTGTCCCCGAGATGTCCGCGCCTTCTCGGCCCGCGGTTCGCCAACCGCCGCCGCGGGTCCGCACTGACTGAGGGTGACCGCACCGTGCCCCGGCGTTGGCCGGAGTCCACGCCCGGCGGTGATCGGAGTGCCACGCGGACGGTGACCGACCTGTACGCCGATCGTGACCGGTTTGCAAGCCCTGTCTCGCAGAGTCCGGCTCGGACCCGACACGGAAAGGAGCGGTCATGGCAGACACCGCGACCACGACGCCGACCCTGGACGAGCACCGGCTCGCCGCCTTCGAGGAGCGCCTCGTGGATGTCATCAACAGCGGAGCGCTGACGCTCATGATCTCGGTGGGCCATCGCACCCACCTGTTCGACACGATGGTCGAGACCGGACCCGCCACTGCCGCCGAGATCGCCCGGCGTGCCGACCTCAGCCACCGCTACGTGGCGGAGTGGCTCGGCGCGATGACCGTCGGCAGGATCGTCGACCACGACCCCACCGCGGGCACCTACACGCTTCCCCCCGAGCACGCCGAGCTGGTGACGCGGCGCCATGGCACCGAGAACGTCGCGGCCTTCGCCCAGTACATCCCGCTCCTCGGCGCAGTGGAGGACCCGATCATCGAGTGCTTCCGCAACGGCGGCGGCTTGGACTACGCCGCGTTTCCCCGATTCCACGAGATCATGGAGGAAGACAGCGGCCAAACCGTCGTGCCGGCGCTGCGGGAGCACATCCTGCCGCTCGTGCCTGGGCTGATCGACCGGCTCGAGCGCGGCATCCACGTCATCGACGTGGGCTGCGGGCGGGGTCGGGCGCTGTCCGCCTTGGCGACCTGGTTCCCGCGCAGCACGTTCGCCGGCTACGACATCTCCGAGGAGGCCATCGCCTACGCCCGGCAGACCGCCGAGGCCGCCGGCCTCGGCAACGTCACGTTCCACGTCCACGACGCTGCGCGCCTGCCCGAGGCCGTCGAGCAGGGAGCGGCCGATCTGGTGACCACGTTCGACTCCGTCCACGATCAGGTGGACCCGGCGGCCACCGTCCGAGGCATCCGCCACGCCCTCGCCGACGACGGCGTGTATCTGGCACAGGACATCGACGCGAGCAGCAGCCATCACGGCGACCTCGACCACCCGCTCGGGCCGCTGCTGTACGCGCTGTCGTGCATGCACTGCATGACCGTGTCGTTGGCGCACGGTGGCGCGGGTCTCGGAGCGATGTGGGGCCGGCAGCAGGCCAGGCGGCTGTTCTCTGCCGCGGGCTTTTCCAGTGTCGAGGTGCACAACCTCGAGCACGACGTCCAGAACGCCTACTACGTGTGCCGGCCGTAGCCGCCAGCGACGCAGGCCGGGTCAGGCGCGCTGGGCCTCGGGATCGAGGCCCCGCGCCACACACCAGTCCCGGTAGGCGAACGGGCTGACCTCGCTCGGCTTGATCTCGCTGCGCCCGCCCCAGAACACGTTGGTGTACTCCACGGGGATGCCGACTGATTCCAGATGGTCGTCGATCGCGGCCTTGTGGGCCAGCACCCGCTGCTTGTCGGTGCCGTGGGACACGCCCATGATGTTGACGTTGGCGAACTCCGGCCCGCCGTCGCGCCAGTACGCGTGGGTCATGCAGTGGTGCCGGCCGACCTCCTGCCCCGCCCGCAGCTCCATGCCGGCGGGGACTCGCCAGTGGAACAGGCCGTTGTACCGGGTCACCCGGGTGCCGTCGGCGTGCTGCTTGGCGTGCTCGAGGAACGTCGAGAACCGCCCGACGATGTTGCGCTCGTTGAGGGACTCGGCCACTGCGCAGAAGTCCTCCACGGTCTCCCCGGCCTCAGCCGCACGCGGAGCCCAGATGTCGGCCTGCAGCTCGTCCGGCGTGAACTCCCGCTTGAGGGCCGTCAGCACCCGCCACTCGCGCTCGGTGAGGTCCACGACCTCGGTGTCGAGGGCCCGCCCCGGCTCGTCGGTCTTGTCACCCGGCTCGATCGTCCGACGACGGACGTGGCCCACACCCAGCGCGAACACCTTGCGGGCGGGCAGCAGCTTGTACGCCGTCGCGCCGGTCTGCTCCTGCAGGTACCGGCAGTGGGCGTCCATGTCGTAGGGGCGAGGGACCTTCAACGTCGTCCACAGCTTGTAGTCGCTGCCGGGCGTGTCACGATCGGTAGACCGCGTCACGACGTGGCCCGAGAAGGGGTCCTCGCGGAACATGAACTCGAACGCCTCGGTGATCCTCTCGCTGGGCAGTTTCCACGCCACCAGCGCGCCCGGCGACAGGCTGGTGGACAGCAGCGTCTGGCGGACGCGACGGATCGTGCCCGCCTCGAGCATCGCGGTGATCCGCGCGATGACCGTGTCCACATCGACGTCGGATTCGTCGGCGATGCGGTGCAGCGGATAGCGGTGGAAGCCCTGCACCCGGTCCTCGGAGACGGCGAGGATGCGCGCGTTGACCGGGTCATCGATGTGAGCGGGAACCGTCGAGGTCGTCATGCTGCGAGTGTAGGGCGCGGCCTTGCGAGGCCGCAGCGCGGGTGGGCGCCGGCGCGGGATGCCGGCGCGGGGTGGCGCGTGCGTGGAAGCCGGCGCGGGATGCGCGCGCGGGTGGGCGCCGGCGCGGGATGGAGGCTTCTAGCGCAGGAGGATGAGGGAGATCGCCACGCCGCCGATGGCGAGGAGGGCCACGGCTCCAGCAAGGACCGTCCGCCGCTGTCCGGACGGGACCGAGCCCACCGTGGCTCCGGCGACAAGTCCGAGCCCGGCGCCGGCGACGATGCCCAGCGCGACTTGCTCCAGCAGGATGCCGGCGACGAGGCCGAGTCCTACACCGGCTAGCAGCCCGGCCGGCGCAGCCCACCGCTGCGGCAGCAACCCTCGGTCGTCCGGTGTCGAAGCCATGTCGCTGCCTCGTCCTTCCTGTAGCGGGCCCGGGCACGATGGCCTCGCCTGTCCGCGCAGACTCAACAGCGAGCGTGGCCCGTCGGTTCGCGTTCGGGCCAGGGCCGAAGGGCCCACCGTCGGCGCCGGGCGGCTCGTCCTAGCGCCGCCCGCCCACCTCGGCGAGGTCGTCACGCGCGCGCATCAGGTGGCGCAACAGGCTCTTCCGGCGCTCCGGGCCGAAGCGCACCGTGGGCACCGAGCACGACAGGGCGTCTTGGGGTGGATCGCCTCTGGGCAGGGCGACCGCCAGGCAGGCGATGCCCTCGCTGTTCTCGCCATGGTCGGCGGCCCAGCCCTGCTCGCGGACGCGGGCCAGGTGAGCCCGCAGCTCGGCCCGGTCGGTGATCGTCGCCTCGGTCAGCGCCTCGAGACGCTCGGGCAGGTGGGCGTCGAGGTCTTCCTCGGGCAGATGGGCCAGCAGCACCTTGCCCAGGGCGGTGGCATAGGCAGGCAGCCGGCGGCCCACCGCGGAGAACATGCGCAGCGGCTGCGTCGATTCGCGCTTTGCCAGATAGACGATGTCTGTGCCGACGAGGCGGCCCAGATGGACGGTCTCGTCGAGCCCGGCGGCGAGGTCGTCGAGCACCGGTCCGGTCAACGCCACGACGGGATCGGCGTCGAGGTGCGCCGAGCCCACCAGCAGTGCCCGGGTTCCCATGCTCAGCCGCCCACCGGCATCGCGCCGGACCCAGCCCCGCCCGATGAGCGTCTGCACGACCGAGTGGATGCTGCTCTTGGGCGCCTCGAGGTCTCGGGCCAGCCGGGCGAGCGTGGGGTCGTCGCCTTGGCTGAGCCGCTCGAGGATCTGCACGACGCGCACGGCCGACTTGGCCTCGCCGTGGTTGACCCGGTTGGTCACTGGGCGTCGCCTCCGTCGTCCTTGACACGCGCGCACAGGCCGAGCACCATGTCGTACACGATGAGGGATATCGTCCCTCTATCTGAACAGTAGCACACCTGGAGCGGGCACCAAGGGCCCCCGGCAGAAACGGAATCGTCGCGATGGCTAGGTTCACCCGACTCGAGACGCTGGTGGTCATGCTGAGGCAGGGGTTCGTGCCGTTGTTCTTCGAGGCTGATGAGCAGACAGCGGCGTTGGTCCTGTCGGCGGTGTCGGCGGGGGGTGCGCGTGTGGTGGAGTTCACCCACCGCGGGGACGGTGCCCACGAGGTGTTCGCCGCGCTCGAGCGGACGTGCCGGGCTGACCTGCCCCAAACGGTGCTGGGAGTGGGCTCGGTGCCCGATGCGGGCACGGCGTCGCTGTACATCAACCTCGGCGCGTCGTTCGTGGTGTCTTCGACGTTGTCGGAGGACGTGGCTGCGGTGTGCAATCGGCGCAAGATCCCGTACCTGCCTGGCTGTGCGACCCCCACCGAGGTCGCGCGGGCCGAGGAGTTGGGCGTTGAGATCGTCAAGGTCTTCCCGGGCAGCGCCGCTGGAGGTCCGGGGTTCATCAGCGCCGTCCTCGGGCCCTCGCGGTGGACCCGATTGATGCCCACCGGTGGGGTCTCGCCGACGCGCGAGTCACTGTCCGCGTGGTTTGGTGCCGGGGCGGCGTGTGTTGGTCTGGGCTCGCAGCTGATCCCCGCCGACGAAGTGCGCGCGGGCGAGTGGGACGCGATCGCGGCCCGGGTGCGCGAGGTGACCGATCTCGTGGCCGAGTGCCGACCTGCGCTGAAGGAGGAGTGGGCGTGACGTTGGACATCAAGGACGCGCAAGCCGCCCGTTGGGACTGCGTCTCGCTGGGTGAGGTGATGCTGCGCTTGGACCCCGGCGCCAGCCGGGTGCGCGCCGCCCGATCCTTCGACGTGTGGGAGGGCGGCGGCGAGTACAACGTCGCCCGGGCGCTTCGCAAGTGCTTCGGGCTGCGGTCGGCGGCGGTGACCGCGCTCGTCGACAACGAAGTCGGTCGCCTCGTCGAGGAGCTGATGAACGCCGGCGGTGTCGACACCCGTCACGTGGTGTGGCGTGACTTCGACGGGTTCGGTGGCGATGGCCGGGTGGGGCTGAACTTCACCGAGAAGGGCTACGGGATCCGTCCTGCCCGCAGCGTGTACGACCGGGGCCACACCGCGATCTCCAAGCTCGAACCCGGCGAGGTCGACTGGGCGAGGATCTTCGGTGACGAGGGCGTGCGCTGGTTCCACACCGGAGGCATCTACGCGGCGTTGGCGCCGCGGACCTCCGAGGTGCTGCTCGAGGCGCTGCAGGCCGCCAAGGACCACGGAACCATCGTGTCGTATGACCTCAACTACCGGGCGGCGCTGTGGGCGGCCCAGGGAGGCCAGTCGCGCGCGATCGAGGTCAACCGGGCGCTGGCGCCCTACATCGACGTGATGCTGGGCAACGAGGAGGACTTCACCGCCGCGCTGGGGTTCGAGGTCGCCGGCGCCGACCCTGACCTGTCCGAGCTCGACCCGACGAACTTCCAGCGCATGATCGGTGAGGTCGTCGAGGCGTTCCCCAACATCGCCGTGGTGGGCACCACCCTGCGCCGGGCCACCACCGCCAACCGCAACGACTGGGGCGCGATCGTCTACGCCGACGGGCAGTTCCACCAGGCCACGCTGCGCGAGGACCTCGAGATCTATGACCGCGTCGGCGGCGGTGACGGGTTCGCCTCGGGGCTGGCCTACGCCTTGCTCGCCGGCCACCGGCCAAGCGTCGCGGTGGAGTACGGCGCGGCACACGGCGCGCTGGCGATGACCACCCCGGGAGACACCTCGATGGTCTCGCTGGCCGAGGTGGAAGCCGCGATGCGCTCCCGCACCGTCCGAGCCGTGCGCTGAGCATGCGCATCACCAACGCGTGGACGGTCGTCTGCAGCCCTGGCCGCAACTTCGTCACGTTGGTGATCGAGACCGACGCGGGTCTGCGCGGGGTCGGCGACGCCACGCTGAACGGTCGGGAGCTGGCGGTCGCGAGCTACCTCGACGACCATGTGGCCGCTTTGCTGATCGGTCGTGATCCCGCCGACATCGAGGACATCTGGCACGGGCTGTACAAGGGGGCGTACTGGCGACGAGGGCCCGTGACGATGACCGCGATCGGCGCGGTCGACGTCGCGCTGTGGGACCTGAAGGGCAAGGCGCTTGAGACCCCGGTGTACAACCTGCTGGGTGGTCGGGCCCGGCGCGGGGTGACGGTGTATGGGCACGCCAACGGCGCGACGATCGACGAGGCGGTCGAGGCGGCCCGGGGCTACGTCGACATGGGCTACAGGGCCGTGCGGATCCAGTCGGGCCTGCCAGGTCTCGAGCAGCCCTACGGCGTGGGGCGAGGGGAGCTGTACTACGAGCCCGCCGAGCGGGGCCATCCTGTCGAGGAGGTGTTCGAGCCAGGCCCGTACCTGCGCGGAGTGCCCCGCCTGTTCGAGCGGGCCCGGGCGGAGCTGGGGTGGGAGGTCGACCTGCTCCACGACGCGCATCACCGGTTGACGCCGCTGGAGGCCGCGCAGCTAGGCAAGTCCCTCGAGCCGTACCGGCTGTTGTGGCTGGAGGACCCCGTCGCGGCCGAGGCGCAGGAGTCGTTGCGGCTGGTGCGCAACCACACGGTCACGCCGATTGCCATCGGTGAGGTGTTCAACACGATCTTCGACACCCATCAACTGATCGCCGAGCAGCTGATCGACTACATCCGCACGACCGTGGCCCATTCCGGTGGGTTGACCCACCTGGTTCGGGTCGCGCACTTCGCCGAGGTGTTCCACGTGCGCACGGGCTGCCACGGGCCGACGGACCTGTCGCCGGTCAACCTCGCGGCCTCGCTGCACTTCCAGACCGCGGTGCACAACTTCGGGTTGCAGGAGTACATGCGCCACCCCGACGAGGCCGCTGAGGTCTTCGACGTGGGCTACTGGTTCGATGACGGGATGCTGCACGTCTCCGACCGGCCCGGGTTGGGCGTGGAGCTCAACGAGGAGCGCGCGGCCGACTTCCCCTACCAGCCGGCCTACCTGCCGGTGGCACGCCGACGCGACGGGACCGTGCACAGCTGGTAGCGCCTGCCTGTGCTGCGCCAACGTTCGCAGGGAGGCCGCGGGCCACGGTTGAACGGCCGCGGGCTGATCAGCGGCTGTGGGTTGCTCCAGATGCAGGCACGCCAGTGCCGGGGCCCGAGAGGCCCCTCATCCCCAGAAGATGCCGGTGGGGTCTCGGTCGATCTCTGCGAGCAGCTCTTCGACGTGGGTCGTGGGGGCGGTGTCGTACTCGTGAAACTGCCCGTTGCGATCGCACCAGTACAGGGTCCACTGTGATCGGGTCTTGGTGTAGCGCAGCCGGGCCACGGGCATGCGCGTCCACTCCGGGTCGTCGTCGGACCATGGGGCCCGCCGCTCCACGATCGTGACGGCGCGCTCGTCCTCCTCGATCTCGACGCGCACCTGCTCTCGGGCGTGGGCAGGCACTCTGGCGTCCGCCCATCGGCGTATTCTCGCTAGGTCGAGATCAGGCACCGTCATCACCGGCAGGCTAACAAGTTCCTTGCCGTCGGTGACCACGAGGCCCCGAGACCCCTTCGAGCGCGACAGGCGAGGGTCTCCGCTCGAGCGCGACGCACGAGGTCCTCCCGCTCGAGCGCGGCAGGCGAGGGTCTCCGCTCGAGCGCGACGCACGAGGTCACTCCACGAGTGCGACCCAGAGGTAGCCGGCCAGCCCACCCAGCGGGATTAGGGCGATGGCGCTGACCCTGGTCCACAGCAGCGCGGCGAGCGTCGCTGCGGCCAACACGCCGGTAGGGACGTCGACGATCACCCGCATGCCGATCTCGATGGCCACGGCCAGCATCACGCCGAGCACCGCGGCGGTCAGTCCGCGCAGGACCGCGTTCGCGGTGCTCGAGGCCTTGATGGCCGGCATGAACCGGCCCAGCGCCATCGCCAGGAAGAACGAGGGGAAGAAGATCGCGACGGTGGCGACCACGGCGCCCGGTGCGCCGCCCAGGATGTACCCGATCGCGGTCGACACGGTGAACAGCGGTCCGGGTGTCATCTCGCCGATGACCAGCGCCTCGATCAGCTGCGGGGTGGTCAGCAGGCCGTAGCGGTCGACGATGTCGGTCTGGAGGTAGGCGACAAGCAGATAGCCGCTGCCGAACAGGGTGATGCCGAACTTGAAGAAGAGCCACGCCAGCTGGCCCATCATGTCGGCCGACGCCTGGGGGTCGGGCAAATCCGCGAACCAGGGAAAGGCCGCCGGTGCCAGCAAGCCACCGTGCGCGCCGCCCCCAAAACGCCGCCAGGGCTGCCAACCAAACAGGATCGCTCCGGCCAGCGCCCCCAAAGCCAGGACCAGCAACTCGTTGACGTCGAGCAGCCCCAGCGCCAACGCGGCCACGAACACCGCCCGGGTGGTCCAGTCGTCGGCGGCTTTCGGTGCCAGCTTGACCATGGCGGTGGCGATGACCGCCAGCACCACCGGCTGCATTCCGTAGAACACCGCGTCCATCGCCGGCAGGTCGCGCAGCTCCACGTACGCCCACGTCAGCGCGAACGTGATGAGCCCGGCCGGCAGGATGAACGCCGACCCGGCCGCCCAGACGCCGAGGGTTCCGCGCTGGACGTACCCGATGTGCATGGTCATCTGCGTGGAGTTCGGCCCGGGCAGCAGGTTGGTGGCCGCCATGAGGTCCAGGAAGTGGCGCCGCTTGACCCACCCCCGGCGCTCGACGATCTCCTTGTCCATGATCGCGATGTGGGCCACCGGGCCACCGAAGGCCACCACCCCGAGCTTGAGGAAGATGCCGATCAGTCCGGGCCAGGAAGCCGACGCCTCGGCGTAGTCCGGTTGGAACGCGTCTACGGGACCGCCGGCCCCGTTCCCGGGTCCGGACGAAACGCCATCACTGTCCTCGGCGTCTGCACCCATCCTGACCGCCCCTCGTCGCGGTGCGAGGCAGTATGTCGGGCCGGCGACGCGGGGTGCAACAAGGCGACGGGGTGGGCGAACCCCTCGCCCTCAGGCACTCACCGCTGCGGTTCCCTCCGAACCTGGGCTGTCCGTGGGTCACCGCTGCGGTTCGGCTTCCTTGGAGGTCTCGCCCTCGGCTGTGGCCCCTTGGGCCCGGAGACGCTCGCTGGCGCACTCGACGCGGTAGAGCTGACGGCGCACGGCGTTCCACTCCGGCGGCTCAAGACCCACGCCGCGTAGCTCTTCGACGAGGCTTTCGACGTCCTCGCGCGCACACGGACGTCCGGCGTCGATCTCGTCCAGGCACCGGCAGACCGCTCGCTCGACGCGTTGGCTCGCGTCATCCCACGAGAAGTACACGACCCGGGGGTCGAGCTCGTCGGCGAGCAGCGCGAAGGCGCGGCTGGCCGTTTCCCGGGGAGCCAGGATCGACAGGTCGGTTGCGTGCAGCGTCAGCTGGCAGCGTTCCCCGTCGATGTCGGCGACGAGCCGGCGCATCTGGACGTCGATCCCCCGACGGAAGATGCGCGATTCGGTGTGCGCCAGCCCCTTAAACAACCCCCGTACCGGCGCCGGCTGCGGCTCCTCGTGGAGCGCGTGCCCGTGGCGGGACATCACCTCGGTAACGTGCGCTCGGAAGTCGTCGTGACGATCGGGTGGGACCATGACCGCGAGGTGTTGCAGGTCGTAGCGCCGGGCCAGCTCGCTGGCCTTGACCACAGGCACGACCAGCACGAGGGCCAAGGTCAGCAGGCCGATGACCGTCGCGTACGCATAGCCGAGGGCGACATGCACCAGCATGTTGCGCCGGGTGTCGGGCTGGTTCTGGACGCGGCTGATCGTGATGCCCACGGCGGGCGGCAGCAGCACCGCCAGGGCGATCGCCACCCCACGCAGCAGGGTCTCGTCGTCGGGCAGGAACGGAATGAGGGTCTCGGCCACCGTGGGCACGGCAACCGCGACCAACGCGCCGAGCCACACCAACGACAAGACCCCGACCATCCCCAGCTTGTCGTCGTCGCGGGTGGGGGCTCGTCCGAAGAAGGTGACCGTGGCGACGCTGAACAGCTTGCTGAACGTCTTGGCGATGGCCAGCATCACCAGCCGGAACAGGGGCATCGACTACGTCATCGGTGAGCGGGGTCCGAGCATGCCATGGGCCCGGCTACCAGTAGTGCGGTCGCGGGCCGATGGCTCGACCCAGCGCGCCCAGGATCCACAGGACCACGCCGGCGATCAACAGGATCACCCCGATGGTCCAGATGATGGCAGGAACGTCGAGAAATATGGCGACCAGCAAGAGGATGACGCCCAGCGTGATCATGCTGCCTCCGGAAACTTGGGACGGAAGTCTGCACCGCCAGACGGCGGCGCCTGTCACAGGTTCCCCCACCGTGGACGGTGAAACGCTCCCGGACGTGGTCTGCTACCGCGGCAGTCCGAGCTCCGCTGCGACGCGATCGGCTGACCAGCCGTGCACGCTGCGGCGATGCGTCAGGTAGGCCGCGCCGTAAGGGGTTTCCAGGAACGTCGCCGCGCTGCCGTGCGCCGAGACGAGGTCCGCCAGCGTGTCGGCGTGGGCGACGTCGATGCGGCGCCGGTCCACTCCCCCTGTCAGGGCACCATGGCCGGCCTCGTCATAGGGCGTCGCCACCACGTCGTCGGGCGCGTCGTTCGCGTGCATGGGCTCTCCCTCAGGCGTCGTCGATGCGGTATCGGCGGCTGACCGGCTCGAGTTGAGGGCTTGCGTCTTGAGGGCTTGCGTCGAGGCCGTCGCCGATCGCATGGACGACGGGCCGGATCGGGGCGGGTTCGCGCGGCAATGCCCCGTCGCCGCACAATGGCAGGCGTCGGTGTCCGACCGCGACGCCACGGCTGGAGAGCGCGCCATGACCTTCGAGTTCGCGACTGCCGGAACCATCGTCTTTGGTGACGGAGCCACCGACGAGCTCGGTTCGGCGCTGCAACACGGCTCGCGGCCGCTGCTGGTCACGGGTGCGAACCCCGACCGGGCGGCACCGGTGGTTGCCCAGCTTGACGCGGCCGGGGTGCAATGGACAGCGTTCGCGGTGGCCGGCGAGCCCACCGTGGACACGGTCGAGCAGGGTGTCGAGGCGGCGCGCGAAGCCGGATCCGACCTCGTCGTCGCGTTCGGAGGCGGCAGCGCGATCGACGCCGGCAAGGCCATCGCCGCCCTGGTGGCCAACCCGGGGCCGATCGTGCGGTACCTGGAGGTGATCGGCGACGCGCAACCCCTGGAAGTCGACCCGCTTCCTGTCGTGGCCATCCCCACGACCGCGGGCACGGGGGCGGAGGTGACGCGCAACGCGGTCATGGCCTCCCTCGAGCATGGCGTGAAGGTCAGCCTGCGCCATCGCAAGATGCTGCCCGCCGCCGCGCTGGTGGACCCGGTTCACACCCACGGGGTCCCGCCGGAGGTCACCGCGGCGACCGGGCTCGACGCGCTGACCCAGGTGATCGAGCCGCTCGTGTCGAAGCGAGCGAACCCGGTGACCGACGGGTTCTGCCGGGAGGCCATCCCGAGGGCCGCGACGTCACTGGCACGCGCCTACCGCGACGGCAGCGACGCAGCGGCGCGCCGGGACATGTCGCTGGTCAGCCTGTTCGGTGGGTTGGCGCTGGCCAACGCCGGTCTCGGGGCGGTCCACGGGTTCGCCGGGCCGCTGGGCGGCAGGCACGCCGCACCGCACGGTGCCCTGTGTGGTCGCCTGCTGCCGTTCGTGGTGGAGAGCAACGTCGCCGCGCTCGCCGACCGTGAGCCCGACCATCCGGTGCTCGCCCGCTATGTGGAAGTGGCACAGCTGCTGACCGGGGATCAGGGCGCGACCGTCGACGAGGGGGTTGCCTGGCTGCACGACCTGTGCGATGAGCTCGCGGTGCCGGGCCTTTCCACCTACGGGATGACGGTGGACGACATCCCCGCCGCTGTGGAAGCCGCCGGGCGCTCCAGCTCCATGCGGGGCAACCCGATCACGTTGACCGACGAGGAGCTGACCGCCGTGCTCGAACGGGCCCTGTGAAGGCGGGAGCCGCCGTGCCCCTGCTTGGCCGCCGCTCGCCGCATCGGCGCGGTTGGCTAGCCTGCCACGACCAAACATCCTTCTGACCACACCCGCCGGGGCGTTCGCCCGGCGCTCGCACGAGAGGACCCCCGATGACCTACCTGCCCGCCGAGGGACGCTACGAAGGGATGACCTACCGGCGCTGCGGCCGCTCGGGCTTGCAGCTGCCCGCGATCTCGCTCGGCCTGTGGCACAACTTCGGCGAGGCCAGCCCGTTGGAGACGCAGCGGGCCATCCTGCGCCGGGCGTTCGACCTCGGCGTGACCCACATCGATCTGGCGAACAACTACGGACCGCCGCCCGGGTCCGCGGAGGAGAACTTCGGGAGGGTGCTCGCCAGCGACCTGCGGCCGTACCGTGACGAGCTGGTGATCTCCACGAAGGCCGGCTACGACATGTGGCCGGGCCCCTACGGCGATTGGGGGTCGCGCAAGTACCTGCTGGCGAGCCTGGACCAGAGCCTGGCTCGCCTGGGGCTCGACTACGTCGACATCTTCTACTCACACCGGGTCGACCCCGACACCCCGCTGGAAGAGACGATGGGCGCGCTGGACACCGCGGTGCGGCAGGGCAAGGCCCTGTACGCGGGCATCTCGTCGTACTCAGCCGAACGCACCCGCGAGGCCGCCGCGATCCTGTCCGACCTCGGCACGCCGTTGCTGATCCACCAGCCGTCCTACTCGATGCTGAACCGCTGGATCGAACGAGGCCTGCTCGACGCCGTCGGCGAGCTGGGGGTAGGCACGATCGTCTTCTCGCCGCTGGCGCAGGGGATGCTCACGACCAAGTACCTGGAGGGGATCCCCGAGGGTTCCCGCGCGTCGAGACAGAGCTCGCTGTCTCCTGACCTGCTGACCGAGGAGAACCTCGCTGGGGTCCGGGCGCTCAACGACATCGCGCAGCGGCGGGGCCAGACGCTCGCGCAGATGGCGCTGGCTTGGGCCCTGCGCGACGAGCGGGTGACCTCGGCACTGGTGGGTGCCAGCAGCGTCGCCCAGCTCGAGGACAACGTCGCGGCGTTGGGCCGGCTCGACTTCTCCGAGGACGAGCTGGCGGAGATCGAAGTCCACGCCTCCGACGGTGGCGTCGACCTGTGGAAGCGCTCGCGGATCAGCTGAGCTGGCTCCGGGAGCGCGCGGGTCGTCCGACCGCTCGCTGCGGCGCCGGTGGGCTAAGGGCTGGCTCGCCGCGCTGGCGGGTCAGCTCCAAAGGGGCGATTCGCCGCGGTCGTAGCGCAGCACGTCGCCGACGGCCCGCGCTGCGGGGTCTGGCTCGTGGGGCTCCCAGCGACCGTCGTGGGTGAGGTGGCGCACCTCTCGGGCTGCCAGGACTACCGCCGCGTCGGCCAGCACCCGTCGGTGACAGCTGCGCCAGTCGGCTTCGGCGCAGCACACCGCCGTCGGCATCGCCTCAGCCAGCGCGAACACGTCGGTCAACGCCGCGCGGCCGTCGTCGGTCGCCAGGTGGTCGGCGTAGGCACGCAGTGGTTCGGGCACCCCGACGTTGGGCGAGGCGGTGCTGGGCTCGCGGTGACCACCGAGCGCCTCGACCCACCGGTAGGCGATGTTGGCTTCAGGCAGCCAGCGCTCCATCGCTGCCTTTTGGAACTGGGGATGGCGGCGGCTGCCCGGGCGGCGCCGGACGTCGACGACGACGGCGACGCCGGCGCTGGCGACCAAACCGATGAACGCCTCGCTTGACAGGGCGCCGTGCCCGATCGTCCACAGCGGCTGTGTCATCGCGTTACTCGAGGTGCACGACGGTGGCGTCGCCGACATGGCGGTACCGGTCCGCTACGCAGGTCAACACGACGATCTGGTGCTCGGCGCCGGCGCGGGACAGCACCGCGCCCACCCGCTGGAGCCGCCCGGGGTCGGTGTAGCCAAGCAGGTCGTCGAGGACCAGAGGCACGCCTTCGTCGGCGACGAGTCGAGCGGCCGCAAGCGCCATCAACAACGACAGCTGCTCTCGTGCTCCGGAGCTGAGGCTGTCCCAGGGCACAGTCGTGCCGTCCAGCGTGCGGGTCGCGACTGCGAGGTTCTCGTCGAGCTCGACGGCGAAGTCGTCGTCGTAAACCAAGCGACCGGCGCGTGCGATCTCGGCAGCAAGCGGGGCCCGGTAGGCCTCCCGCACGCGGTCCCGCTGGGCGCTCATCACCTCGTACAGCAGCTTGGCGGCGTCGGCACGGCTGCGCAACCGCGTGTATGCGTCCTCGGCTCGCATGCGCGCAGCCCGGGCGTGCTCGAGCTGCTCGCCGAGGCCTTCGCTGCCGAGTAGGCGCAGTCGCTCGGTTACGCGGCTGTGCTCGCCCCGGTCGTCGGCCAATGACCGCTGGGTCGCATCCAGGGTCTTTGCAGCGTTGTCGGCGAGCAGCTCGACCCGCTCGGGATCGAGGGCGTCCAGACGGGCTCGGGCGGTGTCGAGCTCGGAGGTCGCGCGCGTGCGCGCCTCAGCAGCGTCGGCGGCTGTCCGCTCCAGGGCAGCGTCGGTGGCGCCGTCGCGCTCGGCGTCTAGGCGCCGGCGTTCCTGGTGCAACTGCTCCTCGATGCTTGCGACTCGCGCCTCGTGGGTCCGCTGGGTGTCCCGCAGCTCCTCGACGGCGTCGGCGAGCGCGTCGACAGCTTCGCGGGCCACGTGCGCCTGCTCCTCGGCGGTCGATTCTTCGTCGGCGGCGGACTCGGCCAGGGCACGGGCGGCGCCGAGGTCGGGTGGCAGCTCCTGCGCATCGCCGCGCTGCTTGAGCTGCCCGGTGACCTCCGCATCGCGGGCAGCGATCGCTTCGTCGAGCTGCTCCAGGGTTCGCCCATCCAAGGCGATGGCGACCTCGCGGTCGCGCTCGGTCAGGGCCTCCTCGGCCACCCGCCGGTCGTGCAGCACCGTGTGCGCGTGGTCGAGGTCGGCCACGCCGGCCTGGTCGCAGGCCGCGGCCAGGTCCGCCTCGGCCTCCTCGAGTTGGGCAGAGAGGTCATCCAACGACGTGCCGGGGCGCAGGCGCACCTCGGCGAGGTTGGCGATGTTGACCGTGGTGGCATCCGGCACAGGCCGTTCGCGGCGCTGGCCCGCGGGCAGGAGCTCGTCCTGGCCGTCGAAGGACACCTCCACGTCGGACAGCGCCTCGACCTCGAGACGCGGTGCGTCGGCTTCGATTTGGCGTCGCGCGTGCTCCGCTGCCATGTGCGCCTCACGGATGCGGTCCAGCCCGTTCTCGTCCAGCAGGCACACCGCGAGGAAGGCGGCCGCGTCCTCTGCCCCCGCCTGGGCCTCCTCGATCCGACGTCGTCGGCCGCGCAGGTCGGCAAGCTCCTCCTGCCTGGCGAGCAGCTCAGCGTCCGCGCGGGCAGCGGCCGCCCGCCGGCGTGCCTCCGCGGCGTGCTCGGTCGCGCGTCGTGCCGCCAGACGCCGCCGTTCGAGCTCGTCGGTCTCGCGCTGCAAGGCTCGAGCGCGGGCCAACGCGTCGGTGTCGTCGCGCAAGGCCTTCAGGTCGCCGTCGAGCTTGTCCACCCAAGCCACGCGCTCGCGGCGCCGGGCGTCAGCATCCGCAGCCTGCTCCGCCCGGGCGCACGCCACCTGGGCGGCGGCCTCGAGCTGCTCCACCTCGCTGCGCAGCGCTGCGACCTGCTCGAGCTCACGCTGCCGGGTCTCGTGGTCCTGGCGCTGGAGCTCCACCGCGCGCTCGGCCTCCGCGATGCGCCGCGCCAGACGCTCTGCCGTGGCGATGTCGGACTCGAGGTTGCCGAGTCGATCGGCCAGGCCACGCTCGACCTCCAACGCTTGGTCGACAGCCGCCTGGGCGTCCACCAGGTGCTGTCGGGGCTTTCCGCTCTTGGCGGTCCAGTACGCCGCGAACTCGGCGACCACCCGATCGAACAGCGCGTCGTCACCGGGCTCTGCGCCGGCGGTGGCGTCGAGCCGCTCCGCCAGCGTCGAGGATCCCCCAAGGGTGGGTTGCTCCAGCTGGGTGCCCTGCCGGAACCACAGCGCGTCCAGCAGGGCCCGGTCCAGCCCCTCCGACAGGATGGTCTGGAGGCGGTCGTGCGCTTCGTCGCCGGCGAGCTGCTCTGGCGTGGGCGCGTGGATGACCAGCTCGGTCATGGTCTGACGGTGGAACTGCTTCACCACGGTGAAGTGCACCCCGCCGACCCGCGCTTCCACCTCGATCCGCGAGCCGACGTCGCGCCCGATGGGCGCCACCGCCTTGACCGCCGCCGCTTTCGAGGAATCCTTGTAGTCGAAGAGCAGACCGACCGCTTCGATGACGCTCGACTTGCCGGTCTCGTTCGCGCCCTCGAGGACGGTCACGCCGGTCTCGCCGAAGGTCACTTCGCGATCAGCGATGCCCCGGTAGTTGGTCAACTTGACCCGCAGCAGCTTCATGACCGCCTCCCTGCCAGCCGCTGCAGCAGCCCGAGCGCGTCGATCGCGGTGCCGGCCTGGTCATCGTCGCCCGCGGCCATTCGCTGCAGCTCGTCGCGGGTCGCCGCGGCGTAGCCCGACAGCGGCACCGACGCGAAGTCTGCGTCGTCGGGCACGATTGCCACGTCGCGATGGCGCGCCGGTTGGTCGACCGCGGCAAACAGATCCACAGCGCGCTCGAGCACCCCCTCGAGCTCTTCGTGCTCCGACAGCGTCACCGTGCCGCGCACAGCCAGCCGCAGCACCGTCCGGGACTTGTCGGGCAGCGCGTCGAGCTCGGCCTCGAGCGCCGCGATGTCACCGCCCGCGCCGACGTCGACCGTGCGCTCCACGAAGTGCCACTGAGCCACCCGGTGGGGGGTGACCTCGCAGCCGTCTTCGTCCAGCTCCACCACGAGGGCGTTGCCGGGGTCGACCTCGCGAAACGCGGTGGGCTCTGGCGCGCCGGAGTACCACACCCGGCCAGTTGCGCCCACCGAGGTGGTGGAGTGCCGGTCACCCAGCGCGACGTATGCCAGGCGACCGTCGGTGATCGCGGCCTCCAGTGCGGCCTGGTTGATGGCGGCGAGGGCGTCGGGGTCGGGCGACAAGGTGCGCACGGCGCCGTGGGCGACGAGGATCCGGTCGGGCCCCGGATGGCGCAGATCGCCGAT
>SLAO01000033.1 GCA_007126835.1 Nitriliruptorales bacterium | reverse complement strand
CCACCGCCGAACTGGAGAACGCCTTCGCCGAGGGCATCGGCTTCGACGGCTCCGCGGTGGACGGCTTCGCCCGGGTGCAGGAATCGGACATGCTCGCCGTACCCGACGCGTCGACGTTCCAGGTGCTTCCCTGGCGCGGGGAGGAGGCGGGGGTCGCCCGGATGTTCTGCGACATCCGCACGCCGGAGGGCGAGCCGTTCGCCGCCGATCCGCGCCAGGTCCTGCGACGCAACCTCGCCCGAGCCGGTGAGATGGGCTTCAGCTTCTACGTCCATCCCGAGATCGAGTTCTTCTTGTTCAGCGGGTCGGACGACCCCACGCCGCTGGACAACGGCGGGTACTTCGACCTGACCCCGCTCGACGTGCAGTCCGACTTCCGTCGACAGGCGATCCAGACGTTGGAAGCGATGGGGATCTCGGTCGAGTACAGCCACCACGAGGTCGCCCCCAGCCAGCACGAGATCGACCTGCGCTACGCCGACGCGCTCACGATGGCCGACAACATCATGACCTACCGGCTCGTGGTCAAGGAGGTCGCGATGCGTCGCGGCATCTACGCCACCTTCATGCCCAAGCCCCTGCCGGAGCACTGGGGCTCGGCGATGCACACCCACGTGTCTTTGTTCGACGGCGACACGAACGCGTTCTACGACGAGGGCGACCCGTACCACCTGTCACCGGTCGGAAAGCGGTTCATCGCCGGGCTCCTCGCCCACGCCCGCGAGATCACCGCGGTGTGCTGCCAGTGGGTCAACAGCTACAAGCGGCTGGTGCCCGGTTTCGAGGCCCCGGTGTACGTGTCCTGGGGACGCCACAACCGGTCGTCACTCATCCGCATCCCCATGTACAAGCCGAAGAAGGGGGCATCGGCGCGCATCGAGTTCCGCGCCCCCGACCCGGCGTGCAACCCGTACCTGGCGTTCAGCCTGATCCTCGCCGCCGGGCTGCGCGGCATCGAGAAGGAGTACGAGCTGCCGCTGGAGGCCGAGGACAACATCTACGAGATGACCGGTGCGGAGCGCGCCGCCGCCGGCATCGACCGGTTGCCCCACAACCTCGGTGACGCGCTTGCCGTCATGGAGGACTCCGAGCTGGTCGCCGAGGCGCTGGGCGAGCACGTCTTCGATTTCTTCCTGCGCAACAAGCGGGTGGAGTGGGAGGACTACCGGGCGCAGGTGACGCCGTTCGAGATCGAGCGGTACCTGCCCATGCTGTAGCCGGGCCGGGGGCCCGGATGCACCGGCGCGGATCCCGCACGAGACGGTGTTCGCCCCGTGCGGGTAGCCGCTGGTGGGCTCGATAGGCTGCGGGGATGAGCGCGCCAGCCCGGGACCCGGCAGCCGCCCTGCTCGCGCGCCTGGGGGTCGGAGCCGCCGAGGCGATCCCGATGCTGACCACCATCGGGGGATGGGACCACGAGGGCCCGACCGACCGGGGGCCGGCCATCGTCGACGCCCTGGCAGACAGCCCGAACATCGACCGCGCACTCCCGGTCGTCGCGCGCGTCGCGGAGACCCATGGTGCGCGCGTCTTCGCCGACACCGAGTTGCTGCGGCGGGTGGCGGTCGTCGCCGGGTCCAGCGACGCGCTGGCCGAGCTGTGCGTCATGCACCGCTCAGCGCTGTCGGTGCTCGGAGCCGAGCTGTCCCCGGACTCCTCCGACGACGTCCGCCGGCACTGCCACACCGCCCTGGAGGATGCCAACGACCCCGCCGCCGCGCTGGCGGTGGTGCAACGACTCGGCCTCCTGCGGGTGGCGTGCCGCGACCTGCTCGGGCTGGCTGACACCCCGACGGCGGCGGCAGAGCTGGCGGATCTGGCGTCTGGTGTGCTGGCCGCCGCGCTCGACGCGGTCGACGACTACCACGTTCGAGTCGCAGTGATCGGGATGGGCAAGCTCGGTGGGCGTGAGCTGAACTACGTGTCCGACGTCGATGTGATGTTCGTCCATCAAGGCGATGCGGACTTAGCGCGGCGCGTCGCGGAGCGGTTCCTGCGCCTGCTGAGCACCGTCACGCCCGAGGGTCAGGCCTTCGACGTCGACGCCAACCTGCGGCCCGAAGGTCGCGACGGGCCACTGTCGCGCACCTTGGAGGCCTACCGGTCGTACTACGACCGCTGGGCCCACACCTGGGAGTATCAGGCGCTGCTCAAGGCCCGTCCGATCGCCGGTGACGAGGAGCTCGGGGACGGCTTCATGCGCCTCGCGGAGGCGTACGTGTGGCCAGATCGCCGGCCCGGCTCGGACGTGGACGACATCCAACGGATGAAATCCTCGGTCGAGACATCGGCAGCGGTCCGCAAGGCCGGGGCTCGCCAGGTCAAGCTCGCGCCGGGAGGGCTGCGGGACATCGAGTTTGCGGTGCAGCTGCTGCAGCTCGTCCACGGGCGTCACGACCGGGCGTTGCGCAGCTCCACCACGTTGGTCGCGCTGCGCGCCCTGGCCGAGGGCGGCTACATCGACGACGGGGATGCCAGCCTGTTCGACGATGCCTACCAGTTCCTGCGGACGGTCGAGCATCGGGTGCAGCTGCGCAAGCTGCGGCGCAGCCATGTCGTGCCCGACGAGGACACCGAGCGCTATCGCCTCGCACGCTCCTGCGGGTTCCGTGACATCCGGACGGCAACGGCCCTCGAGCAGTTCGATCGCGAGCTGGCGCGTGTCCAGGGCTACGTCCGACGCATCCACGAGCAGCTGTTCTACCGGCCGCTGCTGTCGCGGTTCGCGGAGCTGACCAGCGCCGATCAGCTGCCGCTGCCCGGCGAGGATGCGGCGGAGCTCTCGGAGGGCGTTGCGACCGAGCGCCTGGCCGCACTGGGCTTCGCCGACGGCGCCCGCGCGGTGCGTGAGCTCGAGGCACTCGCCGGTGGGGTCACCCGCCGGGCGCGGCTGCTGCGAACGATCCTGCCGGCGCTGCTGCCGGTGCTTGCAGCCTCCCCGGATCCCGACGCCGGCCTGGCGCGCTTCCGGTCGCTGGCGGATCGTCTGGAGAGCGCGCCGGCGTTCCTGCGAACCCTGCGCGACAACCCGCCGGTGGGCGAGACCCTCGCACGTGTGCTTGGCTCGAGCCGCCTCGTGGGGGAGTGGCTTCAACGGGAGCCTGAGCTCATCGGTCAGCTCACCGACGACGGACTGGCCTCGGGAGGCGACCTCGAAAAGTACCGGCGGACGGCATTCGGTCTGCTGCGGCGAGGCGACGACGCCGAGCGCACCGCAGACGCGCTGCGCCGGTTCAGACGGCGGGAGATCGCCCGCATCGCGGTGCGCGACCTGACCGACCGAGCAGGGATCGAGGAGACCGCGGCCGAGCTGTCCGCGCTTGCCGAGGCCAGCCTCGACGCGGGCATGGCGATGTCCGCTGGCACGGTCCCCGTGCGGTTCGTCGCCCTGGGCATGGGCAAGCTCGGCGGCGGTGAGCTCGGCTACGCCAGTGACCTGGATGTCATCATCGCGTTCGAGCCCTCCGAGCTACGTACGCAAGCGCTCGAAGCCGTGACCGGACTCGTGCGGACTCTGTCGGACATCACGGCCGAGGGCCAAGCGTTCCGCGTGGACCTCGGGCTACGTCCCGAGGGACGCGACGGCCCGGTCGCGCGCAGCGTGGACTCCACACTGACCTACTATCGCGAGCACGCCCAGCCCTGGGAGTACCAGGCACTGACCCAGGCGCGCGTGGTCGCCGGTGATGCCGAGCTCGGCCAGGAGCTTCTGGCGGCGGTGGAGCCGCTGGTCTACCCCGAGCGCCTGTCTGCTCAGCGCCTCACCGCAATCCGCCAGATGAAGGCCCGGGTCGAGAAGGAGCGCAGCGCAACCCGTGGCCGGAAGGCCATCGGCGTGCAGCGGGGTGACCGGGTGGATCTCAAGCTCGGACCCGGGGGCCTATCCGACGTCGAATGGACGGTCCAGCTGCTGCAGTTGCAGCACGGCGGGCGCCGGCCGGCGCTGCGGCGACCGGGGACGCTGACCGGCCTGCGGACGCTGGAGGCCGAGGGTGTGATCCACGGTCAGGACGCGTCGTGGTTGGCCGACGGCTACCGCCTGCTGTCGCGGGTGCGCAACCTGCTCTACCTCGGCGGGGCCCGCGACCCGTCGGTGCTGCCGCCGGGCGTGGGCGACCTCGACCGGCTCGCCCAGACCATGGGATACCCGCCGCCGGGCGGGCAGGCCCTCGCCGAGGACCTCGGTCGCACGATGCGGCGGGTGCGCAAGGTCCACGAGCGCCTGTTCTACGGCGCCAGCGCTCGAGCCGGGGCCTGAGCCCGGCGCGCTGCTGGCGTGTCGCAGTGGTACCCGCTGGAGGTGGTCTTTGCGACAAGCCGGCGCCGGCGGACCGCTGGCGTGTCGCACAAGCACCCCCTGGAGGTGGTCTTTGCGACAAGCCGGCGCCCCCGACGGTCAAACGGTGCCGGCGTCACTCACGACGGGAAGTTCATCGTAGCCGCATCTTGGGCATAGCATCTCAATACGGGCGGGATCCATGCACCAGGTTGCGGTCTCGAACTGTGGGATGTCGAAATCGCAACCTCGTGCGAAAAAGCCGTGGCACCGGCCTCCGTGCGCCCATTACCGTGCGCCCATAACCGTGTGCCCGCGTCGCCGGCTGCCCGCGCCCAGCCTGAGGCGTGGAAGCACATCGGCCCCCGGCGAACCAGGGGCCGATGAGCCAGAAGCCGAAGTGCCTAGATGTCGTAGTACAGGTGGAACTCGTAGGGGTGCGGACGCAGGCGGACCTGGCTGACCTCTTCGTCCATCTTGTACTGGATGTGGGTCTCGATGAGATCCTCGGTGAAGACCCCGCCCTCCAGCAGGAACTCGTGGTCTTCCTCGAGCGCTTGCAACGCCTCCTCGAGGCTGGCGGGCACCGACGGAAGGCCAAGCAGCGCCTCGCGTGGCAGCTCGTAGATGTCCTTGTCGACCGGGTCGGGCGGCTCGATCTTGTTGCGGATGCCATCGACGCCAGCCATCAGCATCGCGCTGAACGCGAGGTAGGGGTTGCACGAGGGGTCCGGGACACGGAACTCGATGCGCTTGGCCTTCGGCGAGCGGCTGATCAACGGGATGCGGCAGGCCGCCGACCGGTTGCGCTGGCTGTAGACGAGGTTGACCGGGGCTTCGTAGCCCGGGACGAGCCGGCGGTACGAGTTCGTCGTCGGGTTCGAGAAGGCCAGCACGCTCGGGGCGTGATGCAGCAGACCTCCGATGTAGTAGCGAGCGGTGTCGGACAGCTGCGCATAGCCGTTCTCGTCAAAGAACAGCGGCTCGTCGCCGTTCCAGAGTGACTGGTGGGTGTGCATCCCTGACCCGTTGTCGCCGAAGATCGGCTTGGGCAGGAACGTCACGGTCTTGCTCGCAGCCAGGGCGGTGTTCTTGACGATGTACTTGAACATCATCGTCTTGTCGGCCATCGCCAGCAGCGTGTCGAAGCGGATGTCGATCTCGGCCTGTCCGGCGGTGCCGACCTCATGGTGCTGCAGCTCGACGTCGATGCCGGCGTTCTCCAGCTGCACCACCATCTCCGAGCGCAGGTCGGTGAAGTGATCCATCGGCGGCACCGGGAAGTACCCCTGCTTGTGGCGTGGCTTGTAGCCGAGGTTGGGCTGCTCGTCCTTGCCGGTGTTCCACTGCGCTTCGACCGAATCGAGGAAGAAGAAGGACGCTTCGGCGCGGGTGTCGAAGCGGATGTCGTCGAAGATGAAGAACTCCGCCTCCGGGCCGAAGAACGCCTTGTCGGCGATCCCGGTGCCCTTGAGGTAGGTCTCGGCTTTCTGCGCGATGTAGCGCGGGTCCCGGCTGTAGTGCTCGCCGGTGACCGGGTCCTTGACGAAGCAGTTGAGGATGAGGGTCTTGTGCTGCCGGAACGAATCCACGGTCGCGGTGTCAGGGTCGGGCACCAACACCATGTCGGATTCCTGGATCTCCTGAAAGCCCCGCACCGATGACCCGTCGAAGCCGAGGCCGTCCTCGAAGGCTTCCGAGGTCAGTTCGTGGGCGGGCAGGGTGTAGTGCTGCATGAGCCCGGGGAGGTCGCAGAAGCGAAAGTCCACGAACTGGACCCCGTCGTCGTCAAGCATTGCCAGTACGTCATCTGGTGAGCGCCCCAACGCGTGCTCCTTCCAAGTGTGAGTAATGCCCTCGTGCGGTCTGGTCATAGCAGCCGGCGGTCGGGAGGTCCGCCCCCCGAGCGGCCCAGGGTCGCGAGCGGCCCGCAGGCCGCCGTTGGGGTCAGGGGGAGGACCACCCGACCGCCGGTGCCGCAGGGACCTTAGAACCTGGGCTTGTCCCAGCCGTTACCCGACTGTTTCAACTCGGTTACGGTTCGTCCGGCTGGTCCCACCCCTCGTCCTCGGTGCTGGGAAACTCCGAGCCAGCCTTGGGAGGGTCCTGGTGCCGACCCGAAGCGGCGGCGCGCGCGGTG
>SLAO01000064.1 GCA_007126835.1 Nitriliruptorales bacterium | reverse complement strand
CGTCCACTCCTACTACGCCGAGCCGTCGGACCCCCAGCACGTCGTCGCCACGTGTCCGTACGGGCCCTCGTTCCCGGCGGTGGTTCGCGCGGGCACCA
Organism: Nitriliruptorales bacterium; assembly: GCA_007126835.1. Classification (GTDB taxonomy): domain Bacteria; phylum Actinomycetota; class Nitriliruptoria; order Euzebyales; family Egibacteraceae; genus SLAO01. The sequence continues at coordinate 6,393 of SLAO01000064.1, read as the reverse complement.
TCACGGCCACCCAGTTCCACCCCGAGAAGTCGGCCTCGGTCGGCGCACGGCTGCTGGCCAACTGGGTCGCCGAGGTCGACACCTTCCGGCGGGCGGCATGACGCAGAACCCGAGGTGCTCATGACATTCACGATCCTGCCAGCCATCGATATCCGAGGTGGGCGCGCCGTCCGGCTCGAGCGTGGTCGCGCCGATGCCGAGACGGTCTACGACGCCGATCCCGTCGCCGTCGCGCGACGGTTCGCCGAGCAGGGCGCCGAGTGGCTGCACGTCGTCGACCTCGACGCGGCCTTCGACGGCGAGCCGCGCAACCGGCACCTGATCGCCCACGTCGTCGACGCGACCGGCATCGCGGTCCAGGCGTCGGGAGGGATCCGGTCGATGGCCGACCTCGACGCGTCGATCGCCTACGGCGCCTCGCGGGTGGTGCTGGGCACGATGGCGCTGGAGGAGCCGTCGTTCGTGGCCGCCGCCGTCGCCGAGCACGGCGACCGGGTCGCGGTGGGACTCGACGCCGACGGCACGACGCTCAAGGCCCGGGGGTGGACCACAGAGTCGGGGGACCTGTTCGAGGCGCTGCGTCGCTTCACCCTGATGGGCGTGGCACGGTTCGTGTTCACCGACATCGACCGCGACGGGATGCTGTCAGGCCCCAACACCCAGCGGCTGGCGGAGGTCGCCGACGCCACGACCGCCCGGGTCACGGCGTCGGGGGGCGTGTCGTCGCTCGACGACGTGCGGGCCCTGGCCGCAGCGCACGAACGTGTCGACGCGGTCATCGTGGGCAAGGCCCTGTACGCGCAGCGGTTCGAGTTGCCCGATGCCCTCGCTGCCGTGCGAGGTGCGGCGTGAGCCGCGACGGTATGCCCTCCGCTCGGGTCATCCCGTGCCTGGACGTCGCCGGCGGGCGGGTGGTCAAGGGCATCAACTTCGTCTCGCTGCGCGATGCTGGCGACCCCGTCGAGCTCGCCCGCATCTACAACGCCGAGGGCGCAGACGAGTTGGTGTTCCTCGACATCACCGCCTCGTCGGACGCTCGGGACACGATCTACGACGTCGTCGCCGCTACCGCGGAGCAGGTGTTCATCCCGCTGACCGTCGGCGGGGGCGTGCGCAGCGTCGAGGACGTGCGACGCCTCCTGGGAGCCGGGGCCGACAAGGTGGCGCTCAACACCGCCGCGGTCGCCCGTCCTAATGTGCTGTCCGAAGCCGCCGGCGCGTTCGGCCGCCAATGCGTCGTCGCCGCGATCGACGCGCAGGCGCGGGGCGACGGGACCTGGCAGGTCGTGGTCAAGGGCGGCCGCGAGCCCACCGGCCTCGACGTCGTTGACTGGGCGCAGCAGTGCGAAGCCCGCGGCGCCGGCGAGATCCTGCTGACCTCGATGGACCGCGACGGCACCAAGGCCGGGTTCGACCTCGAGCTGCTGCGCGCCGTGACTGACACGGTCGAGGTGCCGGTGATCGCGTCGGGCGGAGCCGGGACCGCGGCGCATATGACCGAGGCCGTGCGCGACGGGGGAGTGACCGCGGTGCTCGCCGCGTCCATCTTCCACTTCGGAGAGCTGCGGATCGCCGAGGTCAAGGCGCACATGGCCGCCGCGGGCCTGCCGGTGCGTCCGGTGGAGGAGGCCAGCGGTGGCGGCGCGGCGGACCACACCGGCGGGCAAGACGAGCCACGGCAGTGAACCCGGCGGCGCTACCCTGCCTGGCGACCACCCATCTTCGAGGATCGCCATGACCTCCGCTGACGGCCCGGGCGCGCTGACACCCAAGGACCTGCGCTACGACGATCGGGGCCTCGTTCCGGCCATCGTCCAGCAGCACGACTCCGGCGAGATCTTGATGATGGCGTGGATGACTGCCGACACCCTGGCGGAGACGTTGGCCACGGGCGAGACGGTGTTCTGGTCGCGCAGCCGGCGGGAGCGCTGGCACAAGGGCGCCACGAGCGGCAACACACAGCGTGTCGTGGCGGTCACCGCCGACTGCGACGGCGATGTCGTGGTCGTGCAGGTCGCGCAGGCCGGTGAGGGCGCCTGCCACCTCGGCGACTGGAGCTGCTTTTCCACCCCGGTGGTCGCCCAGCCGTGACCGGGCAGCTGTATCGCCCGAGCCGTACCGAGTTCATCGAGCTCGCGGCCAGGCATCGGGTGGTTCCTGTGTGGCGGGAGGTCCTGGCCGACCTCACCACCCCGCTGGCGGTGTACGACCGCATCCGCGAGGAGCCCGGACCCACGTTCCTGCTCGAATCCGTGGAGCAGGGTGAGCGCTGGGGCCGGTACTCCTTCATCGGGCTCGATCCCTTCCTCGAGCTGACCGCCCGCGGCGGCACGGTCGAGCTAACCGGTGCAGCGCCGGCGGCCGCGCGGGCGGCCGCCGACACCGGCGACCCGCTGGCAACGCTCGACGCGCTGCTCGGCGAGTTTGCTGCGCCCGAGCTCGACGGCTTGCCGCCGCTGTTCTGCGGGGCCGTGGGCTACCTGGGCTGGGACGTCGTGCGCTTCATCGAGGACCTTCCTGCACCGCCCCCGGACGACCTCGGGCTCGCCGACGCCCGCCTGCTGTTTCCCGGCCGCCTCGTCGCGTTCGACCACCTGCGCCAGCGGCTGCTGGTCGTCGCCAACGTCATCGTGGGCGACGATCCTGGGGCCGACTACGACGCGGCGCTCGCGGCCACCGAGGGGTTGATCGGTCGCCTCGTCGAACCCGTCACCGCCCGGCCGGTCGCACCGCCGGCGGCTGCCGCCGTGGGCGAGGTCGCGTCCACGTTCACCCGCGAGGGCTTCGTCGAAGCCGTCGAGGCCGCCAAGGAGCACATCCGCGCCGGCGACATCTTCCAGGTCGTGCCGTCGCAGCGGTTCTCCCTGGAGACCGCCGCGGATCCGTTCGCGGTGTATCGCGTGCTGCGCGTCATCAACCCGTCGCCGTACATGTACTACTTCGAGTGGGACGACCTCCAGATCGTCGGCTCGTCACCGGAGGCGCTCGTGCAGCTGTCGGGGGACGTCGCCACGATCTGGCCGATCGCGGGCTCTCGGCCGAGGTCTGCCGACCACGCCGAGGACGAGGCGCTCGCCGCCAGCCTGCTCGCCGACGACAAGGAGCGGGCAGAGCACGTCATGCTCGTCGACCTGGCCCGCAACGACCTCGGCCGGGTGTGCGAGCTCGGCACCGTCACCGTCGGCGCGTTCATGGACCTCGTGCGCTACAGCCACGTCATGCACCTGCACTCGACGGTGTCGGGTCGGGTTCGTCCTGACACGTCGGCCGTGGACGTGCTGCGGGCCACGTTTCCCGCGGGGACCCTGTCGGGTGCTCCGAAGGTGCGGGCCATGGAGATCATCGACACGCTCGAGCCCACCCGCCGCGGGCCCTACGGGGGAGGCATCGGCTACTTCGACCTGGCTGGTGACATGGACCTTTGCATCGCGATCCGCACGCTGGTGTTCGCCGGTGGGACCGCGTACGTGCAGGCCGGCGCGGGACTGGTCGCCGACTCGGTGCCAGACACCGAGTTCGAGGAGACCCAGAACAAGGCGATGGCACTCCTGGCGGCCGTGCGCTCAGCCGAGGAGATGCTCGCCCAGGCCGAGGTCTAGCCGGCGTGGCCCAGGGCACGCGACGCTCCGGACCCACTGCGGTGATCGGCGCGGTGGTCGGAGGCCTGATGCTGTCGGGGGCTACCGTCGGCACCTGGGTGACGACCACGCTGCGCCGCGAGGTCGCCGGCGCCGAGGTGACCGAGGAGATCACCACGGCCGGTGCGGAGTTCGCGTCGCTGTCCGTGGGTCTCGGGGTTGCCGCGGTCCTCGCCGGCCTCGCCCTCGTCCCCGCCAGAGGTCGGCCCAGGCGCTTGGTGGGGGGACTGGTCGCCATGACCGGGGCGGTGGGCCTCATCGACGTGGCCCAGGCCACCCTGGCGGCGACCGAGGCCGAGGGCTCCCTGTCCAGTATGCCCGGGCTGGCTGCGCTCGGCGCGGTTGCTGTCGTAGCGGCCGGGGCCTATGCGGCCAAGCGGGACCGTCCTGGGCAGACGCTGCCCGAGCGCTTCGACGTCGGCGGCACCGAACCCGACGACGAGTGGCACCGTGCGGTCGACCCCAGAGACGATCAGGATAAGCCGTGATCTGCCGGTTCACGCGGCCACCCGTGATGGACTCGCGCCCAGGACCGTAGGATGCGAGGAGCCATGCCGAAGGAGGTGCCTGTGTCCAGTTTCCTCGCGACCGCGTGTCTGCAGGCGCGCGAGCGCGTGGACGAGGCTCGTCGCCTCGTCAGCGAGGAGCATCTCCGGGACCGCGCGACCGGGCGTGGCGCACCCCCCTCCCTGGTGGAGGCGCTCACCTCCGCCGAGGGGGTCGCCGTGATCGCCGAGATCAAGCGCGCGAGCCCGTCGAAGGGGCACCTGGCGTGGGTGCCCGACCCGGTGGCCCGGGCCGCTGCCTACGCTGCGGGCGGCGCCGCGGCCGTCAGCGTGCTGACCGAGCCCGCCCACTTCCACGGCACCATCTCCGACCTCGAGGTGGTCAGCGACGCGGTGGCCCTCCCGGTGATCCGCAAGGACTTCGTCGTCGACACCTACCAGATCTGGGAAGCTCGCGCGGCCGGCGCCGCCGCGGTGCTGCTGATCGTCGCCGCGCTGGACCACGACCGACTGGTCGAGTTGCTGGTCGAGGCCGACATGGCAGGTCTCGACGTCCTGGTCGAGGTCCACGACGTCGACGAAGCCGACCGGGCCGCCGCGGCGCTCGCGGTCTGGCGCACCTATCGCCGGCCGGTGGTCGGCGTCAACGCCAGGGACCTCAACACCCTGACCGTCGACCCCGGGCGCTTCGCGGCCTGCGTGGACGCGCTGCCACCGGGGGCTGTTGCGGTGGCAGAGTCGGGCGTCACGACCGTCGAGGACGTCCGACGGGCCGGCGAGGCAGGAGCCGACGCGGTGCTCGTCGGCGAGCACGTCGTGACCGCCGACGACCCCGCCGCTGCCGTGCGTACCCTGGCGGCATGGCGGCCCGGTTGGTTCGAAGCCGCCGAGCGTCATCCCCGCTGAGCGTGACCGCAGGAGTGCCCGTGACGACCATCCCCACCGCACCGACTGGAGGCCTGGGCCACTTCGGCCGCTTCGGTGGCCGATTCGTGCCAGAAGCCCTCGTCGGCGCCCTGACCGAGTTGGACGAGGCCTTCGCCGAGGCCATGAGCGACCCGGCGTTCGTCGAGCGCATGGCGGCGCTGCGTCGTGACTACGGCGGCCGGCCCACGCGGCTGTACCTGGCCCAGCGGCTCACCGATCACGCCGGCGGGGCACGGATCTACCTCAAGCGCGAGGATCTGGCGCACACGGGCAGCCACAAGCTGTGCAACGTGCTCGGGCAGGGGCTGCTGTCCGAGCGGATGGGCAAGCGTCGGCTGATCGCCGAGACCGGCGCCGGCCAGCACGGGGTGGCCACCGCGACGATCGCCGCGCTGCTCGGCATGGAGTGCGTCATCTACATGGGGGAGGAGGACACGCGCCGGCAGCACCTCAACGTGGTCCGGATGCAGTTGATGGGGGCCGAGGTCGTTCCCGTCCGGGCGGGCACGCGGACGCTGAAGGATGCGATCAACGAAGCCATGCGCGACTGGGTCACCAACGTCGACACGACCCACTACCTGATCGGGTCGGTCGTGGGTCCGCACCCATTTCCCATGCTCGTTCGGGAGTTCGTCAAGATCATCGGCGAGGAGACGCGAGACGAGGTGCGCGAGCGTGAGGGCCGGCTGCCCGACGCGGTCGTGGCTTGCGTGGGTGGTGGATCGAACGCGATGGGCATGTTCCACCCGTTCATCGACCACCCCGAGGTGGCGCTGCTCGGTGTGGAAGCCGCCGGGGAGGGGTTGGAGTCGGAGCGTCACGCCGCCACGCTCACGGGTGGCAGCGAGGGGATCCTCCATGGGGCGCGCAGCTTCGTGCTCCAAGACGAGTATGGCCAGGTGCGCCCGACGCACTCGGTCTCGGCCGGGCTGGACTACCCCGGGGTGGGTCCCGAGCATGCGTGGCTTCGCGACTCCGGTCGGGCCGACTACACCGCCGCAACCGACCGCGAGGCCCTGGAGGGCTTTCGGCTGCTGTGCGAGCTTGAGGGGATCATCCCGGCGCTCGAGCCAGCGCACGCCATCCTCCCTGCGCTGAGAACGGCTGCCGAGCTTGGCCGGGACGGGGTCGTCGTGGTCAACCTGTCCGGTCGGGGGGACAAGGACGTCGACGAGGTCGAGCGCGTCCTCCGCGAGATCGAGGGCACCGAGCTCGGCGCCGACGGCGCCGGGGCCAGCCGATGAGCGGCGAGGCCGCTCCCACCCGAACCGGGGCGGCGCGTGTGCAGCACGCGATCCGCGAGGCCAACGCCCGAGGTCGCT
>SLAO01000084.1 GCA_007126835.1 Nitriliruptorales bacterium | reverse complement strand
GCTTCGATCAGTGGGATACCGTGGTCAAAGTTCATCTCTACGGCGCGTATCACGTGACCAAGGCGGCGTGGACCCACTTCCGCGAGCAGGCGCACGGCCGAGTGATCCTGACCACTTCGACGTCGGGGCTGTTCGGCAACTTCGGGCAGGCCAACTACAGCGCGGCCAAGCTCGGGCTCGTGGGGCTGCTCAACACGCTGGCCATCGAGGGCGCGAAGTACAACATCACCGTCAACGCGGTCGCCCCGCTGGCCACGACCCGGTTGACCGAGGACGTGTTCGACGCCGACGCGCAGACGCGCATGGACCCGGCGTGGGTCTCGCCCGCGGTGGTGTACCTGTCGACCGACGAGTGCACCGAGACCGGCACCGTCATCCTGGCATGGGGAGGCAACTACGCCCGCGTGGCGCTCATGCAGAGCGCGGGCGCGGAGTTCAGCGAGATCCCCTCGGTCGAGCAGCTCGCCGACGCCTGGGGCGCTGTCACCGACCTCAACGGCGCCACGCTCGGCCGCAACCCGCTCGATGCCTGAGGAGCGATCGGCGAGCCCCGCCGCGAAGCGATGGGCGACCCCCGCCGGCGAGCGATCGGCGAGCCCCGCCGGCGAGCGGACAGCGGCATGGGCCGGACCCGGCAGCGCGTTGCGCCGCTGAAACGAAAGCCCCGCTGGTGAGCCGCCATCCGCGACGAGCGCGCAACGATCCCCGGCAGTACGACGACCTGGCGGCGCACTGGTGGCGCCCCGACGGCGCGTTCGCGGCGCTGCACTGGCTGGCTGCCTCCCGTGCCAACCTCGTCCCCCCACCGAGCCGGGACGAGGCGGTCCTGGTTGACCTGGCTTGCGGCGGCGGGCTGCTGGGCCCCCATGTCAGCGGGTACCGCCACGTGGGCGTGGACCTCAACGAGGCGGCGCTGGTCCAAGCGCGCGCCGCGGGTGTCGCGCCGATCACCGGCGACGTCACCCAGCTGCCGCTGCCCGACGCCGTCGCCGACGTCGTCGTGGCCGGCGAGATCTTCGAGCACGTGGCCGACCTCGACGCGGCCGTGGCCGAGACCGCGCGGATCTGCCGCCCCCGGGGCATCGTGATCATCGACACGGTGGCGGACAACCTCCTGTCGCGGGTCGTGGTGGGCTACGTGCAAGAGCGACTGCCCGGAGGCCCGCCGCCGCGCATCCACGATCCGGCGCTGTTCGTCTCGCCTCGTCGGCTGCGGACCGCCTTTGCGCGTCACGGCGTCACGGTCATCACCCGGGGTCTGCGGGTGCACCCGCTGGACTACGTGCGGTTCCTCGTAAACCGCCGACGGCCCGTCCGGATGATCCCGTCGAACGGTGCTTGGACCGTCTACCAAGGGATAGGGTTTCGGCAACACGCGTCAAAACCGACGCCGCGATCGAGGTGGATGTGACAGCGACGTTGTCGGGGTCGGGCTTCGCCCTGCCCCCCTCGATGCGCCAGGACGAGCTCTGGGACGGCTTCTTCGCCGAGTTCTACGGCGATAGCCGCGTGGCTCGTCGCGCTTGGGAACGCGCCGGGGTCACGACCCGCCACGGGGTAGCCGATCCGCGCGTCGAGGACCTGTCGCACTGGCCCACCGGCGAGCGGATGCGCCGGTTTCTGACCGAGGCGATGCCCCTGGGCAAGTCCGCGCTGACCAGCGCGCTGGGGGACGCCCGCATAAAGGCCGACAACGTCGATTCGCTGATCGTCGTCAGCTGCACGGGGTACGCGACTCCCGGGCTCGACGTCCTGTTGGCCCGCGACCTGGGCATGGCGCCCGGCGCGCAACGCCTCCACGTCGGGCACATGGGGTGTTACGCCGCCCTGCCCGCTCTGGCCACGGCCGCTGACGCGGCCAACGCCCGCGGGCACCGCGTGGCGCTGCTGTCGGTCGAGCTGACCAGCCTGCACATCCAGCCGCCCTCCGACGACCCCGAGCAGATGGTGGCGCATGCGCTGTTCGCCGACGCCGCCGCGGCGGTGACCGTGCTGCCCGACTCGGCCGGCCGCGGCCTCGAGGTCGTCGACGTGGCCGCGCGCACCGACACGAGCCGCGCGGACCTGATGGCCTGGGACGTCACCGACCTCGGCTTTCGGATGCGACTGTCACCGCGCGTGCCGGTGGTCCTGCGCGAGCACGTCGCAGCCACGGTCTCGGAGCTGCTGACCCGCCACGGCCTGGCCACCGAAGACGTGCGCGGCTGGGCGATCCACCCCGGCGGCCCGCGCATCGTCGACGTGGTCGCCGAGCGCCTCGGGCTTGACGACGACGCGGTGGCTGACAGCCGCGCGGTGCTGGCCGAGCGGGGCAACTGCTCGTCGGCCACCGTGCTGCTGATCCTCGACCGGTTGCTGGGGGGAGGCGAGCTGGCGCCGGGTGACCCGGTGGTGGCGATGGCCTTCGGCCCTGGGCTGACCCTTTACACCGCGCTGCTGCGCGCGCGCTGAGGATCCCCGCCGGCGTCGCCGGCGTCAGCCTCGGGATCGGCGGCCATGCTGCGCGTGGCGATCACGTCGATGCCCGACCCGAGCGCGTCGTCGAGCACGACCTGACCTCTGGCGACCGGCGCAACGACGCGCATCGCCTGCAACTGCCGGACCAGACGCATGACCTCGTCTTTGGGGAACGCCTCGGCGGTCCGGACCGGTAGCCGCGGCAGCGTGCCCGCCTCGATGGTCACGGTGGTCGACACCGGCCGGCGGGGGTCGAGGTGCTCCTGCCGGGCGTAGCGCTCGCCCTTGCGGCAGTCGAACCCTCGGATCTCGACGATGTCGCCCTCGACCGCATCGACCTCCAACCGGCAGCCCAGCGGGCATCCGGTGCACAGGTACGTCGTGGTCTCCACAGGCGCGGTGGTCATGTGGTCACCTCCTGCGCCGGGACCGCGTCGATGCGCAGCGCGTCGCCGTGAAAGTCCTCCAGCAGACGCGGGGCGGCCTTGATCGAAGCCATCTCGGCCGGTACGAGCGCCCGGACCTTGCGCTCGTGGACGTCGCCGAGGCGGATCAGCGAGTCCTCGAGCATCGGCTCCTTGACCCGCAGGTACAGCGTGTGGACCCGATCCGTTGAGATCGAGTGGGGCACGACCGAAGCGACGTTGCGGCCCGGCAGCACCCGGATGTTGTCCGCGGGCACCCGCTGACCCGTGGCACGTCGGCCGGCGGCGCGGCCAGCGATCAGCGCCTCCTCGCTGACCCAGTCGGCCAGATCGTTGATGTGCGCCACGTTGCCGGCGGCGAACACGCCGGGCACCGACGTCTCCATCTCGCTGGTGACGACTGGCCCGTTGGTCAGCGGGTCCATGCGCACGCCCAGCTGCCGCGACAGCTCGTTCTCGGGGATCAGACCCACCGACAGCAGCAACGTGTCGCAGGCCACGTCCCATGAGCGGTCGAGCTGCGGGGTCAGGTGCGCGTCGACCGGGGCGACGGTGACCTTCTCGACGCGGTCGTGACCGACGATGTCGACCACGGTGGTCGACAGGTGCAGGGGGATGTCGAAGTCGTCGAGGCACTGGACGATGTTGCGGGACAGCCCGTTGGCGTGGGGCATCAGCTCGAACACCCCGACCACGTCGATGCCTTCGAGGGTCAGCCGACGGGCCATGATCAAACCGATGTCGCCCGAGCCCAGGATCGCCACGCGCCGCCCGGGCAGGTACCCGTGCAGGTTGACGAGCTTTTGGGCCAGCCCCGCGGTCAGGACCCCAGCCGGGCGGGTGCCGGGGATGGCGATCGCGCCGCGGGTGCGCTCCCGTGCGCCCATGGCCAGCACCACGCTGGCCGCGGTGGTCGTCGCCACGCCGACCGTGGGGGACATGATCGCGACGGTGCGGTCTTCGGTGACGTCGAAGACGAACGCGTCCGACAGCACGTCGACGTGGGATTCGAGCGCCTGCTCCAGGGACCGCTCGGCGTACTCGGGCCCGGTGATCTCCTCGCGGAAGTAGCGCAGCCCGAACCCGGAGTGGATGCACTGCAGCAAGATCCCGCCCGCCTCGAGCTCCCGGTCGACGACGAGCACGCGCTCAGCACCGGTCTCGCGTGCGCCGAGGGCGGCCGCCAGCCCCGCAGGACCGCCGCCCACCACCAGCACGTCATAGTAGGACGCGAGGTGGCGCGGCTGCGTGGTCATCGTCACGACGCGACCTCCTCTGAGACAGGGTCCTGGCGCGGGCGCACGACCCAGCTGTTCCCGCCCCGCTTGGTCACCTCGGTGACCGGGATGCCCTGCTCTCGCGCCAGCAGCTCCATGACCCGCCACGTGCAGAAGCCGCCCTGGCAGCGCCCCATGCCCGCTCGGGTGCGGAACTTGACACCGTCGAGGGTGTGAGAGCCCCGCCGGATCGCGTCGGTGACCTCGGCCTCGGTGATGTGCTCGCAGCGGCACACGAGGCGCGCGTACGTCGGGTCGGCAGCCGCCAGCTGGATCTTCTGGTGCAGCGACAGCGTCGCGAAGCGCGCGGGGTGGGGCAGGGTGGGCTCGAAGTCGTCGCGCAGGCGCAACCCGAGGCCCTCGTCGGCGAGGACGTCGACGATCTCGGCTGCGATGGCCGGCGACGAGGTCAGGCCAGGGGACTTTATCCCCGCGGCGTTGATGAAACCCTTGCGGGCGGTCGGACCGATGATGAAGTCGCCGGTGGTGGGTTCGGCCCGGAGGCCCGCGAATGACGCGATCACGTCCTTGCGGCTGATGCCCGGCACGAGCCGCTGGACGGAGCGGAAGACCTTGTCGGCTCCCTCCTCTGAGGTCGCGGTGTCGTCCTTCGAGTCGATGTCCTCGGCGGTGGGCCCGACCATGATCGTGCCGTCCACGGTGGGGATGACCAGGATCCCCTTGGTCTTGGGCGTCGGGCAGGGGAAGATGATCCGCGAGACCAACCCGGCGACGCGCTTGTCGAGGAGGTACTCCTCGCCCTTGCGGGGGTTGATCTTGAAGTCGCCGACGCCGGCGAGCTCAGCGATGTGGTCGGACCGCAGGCCGGCTGCGTTGACGACGAACCGAGCCGTGTAGGTCTGCGCTGCCGTCTTGACCGTCCAGGTGGCGTCCGCGTCGCTGTCCAGTGCGAGCACTTCCCGGTCGGTGTGCACCTCCACGCCGTTCCGGGCTGCCGATTCGGCCAGGAGCAGTGTCGCTTCGTAGGGGTTGATGACCCCGGCGGTGGGGGCCCACAGCGCAGCGAGGATGTCCTCGCTGATGTTGGGCTCGGCCTGGCGGATCCGCTCGGGCTCCCAGAGCTCGAGTCCGGGCACTCCCCGCGCTAGGCCTTGCGCCAGCAATTCCTCGAGGGTGTGGATCTGCTCGGGCTCGACGGCGACGACGAGCTCCCCCACTCGGCGAAAACCGATACCGAGTTGTTCGACGAGCGGTCCCCACCGCTGATTGCCCGCCCACTCGAGCGGTCCCATCCTCGTGGATTCTTTGGCGTGGGCTCCGGCGTGGATGATGCCGGAGTTGGCCTTGCTGGTGCCGAAGCCGACTTCGGCGTCGCGCTCGAGCAAGACCACGTCGAGGTGGTATCGAGACAGCTCTCGGGCGATCGCGCACCCGACGACTCCACCGCCGATAATTGCCACGTCGTAGCGCATGACGCGCTCCTCGCGACTCCACCCCACCCACTGCCGGGGTCTGTCCTAGGGTGTGCCCTGGCAGGCCATGCCGGCGCCGGCCGTTCAGCCCGGTGGTGCTGGGACGGGGGGCCCCATCCGGCCTGAAGCTGATCGCATTGCCGGTTCGGCTGACCGTCTTGAGGTCGAATTCGGCGTGGTGCGGCTTTGGCCCCGCGCGCTGCCGGCTTGTCGCAAACACCACCCCCAGCGGGCGCTACTGCGACACGCCAACCGCCCCCAACGCCCGGCTTGTCGCAAACACCACCCCCAGCGGGCGCTACTGCGACACGCCAACCGCCCCCGGGCGCGGTAAGGTCACCGGCCATGGAACCGACCGATCTTCTCTACGCCACCGACGCCTACGTACGAGACTTCGAAGGCCGCGTGGCCGCGATCGACGCCGACGAGGGGCGCGTGGCCCTTGACCGCACCGCGTTCTACCCCGGCGGGGGCGGTCAGCCGCCCGACACCGGGATGCTCACCTGGCACGGCGGTCAGGCGGCGGTGGCCAAGGTGAAGGCCGACGGCGGTCTCGTGTGGCACTGGCTCGACGGCGACGACCTGCCCGAGCCCGGCGTCGAGGTGCGCGGCGACCTCGACTGGGAGCGGCGCCTGTCGTTGATGCGCACCCACACCGCGTTGCATGTGCTGTGCGGGGTCATCTGGGCCGACTTCGGCGTCGCGGTCACCGGCGGGAACATGGAGCCCGGCCGAGGCCGATTGGATTTCGAGCTCGACGCCATGTCGACCGAGCTCGGCGACCGCATCGAGCGCCGGATCAACGAGGAGATCGCCCGGGCCCGTGACGTGATGGTCGCGTTCGTCGACCGGTCCGACGCCGACACCGATCCCGCGCTGATCCGCACCAAGGCGAACCTGATCCCCGCCTCGATCAACCCGCTGCGGGTGATCGACATCGTCGGCCTCGACAAGCAGGCCGACGGGGGCACCCACGTCGCCTCCACCGCCGAGGTCGGCTCGGTCAAAGTCGTCAAGACGGAGTCGAAGGGCAAGGCGAACAAGCGCGTCCGGATCGCGCTCGCCGACGAGCCAGACGAGGCGTGAGGCACCCGAGGGTCAACCGGCGACGCCTCCAGGGAGCCAACGCCCTCAGGAAGCCGACGCTTAACAGCAACCAACACCCGTAGGGACTCCTTGCCCGAAGGGACCCGTCATCTGGACCTAGACTGGGGTTGCGGGCCATGTGGACGTTGCGGCCACCGGGATCGACAGAAAGGCCTCCTCGCCGTGGGGGGCAGTACGACGTGTCGTTGCCCGTGGGGCGCACGACGCCGCCATGTGGGAGCTCCCACGACGCAGGCCTCGGCATCGACAAAGCCCGGCATATGGACATATCGGACCCGTCTGGTACATCTGCACGACCCCTCGTGCAGATGTACCAGTCGTGGGCGGAAAGCCCGGTTTTGGGTAGCCGCTTTGCGGCAGTCCAGGGTCGTCCCGGGTGGCGCGTGTCGCCCCAACACCCGAATCGGGGTGCTTTCGCGACAAGCGGGGTGGTGGATGCACGCCGCACGCCTCGAGGCTTAGCTCTACAGCAGCAACTGGTACCCCTGCACGTGGATGCCAGGCGCCGGCATGTGATCCATGGCGGGGTAGCGCTCGAAGCCCAACCGCTCGCACAGGCTCCGGCCGGGACCCATCTCCGCGTTGATCGCCATCACCACGCGCGACTTGCCCGCGCGGCGGCAGCGGTCGATGGCGTCGGTCAGCAGGGCCTTGGCGATCCCCGCACCTCGGTGCGCTGGAGCCACTGCGATCATGCGGATGTTGCAGGCGTCGGTCTGGGCGCCCTCCCAGTGGGTGTAGGACACCAGCGTCCCGACGATGTCGCCGTTGCGCTGGGCGACGAGGATCTCGTCGTCGCTCGGGCCCGAGCCCACGCTGGCGATCTCGCGGGCGAACGCGGACCACGCGTCCGGCGACATCGCCGCCGCGTACTCGGCGAACGCGTCGACGGCGAGTGACGCGACGATCGCTGCTTCGTCGTCGCCGATGTGGCGGACGGTGATCTCTTGCCCCATCGACCCCTCGATCGGTGAACCCGCGCGGCCAGGATCGAGATGTTCGCACCAAGCCCGCCCTCCGCGCCACCCCCTCCGCCACGCAAGATGCGCTCAGCCGCCGGCAGCGCCCGCTGTGTCCTCAGAGGAGTCGGGCGCGGGGTCAGCGGGCGCCGGGTCCGATCCGCCGGGGTTCGGGCTGGGCGACGGCGAGGGTGCCGGCGACGGCGACGGTGACCCCGACCCCGAACCAGACCCCGACCCCGAACCAGACCCCGACCCCGAATCAGAGCCCGACGGCGGGGCTGACGGAGAGGGCGACGCCGACGGGGAGGGCTCCGGGTCAGCGGCCGGCTCCTCGGACGGTGGCGCCGAAGGCTCCTGCGTCGGCTCGGGTGGAGCCTCCTGGGTGGGCGCCTCAGTTGGCTCGGCTGCGACACAGATCTGCGCACCGTCCGGGTCGTCCAGATCAGCCGGCGCCAGCACCTCGTCCTCGGCGCACACGGGCTGGTCGATCGCGAGGGCGTCGGGGTCGTCGTCGAGGTCGTGCATCGCCAGGTCGCCTGGCGGCGCGGGGAACGCGGTGGGTTCGACCCCTTCGAGCGCCTCGAGCATGTAGTTGCGCCACAGCTCGGCGGGGAATCCGCCACCGGTTGGTTCCCCGGCGATGGCGGTGCGGTCGTCGCGGTTGCCCATCCACACGACGGTGGCGAGATCCGGCGTGTAGCCGGCGAACCACGCGTCGCCGTGGTTCTGGGTCGTGCCGGTCTTGCCCGCAGCCGGCCGCCCGATCTGCGCCGTGGTCCCGGTGCCCCGGTCGATGACCTCCCGCAACACGTCGCTGACGGTGTGCGCGACCTGCTCGGAGAACGCCCGCTGCCCTTCCGTGTTGGCCTGGTACACCTGCTCGCCGGTGCGCGTGACCTCCAAGACCGTGATGGCCTCGCGGTGCGTGCCGCCGGCGGCGAACGTCGCGTAGCCCTGCGCGAGCTCCAACGGGGTGACCTCGCCGGTGCCCAGCACGAGCGACGGGTCCGCCTGCATCCGGCCGGCGCGGTCCACCCCCGCGCGCCGGGCGACGTCGAGCACCGACTCCGAACCGACCTCCAGCGCGACCTGGGCGAACGCCGTGTTGGACGACTGCACGGTGGCATCGCGCAGGGTCACCGTGCCGTGGTCGGCGAGGCCGAAGTTCGCCAGCTCCCAGTCCTGCTCGATGCCGAGCTCGTCGGCCTCCAAGACGAGCTCTCCCGGGGAGCTGACGTGGCTGTCGGGCGACCATCCGCGCTCGACCCACGCCGCCAGCGCGAACGGCTTGAACGTCGAGCCGGGACCGCGGCCAGCGCGTTCGGACCCCCCGGTGGCCAGGTTGAACTGGTCGCTGGCGTAGTCGGGCCCACCCACGATGGCCCGGACGCCCCCCGTGGCCGGGTCCACCGACACCAGCGCGCCAGTGGGACGGGTCGCCCCTTCGGGGATCGGCAGCGCGTCGAAAGCCTCGTGGTAGGCGGCCTCGGCGGCCTGCTGGGCGTCGAGGTCCAAGGTGGTGCGCACCTCGAGGCCGCGGTGGACGTGCTCCTCGCCGACCAGCCCGGCCAGCTCGCGCTCGACCATGGCCAAGAAGAAGGGCGCCTGGCGGGCCACGAACGCCCGCGCTGGCACGACCTCGGGTTGCGACGCACGCATCGCGCCGGCCTCGGAGGCACTGATCCAACCCTCGTCGAGGAGCCGCTGGACCACGTAGCGATAACGCCGCTCGGCCGGTTCGGGGTTGTCGCCCGGGTCGAAGCTGCTCGGCGCCGGCAGGATCCCGGCAAGCTGCGCCGCCTGCTCGATCGACAGCTCGGCGGCGTCCACCGCGAAGTACGCCTGGGCCGCCGCCTGGATCCCGTACGCCCCGCGCCCGAAGTAGATGGAGTTCAGATACAGCTCCAGGATCTGGTCCTTGGAGTACTGGCGCTCCAGCTTGACCGCCAGTGCGGCCTCGTTGACCTTGCGGAGGAACGTCTCGTCATCCTCGCCGGTCATGTTCTTGATGTACTGCTGGCTGATGGTGGACCCGCCCTGGCGGATCTCGCCGCGAGCGACGTTGGCGTAGGCGGCGCGCACGATGCCCGCCAGGCTGACCCCGCGGTGCTCCCGGAACCCCGCGTCCTCGGCGGCGAGCACCGCCTCGAGCACGTGCTCGGGCAGGTCGCCCACATCGATGTCGGTCCGCGTCGCCTGCTGCTGCAGCTCGCCGACCTCGGCACCGTGCACGTCGTAGACGACCGTCGGGGCCGTGTCGAGGTCGCCCGGCAGCGGCACCGATGCGAACGCGTACCCCGCGAGAACCGCCGCTGCTCCAGCCCCGAACACCGCCGGGACGACGAGACCTACCGCGAGAACACGCCGCACCCACCGTCCCCGCCGACGAACCCCCGCGCGCGTGGCAGCGCGACGTGCTCGAGTCGAAGAGCGGCCCTGCCCGCGTGAACGTCCCGCCGCTCGCGAGGAAGGCCGCCCGGAGGAGGCGGTCATGTCGGAAGTGTGCCACCCGGGCGGCGTGGCGGCGCCGTTTCGGGCTGTCCAGCCGGACGTGGCTCGTGGTGCGCGCTGCGCCGGCGCTGCGCCGGCGATTCAGCCGACGTGCGAACGGCCGACGAAGAAGCTCTCGGCGAGGTGGTTCCACCCGCACACCAGGCAGCACTCGACGGTGTAAGTGGCCAGAGAGCGGTGCCGCTCGGCGAGCTCGTCGAGCTCCTCGCGGGTCCAGATGATCTTGCCCTCGCGTCGCCGGATATCGTCGCCGAAGACGTAGGTCACCAGCTGAAGAGTCGCCGATTCGTCGGCAGGGACCTTGGCGCGCTGGTCGGCCAGAGCGCAGATCGGGCATTCGCGGCCGGCGTCGACGCCGACGCTTCGCGCCGCGCGCAGCAACTCGGGGTGGGCGTCGCAGACGTCCTCCACCCCGACGGTGCCATGGCTGACCTCGCGCACTAGCGCGCGCTTGGCCAGGTGGTAGTTGGTCCGTCCCTGCATTGCGCTTGAGTGTAGGCGGCGATCCGGTCTGCGGCTCCAGTTTTCGGCTGCGCCAGACCGCTCGGTGGCGCGGGTATGGTTAGCGAGTTTGACGCCGGCTGCGCCCGCGCTACCCTCGACGTATCGTGGCGATATATCGTTGCGACATGTTCCGAGCGCAGCCGGGAGCACGATGCTGGAACTGGCCATCCTCGGACTGCTCAAAGAGCGGTCCATGCACGGGTACGAGTTGAAGAAACAGCTGGGGCAACGCCTCGGCTTCTTCTGGACGGTCTCGTTCGGCTCGCTGTACCCGACCTTGAAGAAGCTCGAGCGTCGCGGGTTCGTGGAGAAGCTGCCCAACGGGGAGGCGGCCTCACGGCGCAAACACGTCTACCGCATCACGTCGTCAGGCGAGGACGAGTTCCTCCACCTCCTCGAGGAGGGACCCAGCAGCGCCTGGGAGGACGACAAGTTCCCGCTGCGGCTGGCGTTCTTCGGCTACCTGCGGCCCGAGAGCCGCATTCGCCTTCTGGAACGCCGCAAGCAGACGCTCGAGGAACGCCTCGTTGAGGGCCGCCGCTCGCTGTCGGCGGCGCGCCGGGCGGACACCTACACGTTGTCGCTGATGCGCCACGGCGTGTCGGTGACCGAGCACGACATCGCGTGGCTCGACGAGCTCATCTCCGCCGAGCGTGCGCACCTGTCGGGCGGCGAGGCAGCGCCCGATGACGCCGAGCCGGGCGAGCGCACGCAACCGACCTCACCACCTAAATAGTCAGACCCAGACTCCGGGCCCCGGGGTCAGAGAGGAGCAGCCCGATGAGTAGTCCCGACACCCCACGGTCGCGGGAGCGCGTCCGCGTTGCGATCGTGGGCGTGGGCAATTGCGCCAGCTCGTTGGTCCAAGGCGTCACGTACTACGCCGACACCCCGGCCGACGAGCACGTCCCCGGCCTCATGCACACCGAGCTCGGTGGCTACCACGTCCGCGACCTCGAGTTCGTCGCCGCCTTCGACGTCGACGCCAAGAAGGTGGGGCGTGACATCTCCGAAGCCATCGTGGCTGCGCCCAACAACACGTTGCAGTTCGCTGACGTGGCACCCACCGGCGTCGAGGTGCAGCGGGGACCAACCCTCGACGGCTTCGGGCGGTACTACCACGAGATGACCGAGGAGTCCGACGTCGAGCCCGTCGACGTGGCCGCCGAGCTGCGCCGGTCCGGGGCCGACGTGCTGGTCAGCTACCTGCCGGTGGGCTCCGAGCAGGCCGCCCGCTTCTACGCCGAAGCGGCCCTGGAGGCCGGCGTGGCGCTGGTCAACTGCCTGCCAGCCTTCATCGCCAGCGACCCCGAGTGGGCACAGCGGTTCGCCCAGGCGGGACTGCCGATCGTCGGGGACGACATCAAGTCGCAGGTCGGCGCGACCATCCTCCATCGGGTGCTGACCCGGCTGTTCGAGGACCGCGGGGTGCACATCGACCGGACCTACCAGCTGAACTTCGGCGGCAACATGGACTTCATGAACATGCTGGAGCGTGACCGCCTGTCGTCGAAGAAGGTGTCGAAGACCCAGTCGGTGACCAGCCAGATGGAGGAACCACTCGGCGCGGACGACATCCACATCGGCCCGAGCGACCACATCCCATGGCTCGAGGACCGCAAGTGGGCCCACATCCGGATCGAGGGCCGCAACTTCGGCGACGCCCCGCTCAACGTGGAGCTCAAGCTGGAGGTGTGGGACTCGCCGAACTCCGCAGGCGTGGTCATCGACGCGATCCGCTGCGCCAAGATCGGTCTGGAGCGCGGCATCGGTGGTCCGCTGCTCGGCCCGTCGAGCTACTTCATGAAGTCACCGCCGGCGCAGTTCCACGACGACGTGTGCCGCCAGATGGTCGAGGAGTTCATCGCCGCGCCGGTCGGCGAGCTGCCCGCTCCCGCACCCTCGCACGTCTAGCTGCTGGCGCGCGCGGGGCGGGTGGGCTGTTTACCAGCGCCTCCTGCGGTTGGGCGGGTGGTAAATGCCGACCACCCGCCCGCGCACGGCACCGACCGGACCCGGCCCCCACGACCGGCTGTCCGTGCTCGCGGGGGGGTTGTCGCCGGCCACCGCCACCTCGCCGGCGCCGAGCGTGACCGGCGCCGGGCCGGTCGCGACGACGTCGCCGGGCACGCCCACGAGGCGCTTGATCACCTCGCGTCCGTCCGGCGCACGGAACAAGATGACGTCGCCGCGCGCCCCTCGGCGCCCCCGGCGCACGAGCACCCGGTCGCCTGGCTGCAGCGTGGGGGACATGCTGTGGCCCCGCACCTGCGCGCGGGTCCACGCCAGCGGCACCGCGGCGACGCCGGCGCCCACGGCCATCCCCACCAGGAGAATCCAGCGTCCGCGTGGACCGAGCCGGGTTTCCGGCACAAGCATGCGGATAGCATACGGCCGTACGAGGCAGGTTCCCGCGACCCACTTGCAACAAGGAGCCACCATGTCCTTCGCTGACCGCCTCCTCACGCTCGCAGACCAGGTCCGCGCGCCGCGCACCGTCGACGCGCATTGCGACCTGATGTGTGGCGTCTACGACCCGGCGCAGGCCCGCGTCGAGGCTGAATCGGTCGAAGCCATCGCGCAGAAGTACCACGCGTCCGACGACCCGGTGTTCCGCGACCGCGCCATCTTCATCAAGGAGGAGCGGGCCGAACTGGTCAAGCACCACCTGTCCGTGCTGTGGACCGACTACTTCAAGCCGCACCACGTCGAGGACTACCCCAACCTCCACGACTTGTTCTGGCGCGCGATCAAGCAGGCCGGAGACGCGAAGAAGACCATGGATCCCGCAGCCGGAAGCCGCCTGCTCGAGCTCATCGACGAGATCGCGGACATCTTCTGGAAGACCAAGAACGCGTGACGTGCCGCCCACGCCGCAGGACATGAGCGGGTGGTGACAAGCGGGCAGGAGCCGGTGTCGGGAGCGCTTGCCGACCTCGCCAACGAGTACGGCATCGGCACCGGCTACGACGGCTACGACGGACGTCGGCAGCCAGCGTCTCGTGACACGGTCCGCGCGGCGCTGGCCGCCCTCGGCGTCGAGGTCGACAGCGACGAGCAGGCCCGCAGCGCGCTCGAGCACGCCCGTCTCGCGCCGTGGCGAGCCCTCGTGCCCCCAACGACGGTCGTCACCGACGCAGCGCCGGCGGGGGTGGACCTGCGCGTGCCCGAGGGGCGGTCCGTCGAGGTGGCGCTGACGACCGAGAGCGGGTCGACCCGAGAGCTCCCCGCGGACACGCGCCCGGGATGGGCGGACGACCGCACGGTCGACGGGGTGCGGCGCGCCGATGTCCACCTGCCGTTGCCCGCGGGCCTAGAGCAGGGCTATCACCAGCTCACGGTCAGGGCCGGGGACCTGGAATCGACCGGGCATCTCATCGTCGCGCCGTGGCGCTGCCCGCTGCCGCCGGACCTGCCCCGCTCGTGGGGGTGGATGCTGCAGCTCTACGCGCTGCAGAGCCGCGACAGCTGGGGCATCGGCGACCTCGCCGACCTACGCGCGCTGCTGACCTGGAGCGCCCAGCGCGCCGGCCAGTTCGCCGTCGTCAACCCCTTGCACGCCCAAGCGCCGGTCACCCCGGTAGAGCCCTCGCCCTACTACCCGTCAAGCCGGCGCTTCCACGACCCCCTGTACCTCCGCGTGGACGAGGTGCCCGAGGTCGGAGCCCTCGACCCGACCACGCGCGACGACGTGCTGCGGCTGGCCGGCTCCGCCCAGCCCGATCCCGGGCGGATCGACCGGGACGCCGTGCTCGCCGCGAAGCTGGCCGCGCTCGAACGCGCCTTTGCGGCCATGCCCGCCCACCGGCGGGAGATGCTGGACCGCTACGCAGCCGATCAAGGCTCGGCGTTGGCAGCGTTCGCGACGTTCTGCGCGATCGCCGAGGTGCACGGCACCCCGTTTCGGGCCTGGCCGGCAAAGCTCCAGCACCCCGCCCACGCTGCGGTGTCAGACTTCCGCGACGAGCACGCCGGGCGGGTTGCGTTCCACGCCTGGCTGCAGATGCTGTGCGACGAGCAACTCGAGCGCTGCCAGCGGGCGGCAACCGACGCGGGCATGCGGCTCGGGGTTATCCACGACCTGGCCGTGGGCGTCGACCACGGCGGGGCCGACGCCTGGGCGCTGCAGGACGAGCTCGGTCTGGGCGTGACGGTGGGCGCCCCGCCGGACGCCTTCAACCAGCAGGGCCAGGACTGGTCGCAGCCGCCCCTGCTGCCCAACCGGCTGGCCGACACCGGCTTCGCCCCCTTCCGGGACATGCTCCGGGGGGTCCTGCGCCACGCCGGCGGGCTGCGGATCGACCACGTGATGGGCCTGTTCCGGCTGTTCTGGATCCCCGAGGGGATGACGCCCGAGGCCGGCACCTACGTGCGGTACCCCTCCGAGCAGATGCTCGGTGTGCTGGCGCTAGAAGCCCACCGCGCCGGCGCCGTCGTCGTCGGCGAGGACCTGGGCACCGTGGAGCCGGGTGTGCGCGAGACCCTCGCCGACCGCCAGGTCCTGGGATCGGCGGTGCTGTACTTCGAGCGCGCCGCGCACGACGACCGCCAGGCCAAGCCGCCCGCGGATTACCCCGCCAACGCGCTGGCGTCGGTGACCACCCACGACCTGCCGACGGCAGCCGGTTGGTGGCGCGGCGAGGACGTGCGACTGCGGGTGGACCTCGGCTTGCTGGGCCCCGGGGTTGCGGCCGAGGACGAGTGGGCCAGCAAGGAAGACGACCGGCAGCGGCTGCTCGCCCTGCTTCGGGCAGAAGGCCTCGTCGGCGAGGGCGCCGACGTGGAGGACCTGGTGGTGGCGATGCACGCGTTGCTGGCCCGCACCCCGTCGCTGCTGGTGGCGGCGTCGATCAGCGACGCGGTCGGCGACCTGCGCCAGCCCAACATGCCCGGCACGGTCACCGCCTACCCCAACTGGCGGCTGCCCCTGGCCGAGCCCACCGACGGGCAGTCGCGGACCCTGACCCTCGAGGAGGTCTTGGCCCACCCGCTGCTCGAGCGCGTCGTCGGCGTGTTGCGCGAGCAGCGACCCGGCCACTGAGCCAGCGACCCGGGTGACTGCGGCAGCCGTCCAGCCTGCCGACCGCCGTCGGGCGAACCCGCCTCCGCGCCTGCCCGGCACGTCGGTTCTAGACTCCTGAACCGGGCACCCATCGCGCACCCCGCGGGCGCGACATGCTCCGCCAATGGAGACGCTACCTTGCCGCTCGCCGACGAAACGCTCGCAGGAGCGCCCGACGCACGCGCTGACACCTACACGGTGTTGGTGGTGGACGACGAAGACTCGGTGCGGTCACTGTTCGCTACGGTGCTGCGGCGCAACGGCTTCGAGGCCGTCGAGGCCGGCAGCGGGCGTGAAGCGCTCGAGCTGATCGCGAGCCGGCGCATCTCGGCGGTTCTGCTCGACAGCCGCATGCCGCAGATGGACGGGGTGGAGGTCCTGCGTACGCTGCGCAACCGGCCCGCCACCCGCACCCTGCCGGTGATCGTGGTGACCGGCGAGGGTGACGTCGATCAGCGCGTTCGCGCCCTCGAAGCCGGCGCCGACGACTACCTCGCCAAGCCCGTGTCGACAGCCGAGCTCGTCGCAAGGGTGCGGGCACAGCTGCGCGGACAGGCCGAGTGGACGCGGCTGCTCGAAGAGCGCATGCACGAGCGCACCACCACGCTGTCCGAGCTCGGCCGCCTGCGTCCCGGCGCCGATCTCGAGGCGACCGCACGCCGGATCGTCGAGCGGCTGTCCCACACCCCACAGCTCGACGGCGTCACGCTCATCTTGTTCTCTGGCGACGGCATCTCGGTTCCCGTGGGCGTCCAGGGGGCCTTCGCCGGTCGCCTGGAGCCGGGCCGCGCCCTGCCTGCCGGCCTGTCGCGCCACCTGCGCGACCGAGCGGGCGAGGGCCCCTGGGTCGAGCGGCCCGAGCACCGCGCCCTCCCCGACGACAAGCACCTCGAGCTGCTCGGGGACACGTCGACCACGGCGTTCGCCCCCCTGTTGGCCCAGGATCAGCTGCTCGGCGTACTCGGCATCAGCGACACCACATCAGAAGGGGGCGCCAGCCGCATGCTCGCCCTCGCCATCGACGTCGCCGCCGTCGCCGCGATGCTCTTGCTGCCCCAGCGCGAGGCGTGGGGCGCGAGCGCGAACACCCGCGAGCAGGTCATGCGCGTGGTCGACAGTCACGCCTTCCACCCGGTGTTCCAGCCGCTGCGCCGTCTCGACGACCTGCGCACCGTCAGCGTGGAGGCCCTGACCCGCTTCGACGACGGGGCGAGCCCGCAGACACGGTTCCTCGAGGCGGCGCAGGCCGGTTGCGGCGACGAGCTCGAGCGGGCCACGCTGGAGTCGGCGATCACCGAGGCGCGTGCGCTGCCCCCACAGATCGGGCTCAGCCTCAACGTCTCACCTCGCCTGCTGGTCGCCGACGGCGACCTTCCCGATCTCCTCCACGGCGCTGGGCGGCAGGTCACCGTGGAACTGACCGAGCACGACCGCATCGACGACTACGCGTCGGTGCGGGCCGCCATCACCTCGCTCGGCGACCCGGTGCACCTGTCGGTGGATGACGCCGGGGCCGGCTATGCCTCCCTGACCCACGTGCTTGCCCTCGCGCCACACTTCGTCAAGCTGGACCGGACCTGGGTCCGCCGGATCGGCGACGACCCCGCGCGCCAGGCCCTCGTGGCCGGGCTCGTCCATTTCGCTGCGATGACGGGATGCTCGCTCGTGGCCGAGGGCATCGAAAGCGCCACCGAGCTCGAGGTGCTCCAAGAACTCGGTGTGGACCTCGGCCAGGGCTATCTGCTCGGGCGCCCCGCGCCCCAACCGGATCTGGCAATCCCTTCCATTTAGCCTTCTCCGGCAGCGACGGCGATCTCAACACTGAACATCGTTGCTGTAGTCGAAGGTCAAGCCCGCGGTCAGTCGATGGTGGCCCCGAGGCGTCGCAAAACCGGTCTACCGGCCCCTTGGGGGCCATTTGCGCTGGTCAGCGCCTTGCTCAGACGCCGGCGCCATCTGGGAATTATTGGGAACCCCGCCCGTCGCGGTCGGCCCAGGCATCAAGGAGCGCGTAGGCCTCCTCCTCGCTCATCGGGCCCTGATCGAGCCGCGCGTCGAGGAGCATCTGGCGGGCGCGGCCGACGTCGGGTCCGGGCTCGAGGCCGAGATGGCGCATGATCTGGTTGCCGTCGAGCGGGGGCCGGATGGCGTCGAGGGCTTCCTGCTCGCGCAGGGCCGCGATCCGGGCCTCCAGGTCGTCCATGGCAGCTTGGAGACGCTCGGCCTTGCGTCGATTGCGCGTGGTGACGTCCGCCCGCGTCAGCAGGTTCAACCGACGCAGCGCAAGGTCGTCGCCGGCGTCGCGCACGTAGCGGCGGACCCCAGCGTCGGTCCAGGGCTCGTCGGCGTAACCGTGAAAGCGCAGGTGCAGCGCAATCAGGTGGCAAATCGCCTCGATCTCGTCCTTGGGGTAGCGCAGCTCGGTCAGCCGGGCTCGTGCCATGCGCGCGCCGACCACCTCGTGGTGATGGAACGACACCTTGCCGTGGCCGTGGAACTGCCGGGTGGCCGGCTTGCCGATGTCGTGCAGCAAGGCGGCCAGTCGCAGGATCCGGTCGTCGGCGGGGCAGCGCTCCACGACCGCCAACGAGTGCTTGTACACGTCCTTGTGGTGGTGGACGGGGTCGTGCTGCATCCGCAGCGCGGAGACCTCGGGCAGGAAGCGATCGGCCAACCCGGTCTCGACGAGCAGGTCGACCCCACGGGCGACGTGCGCACCGACGATGAGCTTGTCGAGCTCGTCGCGGATGCGCTCGCGGCTGATCTCGTCGAGGCGGTCGGCCATGGCCTCAGCGGCCTTGGTGGCCGCGTCGTCGGGCCGGACGTCGATCACGGCGGAGAACCGCGCCAATCGGACCATGCGCAACGGGTCGTCGCCGAAGCTGGTCTCCGGGTCGATGGGAGTGCGCAGGGCGCCCTCGGCCAGGTCCGACAACCCGCCGTGCGGATCCGCGAACCGGTGCTCAGGCACCCTGACCGCCATCGCGTTGATCGTGAAGTCACGCCGTGCCAGGTCCTCCTCGATCGAGTTCCCGTAGGTGACCTGCGGGTGGCGAGACCCGGCCGGGTACGCGTCCGAGCGGAACGTGGTGATCTCGAGCTGGTACCCGTCTTTGTGCGCGCTGACCGTGCCAAAGCGGGCTCCGGTCAGCCAGATGCTGTCGGCCCACCCGGCGACGATCCGCTCGGTCTGCTCTGGGCGCGCCGACGTCGCGAAGTCGAGGTCCTGCGCTCCGGGCCCGCGCAGCAGCGTGTCGCGCACGGTGCCGCCCACGAGGTACAGCTCGTGGCCGTGCGCGGAGAAGCGCGCTCCGAGCTCATCGGCGATCGGGTACACCGCGACGAGGCGCGCGAGCTGGGCCTCCTGGGAGGTGGTGGGGTCGTCGCTCATGGAGAGGCCATGCTAGACCCCGCAGGACCGCCCAGCGCCTCGGACGGGCCGGTCAGCCCTCCAGACCAGCGGCGCGGATGGCGACGCGAAGGTCGTGCGAGCTTGTGGCGGCGGACAACGCGGCCTTCAAGCCGATCACGCCGTCACGGTAGAGGGCCAGGAGGTGCTGGTCGAACGTCTGCATCCCGTAGTACGCGCCCTCGGCGATGGCGTCCTCGAGCATCTCGGTCTTCTCGGGGTCGCTGACGAACTCGTGGATGCGCGCGGTCATCACCAGCGTCTCCAAGGCGGCGATCCGGCCTCCGTCGAGGCGGGGCAGCAGCCGCTGGCTGACGATCCCCTTCAGGGCGGCCGCAAGCGACAGCCGGGCTTGATGCTGCTGGTGGGGTGGGAACAGGTCGATGATGCGGTGCACGGTGTCGGTGGCGTTGGTGGTGTGCAGCGTGGACAGCACGAAGTGGCCGGTCTCGGCCGCCTGCAGCGCCGCGTTGACCGTCTCGACGTCGCGCATCTCGCCGACGAAGATCACGTCGGGGTCCTGCCGGGCGACCGAGCGCAGTGCGGTGGTGAAGTCCCGGGTGTCGACGCCCACCTCGCGCTGGTCGACGATCGACAGGTTGTCCTGATGCAGGATCTCGATCGGGTCCTCGATCGTGACGACGTGACAACGCCGCGTGGCGTTGACGTGGCTTAGCATCGCCGCCGTGGTCGTCGTCTTGCCCGAGCCCGTGGGGCCGGTGACCAGCACGAGCCCGCGATGCTCCTCGGCGAGCCGCCGTACCGCAGGCGGAAGCCCGAGGTCCTCGAACGACTGACTGCCGGGCAGCACCCTCCGCAGCACCACGCCGACCGAGCCCCGCTGGGTGAACACCGCCACGCGGAAGCGCCCTACCCCTGACAGCGAGTAGGCGAAGTCGGCCTCGTCAGCGTCGCGGAACCGCTCGGCCACCTCGCCTTCCATCAGCTGAGCGGCGCAGCGTGCCGTGTCGGCCGGTGACAGCGGCGGGAGGTCGTGGACCTCCGACAGCTCCCCGTCGATGCGCACGTGGGCCGGGCCTCCCGCTTTTAGGTGGAGGTCCGAGCCCTGCTTATCTACCAGATAGCTCAGGTAGTCGTGGACGTCAGTCACGTGATGCTCCCGGGTCGGCTAGGCAGCACCGTTTCCGGCGGCCGCTCACGCGTGTATCGGCTGTGGGAGCCAGGGACTTGACCAGCTCGGGGCTATCCTGCGCCCCATGTCCCGCTATCCCACCCGCCATGCGGTCTCGGCCGGGGGCCTGGTGATCGACGACCGGCCCAGCGGTCGGTGGGTCCTGTTGATCGCCCGCCGGAACCAGGCCGGGACGATGCAGTGGACCCTGCCCAAGGGCGGGCTCGAAGAAGGCGAGGACCACGCCGCCGCAGCCATCCGCGAGGTCCGGGAAGAGACCGGGATCGAGTGCGTGATCACCGGCGAGCTGGGCGTGGTCGACTACTGGTTCGTGTGGCGCGACGACGGGGTCCGCTACCACAAGTACGTCCACTACTTCACGATGCGGCCGTTGACCGGCAGCCTCACCGGCCGCGACGACGAAGCCGACGACGTCGCGTGGCTGCCGTTCGACGAGGCCATGGCCCGGCTCGCGCACCACAACGAGCGGCAGGTCGTCGGTCGAGCGACTCCGGTCCGGCCGTCCCGTTGACACTGCGCGCCGTCTCGGCGGGACCAGCCAGCGCGTGGACGCCGCTGGCAAGAGCCGCGCGGAGCGCAGCCGCCAAACCGCCGCCCCTGCTGCCGC
>SLAO01000047.1 GCA_007126835.1 Nitriliruptorales bacterium | reverse complement strand
GGGGTCGCGTGTCGCGTTAGCGCCCGCTGGGGGTGGTGTTTGCGACAAGCGGCGCGGGGGTGGTGGCTGGCGTGTCGCGTTAGCGCCCGCTGGGGGTGGTGTTTGCGACAAGCGGCGCGGGAGGGGTGCGAGATGAACGCCCCGACCGAGCCCGCCACGCTGGCGCAGCGCCTCGCTGAGGCCGGGGTGGAAACGCCCGACGTCGACGCACGCTTGCTGCTGCGACACGTTTCCCCGCCCAGGCTCGACGAGGCGATCCAACGGCGCATTGCCCGCGAGCCGCTCCAGCTGATCCTTGGCACTGCAGGGTTTCGCTACCTCGAACTCGAGGTCCACCCCGGCGTGTTCATCCCCCGCCCGGAAACCGAGGTGCTCGCCGGCGAGGCAGTCTCTCGCACTCCGCCGGGGGGCATCGTGGTCGAACCGTGCACCGGCACCGGGGCGATCGCCATCGCCGTGGCCACCGAGGCGCGGCCCAGCGCGGTGTACGCAACCGATATCTCGGAGGTCGCGGTGGGCGTGGCCCGCCGTAACGCGAAACGGGCCGCCGTGTCCGTCGAGGTCGTCCGCGGGGACTTGCTCGAGCCCCTTCCCACGCGTCTGCGCGGTCGGTTGGACGTACTCGTCGCCAACCCCCCATACGTCACCGCGGAGGAGTTCGCGGAGCTGCCGCCCGAGGTCGCGCACTGGGATCCTCGCTCCGCTCTGGTGGCGGGCGCCACCGGCCATGAGATCAGTGACCGGCTGATCTTGGCGGCGCCGGCATGGTTGCGGCCCGGCGGGTGGTTGCTGCTCGAGACGAGCGAGCACCGGGCAGGATCGACCGCGGAGCGCGCGGCCGGGGCGGGTCTGGAGGCGGTCGCGATCGAGAAGGACCTCGCCGGGCGGGAGCGCGTAGTCCTCGCGCGACGGCCGGTGCACGCGCCCTCGCCTCGTCGGGCCTAGGATCGGCCCCGTGAGCGACACACTGGCAATCGACGACCCGGAGGCGCTCGAGCGTGCCGTTACGGCGCTTGGCGACGGTCGTCTCCTCGTCGTGCCCACAGACACGGTCTATGCCGTGGTGGCTGATGCCTTCTCACCGCAAGCCACACGCCGGCTGCTGCGGGTGCGCGGATCGGGACGGAACCGGCCGCTGCCGGTCCTCATCGGACGCCCCAGACAGCTTTCGGCGCTGGCTGCCGAGGTCCCCGAGGTCGCCGAGCGTCTGGCTGCCGAGCACTGGCCGGGTCCCCTGACGCTGGTGCTGCGTGCGATGACGGGCATGAGCTGGGACCTGGGCAACACGGGTGGCACCGTCTCGGTCCGGCTACCAGACGAGCCCTTCCTGCAGCAGCTGATCAACGAGGTCGGCCCGCTGGCGGGCACCGGCGCGACGCGCCGTGGTCGGGAGGCGGCTACCACCGCCGACGCCGCTCGGGCGCACTTTGGCGACGGCGTCGCCCTGTACCTCGACGGCGGGACGCGGGAGGGCGAGCGGTCGACCATCGTGGACGTGTCCCGTGGGGAGGTGGTGACCTTCCTGCGGCAGGGTGCCCTGCCGGAATCCGACGTCCTCGCCGCTACGGGGCAGTTGCCCGAGCCCGGCGCGGCTGCCCCGGGTGGGGACGCCGGCGCGGCCGGGCCCGGCGCGGACGACGCGAGCCCAGACGACGCGAGCCCGGACGACGCGAGCCCGGATGAAGCGAGCCCGGATGAAGCGAGCCCGGACGAAGCGAGCCCGGATGAAGCGAGCCCGGATGAAGCGAGCCCGGACCACGCCGACGCGGGCGCTGGGCCCGAGACCACCGACGACAGCGCCGCAGCGCTCGAAGCCGACGAGGAGGACCGGTGATGCGCATCGCCGTGGGATCCGACCACGCGGGGTATCCGCTCAAAGCCCACTTGGTCGACTGGCTCGACCAGCAGGGACACGACGTCGCTGATCTCGGCACCTCCAGCGAGCAACCAGTCGACTACCCGCCCTACTGCGCGGCGGTCGGGCTGGCCGTCGCCAACGGCGACGCCGACCGTGGCATCGTCCTGGGTGGATCCGGTCAGGGCGAGCAGCTCGCGGCCAACAAAGTGCGCGGCGTGCGCGCGGCGCTGTGCCACGATCTTTACACCGCGCGGTTGAGCCGATCGCACAATGACGCCAACGTGCTTTCGATGGGAGGACGCATCGTCGCGTCTGGGCTTGCAGAGGAGATCGTGGCACTGTGGCTCGACACCCCGTTCGACGGAGGGCGTCATCAGCGCCGCGTGGACCTGCTCGCCGCGATCGAGCAGGACGCGGCCTCGGTGGCGCGCCAGGCCCACTCGGAGGAGACAACATGAACAGCTGGGGACCCGACTACGACGCGCTCGAGGCGGCCGACCCCGACCTTGCCGGCGCCATCCGCTCGGAGCTGGCACGGCAGCGCTCGTACCTGCAGTTGATCGCGAGCGAGAACTTCACGTCGCCGGCGGTGCTCGCCGCGCAGGGCAGCGTGCTGACCAACAAGTACGCCGAGGGCTACCCGGGCCGCCGCTACTACGGCGGCTGCGAGTTCGTCGACATCGCCGAGAACCTGGCCCGCGACCGCGCCACGGCCCTGTTCGGCGCCGAGCACGCGAACGTGCAGCCTCATTCGGGCGCGCAGGCCAACATGGCGGCGTTCACCGCGCTGGGGCTTGGCCATGGCGACACGCTCATGGCGATGTCGCTGGATCACGGCGGCCACCTGACCCACGGTTCGCCCGTCAACTTCAGCGGCAAGTGGTATGAGATCGCCGCGTACGGCGTGGACCCGGACACCGAGCAGATCGACTACGAGCAGGTGCGCCGCATCGCCCGCGAGAGCCGCCCCAAGGTGCTGCTCGCCGGCTTCACGGCGTACCCCCGCGAGCTCGACTTCGCGGCGTTCCGCGACATCGCCGACGAGGTCGGCGCCAAGCTGATGGTCGACGCGGCGCACTTCTGCGGGCTCGTCGCCGGCGGCGCGCACCCCAGCCCCGTGCCCTACGCCGACATCGTGACGTTCACGACGCACAAGACGATGCGAGGCCCCCGCGGCGGGGCGATCCTCTGCCGTGAGGAGTACGCCAAAGCCGTGGACAAGGCCGTCTTCCCATTCCTGCAGGGCGGTCCACAGATGCACAGCATCGCCGCAAAGGCCGTCGCGTTCGGGGAGGCTTCCACGCCTGCGTTCCGCGACTACGCCTCCCAGGTCGTCGCCAACGCCCGCGAGCTCGCCGGGGCCCTCGCCGGCCAGGGGCTGCGCGTGGTCGCCGGCGGCACCGACACGCACCTGCTGCTCGCCGACGTCACCACCCTGGGCGAGGACATGACCGGCAAGGTCGCCGAGAAGCGCCTCGACCAGGCCGGAATCACCCTCAACAAGAACACCATCCCCTTCGACGCACACCCGCCCATGGTGGCCTCGGGCATTCGCGTGGGCGTGCCGTCGGTGACAACGCAGGGCATGGGCACCGCCGAGATGCGCGACATCGCCGGGCTGATCAGTCGCGTGCTCAAGAGCGAGGACGAGGTCGACGCGGTGCGTGCCGAGGTCGGCGAGCTGACCGGGCGGTTCCCCATCTACGCGTGACCGGAGTGGTCGACCACCTTGTCGCCGGAGCCGTCGCCGCGGGCGTCGTCGCGTCGCTGACACCGCTTACCCGCTGGCTGTCGTTCCGTGTCGGGGCGGTAGATCACCCAGGTCCCCGTCGGGTCCACCACCGCCCCACGGCCCGTCTCGGGGGCCTGGCGATCCTCCTCGGGGTGCTGGCCGCCCTGGCCGTGGCCAGCCAGCTCGACAGCTTCTCGCAGGTGTTCTCCGCCACCAGCGAGCCGTTGGCCGTCGGCCTGGCCGCCGTCGCGGTCGTGGCCGTGGGTGTGATCGACGACGTCTTCGGCCTGCGGGCACCAGCCAAGCTCGCAGGGCAGGTGATGGCCGCGGGCGTGCTGGTCCTGTTCGGCGTGGTGCTGCGCTTCGTCTACATCCCGGGCGACCCTGGGACGATCGTCGCGCTGACGCCCGAGCTCGCCGGGCTGGTCACCATCGGTGCCATCGTGGTGATGATCAACGCCGTCAACCTGACCGACGGGCTCGACGGGCTCGCCGCGGGGATGGTGGCCATCGCGGCCGCGGCCTTGCTGTGGTGGACCGCCGTGGCCGAGACCACCCGGCTGGACATCCCCACGATCGCCCCGCTGCTGCTCAGCGTCATCGTCGGCGCCTGCCTCGGCTTCCTGGTGCACAACCGCCCGCCGGCGTCGGTGTTCATGGGCGACACCGGTGCGCTGCTGCTCGGGCTGCTGCTGGCCACGGCGGGCATCAGCGCCCTGGGGCCCGTCGTGGCTCCGACCCGCTCGGACTTCGCGGCCGTGTCGGTGCCCGTGCTGGTCCCGGCGCTGGTGCTCGCGGTCCCGCTGGCCGACACCGTGTGGGCCATCGCGCGGCGGCTGGGCTCGGGGTCAGGCGTCTTCGCCCCCGACAAGCGGCACCTCCATCACCGCCTGCTGGCGATCGGCCACTCCCCCCGCGGCACCCTCGCGATCATGTACGGCGGCTCTGCGGTGCTGGCATTCGGGGCGGTCGCGATCAGCGTCCTGCCCACCGCTCTGGTGGCTGCGGTGGTCGCGACCGGCCTGTTGCCGATCGCCGGGGCCGTGGTGTGGCGGTGGCGGCGCAACGGGGATGTGGTCGACGGCAGCTCCGATGCCGGCCAGGCCAGCGCATCGCCGCCCGAACCCGGGCGACGCGAGGGACTTTGACGCTCCGTTTCGGGCCTGCCTACACTCCGGCCACGCCATGACGGCACCTGAGCAGGGGCCATCGGGGCCTCACACCGAGTCCCGCGCCGCTTCGCCGGCGCCGCCCTTGCGAGCCCTGGCGCGCGGCGTGGACCAGTCTGCCGTCTACAGCATGGAGCTCCTCGCTGGCATCCTGACCTGGATGGGGCTTGGGTGGCTCGCGGACCAGTGGCTCGGTACGGAACCCTGGGTGATGGTCGCCGGCGCCCTGATCGGCTACGCCGCCGGCCTGTACCTCATCTGGTTGCGCAGCCGCGACGCGATGCAGACCGACGATGCCACTCGCGGACAGGCCTCAGAGCCCGCGCTCGCGCAGGAACAGCCGGGCAGGAAGCCGGCGTCGGTGGGACCCGCTGACGTTGGCGGCCGGGCGCGGGGGGAGACCCCAGGTGTCTGACGGCTCCGCGGCTCCCCGGCACACCGACTCCGGAACTGACCACGCCGACTTCCACCCTGGGCCCGCCGACGATGAGGCCGACCGGGCCGGACCCGACGCCGGCGCTCTGCGCCAACCACGGCCGGGTGCAGGGGAGCGCCGACTCGCCCTGGGCGCGGCGATCGCCCTGATCGTCACCGCGGTTCCCACCCTGGCCGTGGCCGGAGCCGTGGCTGGTCGGCCCGGCGTGCTGGGGGCAGCGATCGGGCTGTCGTTCGTCGCGTTGTTGTTCGTGGGATCGGCCCTGGCGCTGGCGTGGGCAGCGGCCCGTGGTCACGGCGGTGCGCTGGGGGTCCTGGTCGGAGGTGCGCTCGCACGGCTGCTGCTCTACGCTGCCGCGCTGGCTGCCCTATCCGGGGTGGAAGGGCTGCACCGCGAGAGCCTCGCCATCGCGACGGCGGTCGCCGTCGCTGTGACGCTTGCCTACGAGCTGCGCCTGCTGGCGCGCAGCCCGGACCTGTTCCGGGTCGAGACCGGTACGACGAGGAGCCAGAACCCGTGAGACCACCGCCAGTCCTCGCTGCCGCCGAATGGGGCGGGGAGTTCGAGGGTGCGCTGGACCCCATCAACGCGCTCTTCAGCTTCCCCCCGGTGATCGAGTTCCAGATCGCGGGGTTCGACCTGTGGATCAACCGCACGATCCTGATCGCGTGGTTCATGACGCTGGTGGCTGGGGGGCTGTTCGTCATCGCGTTCCGCAGCCCCAAGATCGTGCCAGGCAAGCTGCAGTCCGCCTGCGAGGCGATCGTCGACTTCGTCCGCAACGAGATCGCCATCGCCATCATCGGGCCCAAGGGTGTGCGGTTCGTGCCCTTGCTCACGACGATGATGGTGTTCATCTTCTTCATGAACGTGGCGAAGATCACTCCCGGCATGATGCTGCCGCCCACGTCACGCATCGCCTGGCCGATGTTCCTGGCGCTGATCTCCTGGCTGGTCTTCGTCGGGGTCGGCATCAAGGAGCAAGGCGCCGGTCACTACTTCAAGGAGCTCGCGTTCCCGCCGGGCGTGCCGAAGTTCCTCTATGTGATCCTGACGCCCATCGAGGTGGTCTCGAACCTGGTGCTGCGGCCGTTCACCCTGGCGATCCGACTCTTCGCGAACATGGTCGCCGGCCACATCCTCGTGGTGATCACGCTCGTGACCATCCACGTGTTCCTGCCGTCGATGCCAGTGGGGTGGATGGTCGGGGTGTTCGGCCTCGTCGCGAGCCCGCTGGTCTTCGGCTTCGAGCTGCTGATCATCACCCTGCAGGCGTACATCTTCACGATGCTCACTGCGGTCTACATCGCCTCGTCGGTGGAGCCCGCCCACTAACCCGTATCGACTGACCGTTGCAAGCGCGCGGCGCGAGGGTCGCCGCAAGGAGGAACGCATGGAGAACCTGGGTAATGGCCTCGTCTACGGCCTCGCCACGCTCGGGCCGGGCATCGGCCTT
>SLAO01000154.1 GCA_007126835.1 Nitriliruptorales bacterium | reverse complement strand
CGCGCAGCACCGAATCACTGTCGATGCCATGGGTCAAGGTGGCGTCCAGCTTGATGATGTCGGGTGCGAGCCGCAGGACGTGGCGCATGCTGGCGAACCCTGAGCCGGTGTCGTCCACCGCGAGGCGCGCGCCCCGGCGCCGCAGTCGTTCGATCGCGGTGTTGAGCACCCCGTAATCATCGACCTCTGCGTGCTCGGTGACCTCGAGCACGACCCGGTGGACCGCGACGCCGGCGAGGGCCCTGGCCAGCTCCTCCGACGAAGCGGCCGCGGGCGAGACGTTGACCGAGACGTAGACGTCCTCGGGCAGACGCTCCAGGGCGGCCAGGGCCCGACGAACGGCGAGCACCTCGAGCTGGACACCGAGCCCGAGGGTCGCGGCCTCGGCGAACCACTGGTCCGGGGGCCGCCCCGGAGGGCTGGGGAAGCGCGACAGCGCCTCGTAGCCGACCGCGACCCCGCTCGTGAGATCGAAGATCGGCTGGTAGACCATGCTGATGTCTTCCCGATGCAAGATCTCGTGGATGCGATCTGCTCCCGCCTGCACCTCGGGTCCCGCGCCTTTGGTCTCGCTGAGCACCTGCGCAACCACGCGCAGCAGTCGGTCGTCGATCGTGGCCGCGCTGCCGCAGCGCGGGATGACCCGCACCCACCCCTGCGGACGCCCGGTCGCGTCCGCGAGCGGAAGCAGGCGCCCGCCGGGGGGGACCGACGGGGTCGAGGAGGCCGAAACGAGTTGAAGATCCACGTCCAACTCGGTCTCAACCGCATTGATCAGCCGACGAGCCGTTTCGTCCTTTGCCGGTCGTATTCGGTCGGGTTCCATTGCTCCAGTCCCGTCAGGCCCGCCTGCGGTGACTGAACATGCCAGCCACGCCCGCATCCCCCCGAACCGTCGACAGCCCTCTTTGCTTCCTTGAATCCTCTTGAGGGCTGTGCGCAACTCCCGCCTCAACTACCACACACGACACAACGACAACATATCAGTTCGATCGCGTCAAGTACGTTGACCATCCTCGGAACGCAAGAGCAAGGTCACAGGGCCGTCGGCTTCCAGGCCGATGCGCATATGGGCACCGAACACCCCTCGGGCGACTGGCACGGGCAGCGCATCGCAGTACTCCTCGAAGAGTCGCTGTCCCTGCGCAGGGTCAGCGGCCGCGGTGAACGACGGTCGACGGCCCTTGCGGACGTCGCCGTACAACGTGAACTGGCTGATCGCCAGCACGCTGCCGCCCTGCTCCGCCACCGAGCGATCCATGCGCCCCGACGCGTCGCCGAATACACGCAGTGCTGCGGTCTTTGACGCCAGCCACTGGGCGTCGTCGGCCGTGGATCGCTGCCCGACGCCGACCAGCGCCACGAGGCCCTGCTCGATCCGGCCGGTCACGTCCCCGTCAACCCGGACGTCCGCCCAGGCAACGCGCTGCAGCAGCACCTGCATACTCGGCCTTCCGCTTGCCACCACGCCTACCGGCCTCCAGGCCGGGTACCATCTTGCTTGCCGCTGGACCCGTGACGCTACGCCGAGCCGAAGGCGTAGGGCCGGCAGGCCGTGAGGTGATCCGCATGAGCACGCATTCGTCCGCCGTCCGCCCGGTTACGGTGACCGACCTGGTAGCGATGAAGCATCGCGAACAGCGCTTCGTGATGCTAACCGCCTACGACGCCCTCACCGCGGAGATGCTCGATGAGGCCGGCGTGCCGGTGATCCTGGTTGGCGACTCGCTGGGGATGGTGGTGTTGGGGCACGACTCGACGATCCCGGTCACCATCGATGACGTCCTCCACCACACCCGCGCGGTCCGCCGCGGCACACGCCGCGCGTTGGTGGTGGCCGACATGCCGTTCATGAGCTACCAGGCCTCGGCGAGCGAAGGTCTGCGGGCTGCCGGCCGCCTTCTGCAGGAGGGCGGCGCGCACGCGGTCAAGGTCGAGGGCGGGGCCGCGGTCGTCGATCTCGTGGCGCGGGCGACCACCGCGGGGATCCCCGTCATGGGCCACCTCGGTCTGACGCCTCAGTCGGTCAACCAGTTCGGCGGCTTCCGGGTGCAAGGCCGCGACGACGACGCCGCCGCACGGATCGTCGCCGACGCCCGTGCACTGGCGGAGGCAGGGGCCTTCGCCGTCGTGCTGGAGTGCATCCCCGCCGAGGTCGCCCGACGCGTGACCCAGGAGGTGCCGATCCCGACGATCGGCATCGGTGCCGGCCCGTCGACCGATGCGCAGGTGCTCGTGATCGACGACGTGCTCGGCCGGACTGCGGGCCGCCTGCCTCGCTTCGTCAAGGCCTACGCCGACACGCGCAGCACCGTCCACGACGCGGTCAAGGCGTTCCAGGCCGAGGTCGAAGGCGGCGACTATCCCGGCCCCGAGCACACCTACGAGTAGACGTTCCGCGCAGGTAGGCACCGGGTGAGGCTCCTGGGTCACGCATCTAGGTGATGCATCCCGCCGTGCTCTAGTCGCGCGTGCGCGTGTGCGCCCCACCCTCCACGCAGCGGGCGAGTACGAAGAGGTAGTCCGAGAGTCGGTTGAGGTACCGCAGCACGGTCTCGTCGGGCAGCAGCCCGACGCGGTGCAGGTGGACCACCTGACGTTCCGCCCGGCGCACGATCGTCCGAGACAGGTCGATCGCCGCCCCAGGCCGCCTTCCGCCCGGCACGGTGAACTCCTGCGGGAGCGGGAATCGCTGGGTCAGGGCGTCGATCTCCGACTCGAGCTCGTCGACCATGGTCGCGGTCACACGGGAGACCTCGTCGCTGAGCTGTGGCCAGTGGTCGGGATGCGTTGCGAGCTGCGCGCCGACCACGAACAGCGCCCGCTGGACGGCGAGCACCCGGTGGGCCCACTCGCCGTCACCGGGTTCGAGGAGCTCAGCACGGGCCAGGCCCAACGCGGAGACGGCTTCGTCAGTGGTGCCGTACGCCTCGGTTCTCCAGTCGTCCTTGTCGACCCGCCCGCCGTGCAGCAAGCCCGTGGTGCCGTCGTCCCCCCGTTTGGTGTAGATCTTCACCGTATGCGCCTCCTCGAGTGGAGGTCGAAGTCTAGAGGAGCCCGCGGCTGTGCGGGGCGGTCAGACAGGTGCGCACGGGGCGTGATCTCGGCTACGCTGGGTTGGCTAACAGGGGTGGGCATCGGCTCATCGCCTTGTCCACGATTCGAGGGTCGCCGACCGTGAGCACCGAGCCCGCCCGCCGTCGCTTCCGGGTCCTGACCAGGACGCGGGAGGGCTATGGCGGCGGGACCATGTTCGACGTCCAGCTGCAAGCGGCGGACAGCGGAAGCCTGGTGTGGGCCCAGACCTTCACCGACAAGGAGCAGGCCGAGGCATTCGAGGCCTCGTTGCAACACGACCTCGAAGACCTCGACGAGGACGAGTTCCGCCGCAAGCATGGGGTTCCCGCGAGGGCCTGACATGTCGGGCGGTCACGTGGCCACGGCCCGCACGGCCAGCCGGTTCGACCCGCTCTGGCTCGTGGCCACATCCGGTGGACAGCACCGCGGGATCCTGACGGTGCGCGGTTGGACGGTCATCGTCCTCGACGCGGTGGGCACGGTGACCGACGCCGACGCCCTCGACGACCTCGGGACCACATGCGGGTGGCGGCAGGACCGCGCCCCGGAGGGCACGCCGCCCTTCGTGGGTGGTGCAGTGGGGTACCTGACCGAGGACGCGGGCGGGCCGTGGCTCGCCCTGCCGCCAGACGCGCGTCCCGTACGGGCGGGGCTAGGTGCTGTCCACTTCGCCGTGCATGACACCGCTATCTGCCTGCCTCCTGACGGCGGCCCGGCATGGCTCGTCGCCGCTGATCTGCACGGGTGGAGCCGTCGCCCTCGGAAAGATCGGCTCGCGGGGCTCGCCGGCGTCGTCGACGCCGCAGCAGATGCCCCGTCCGTCGAAGCGCCGCAGGTCGAGCCACCCGCCTGGGTTCGCCGGTCACTGGATGAGCACGCCCACCGGGCCGGCGTCGAGCGGGCGCTGGGGTGGATCGGGGCCGGGGATCTGTACCAGCTCAACTTGACACTGCAGATCGGCGTGCCGTGGCCGCACGGCGGCGTCGCGCTGGCTCGTCGTCTATGGGATGCCAGCCCCGCGGCAGGCCATCAGGCCTACCTGTCGACGGGGGATGCCGAGGTCGTGTCCATCTCGCCGGAGACGTTTCTGGCTGTCGACGGCGATCGGGTCGCCGTCTGCCCCATCAAGGGCACCCGGCCTCGGTCCGGGGACGAGCACGCCGACGCCGCTGCGGCGCTGGCCCTGGAAGGATCCGCGAAGGACCGTGCGGAGCACGTCATGATCGTCGATCTCGAGCGCAACGACCTGGGCAAGGTGTGCGAGGCCGGCTCGGTGACCGTGCCTCGCCTCGCCGAGCTCGAAGCGCACCCCACCGTCTGGCACCTGACCTCCACCGTTGAGGGACGGCTGCGGGGCGACACCGGCCTTCGCGACCTGCTGTCGGCCCTGTTTCCCTGCGGATCGGTCACCGGGGCACCCAAGCGGATGGCGGTGGCCCGCACCCGCGCGCTCGAACCGACCCGCCGCGGGGTGTACTGCGGCGCGATCGGTGTCGTGTCCCGGGGCCTCGTCGACATGTCGGTGGGCATCCGCACCGCGGTGCTTCGAGGTGGCGTGGCCACCTACGGCACCGGCGGGGGGATCGTCGCCGATAGCGACCCCGCCGACGAGTACGCCGAGGCGATGGACAAGGCGGCGGCGTTCCTGCGGGCCACGGGGGCGGCGCACACGGGCGTGGCTGCGCCAGTGACGCAAGCTCGTTGACCGTCGGTCTCAGGTGCCCGAGGCCACCTCGGGACCGACGAAATAGATGAGCCGTTCGCCCGCGCGCACGGCGGCGGCCGGTGCGGACTGGTCGCCCTCGACCACGCGGCGGAACGCATCGCGCTTCTCGGGTCCCGTGACCGTGAAGGCCACGGTGCGGCAGGCCTCGATGGCCCGGTACGTGAACGACAGCCGCGGCCATTCGTGGTGCTCGTCTGCCACCGGGACGACCAGGCGGTCGGTGACGTCCAAGGCCGACGCTCCGGGGAAAAGCGAGGCGGCATGGCCATCATCCCCCAAGCCGAGGTGACACAGGTCGATGGGGCTGAGGTACGCAACCACGGCCTCGTAGGCCGACGCCGCCGCCGCGCGGTCGTCGCCGTCGCCCCGCATCGACGTCAACCCGGCGTGGCTGACATGGTCCAACCAGCGCCGGCGGGCCTGGCCCTCATTGGAGTCCTGATGATCGACAGGCACCCACCGCTCGTCGCTCAGCAAGAAGGCCGTCTGGCCCCAGTCGTCCCCTCGGCGCCCCAGCTCGTCATAGCAGCGCTGTGCCGTGCCTCCGCCGGTCAGGGCGAACGTCCTGGGCGCGAGCATGGTGACGAAATCCGCGAACGCGGCGGGGACGTCGTCGACGACCCGGATGTCTGGCTGCATGATGGCTCCTGTCGTCAGCCGGTCAGGGTTCCGACCTCGGCGTGGGTCGTCAACGGCATCAGCTGGACGCGCGGCGGGGCCGTCAAGTTGCCGGCAGGGGGCTGGACGTGACCCGGGAGCGAGCCCGAGCGCTGGCCCTCCGCAGCCCGGCAAGCTCGTCCGACCCGGGGAGCGCGAGGTCGTCGACGACGTCGACATCCCAGCCGAGCAAGGGGTCGCGTACCATCGCCACCTCCAAGCCGAGGCGACGACTCTCAGCATGGTGGTGGACACTCGACGCTTGGCCGTACGCAACGCGGAAGCCTGCCCTGCTCGGCAGGGCCAGGACGTTGGTGCCGTCGTCACGACGGTCGGCGACGATGACGACGTCGGGCAGGGAGGCGTCAGCCAGCCACGTGAGGTCGTCGGCCAGTGGCAAGTCTGCGTGCGCCACGATGACCCGGGCAAACCCAGCGGCCGCCAGCTCAGCCACGGCGGCGGTCACCACGCTGTTGAGGTCGTGCCCCCGCTCGTCGAGCACGAGTGCGCCGGCCTGGCCGGCCCAGCGCGCAACACCGGCGTCGCCGGTGACCACCGCGGTCGCTAGTGGCGCTGCCGCGTCAAGCACCACGGTGGCCATCTGCTCGAGCATGCGGCGTCGCTGGTCCGCGGGCACGACGGATGCCAGGCGCGCCTTGCCCTTGTCGAAGCTCCGGACTGGCACGAGCACGGCGGTGGCGCTCGTTCTCAT
This sequence comes from Nitriliruptorales bacterium, assembly GCA_007126835.1. GTDB lineage: Bacteria > Actinomycetota > Nitriliruptoria > Euzebyales > Egibacteraceae > SLAO01. The sequence continues at coordinate 14,815 of SLAO01000154.1, read as the reverse complement.
CGCCGTCTCCCATCATGCGATCCAGATGACCCCGAGGTTTGCAGCCGTGGGAGGCAGTCCGGGACGACCCCGATGTCCCGGGCGCTGCGCTGCCCGGCGATCCCCATCACGGTGATCGTGCCGGCTAGGACCACGATGCCCATGCCCTGCGATGCGGTCAGCACCGCACCGAAGGCAAAGTAGTTGACCAGCAGGGCGCTCAGAGGAAATGCGAGCTCACCCAGCGTCGCTGCCGCCGCGGGGGTGCGCGACAACCCCCGGTAGTAGACCAGCAGCGACAATAATCCGGGGATCAGCGCGAGCAGAACCAGAGCGACGGCGTCACCCGCGGCGTACACGGTGAACCCCGCCGGTCCCTGCCCGACCATGACGATCGCAGCGCTTGCCGGCAAACCCACGGCCAAGCGCAGCGCGGTCAGCTCCCTGAACCCCACCTTTGCCGTCAGCCGCCGCCCCAGCACGGTGCCCATCGCCCACAGCGACGCAGCTCCCGTCGCGAGCAAGGCTGGCGCCAAGCGCTGGACGCTGACGTCAAACGGGTCGGGAAACGTGATCAGGTACGCGCCACCGACGGCCAGCAGGAAGTACAGAGCGTACCGCGGCATCAGGCGCTCACCGAGGATCAGCCTTGCGCCCAGGACCGCGACGAGGGGCTGGAGCTTCTGGAGCAGTAGCGGCGCGTTGGGGTCGTCGTATCCGAACGCGGCGGTGAACAGCATCGTCGCGGTCGCCGACGCCCCGGCGCCGATCAGCGCCACCGAGATCCAGTCCCGGACATCAAAGCGTCCGAGTGCCGGCAGCGCCCGGTACAGCAGCGGGAACGTCAGCAGCACCAGGATCGCGTGCTCTGCGAACACCACCGAGGACGCTGGCAGCTCCAGGGCGAGGCCACGACGGAACAGCGCATCGGTTCCCCACAGCGCCGCGGCCAGGGCCACCAGCGGGAACCCTGATCCAGTTGCTGTCCGGGGCGGTCCACTCCAGGACAGCGTGCGCGCTTGGATGTTGCCTTGACCCGAGGGCCGTCCGTCGGAGGTGTCGTCTACCGGCGTCACAGGTCCCTCAACACGGGCAGCACTTCTTGGCCGATGGCTGTCAAGGCCTCCTCGATGTCGGTGGCCAAGACCTGGAGGGCAACGTACTGCGCGCCGAGCCCAGTGACCAACGGACGGTACACGTCCACCACCTCACCGATGTCACGCGCCACCGTGAACTTGCTGAGAATGTCATCGCGAGGCATGTCATCGGCTCGCTGTCGCAGGACCGAGGGATCGACCTCCTCGAGACGCCCGGGCGCGCGCAGACCCCGCATGGGGCGCAGGGCCTCCCACGCTTCCTCGTCGTCTCCCGCCAGCACGCACCACCGCGTGGCCATCACCACGGGCTCGCGACCGCGAGCTCTGGTCGCCTCCCGATACGGGCCGACAACCCGCTCCTGCGCGTCAGCCACGTTCTTCACGCTGGTGATCAACCCGTCTGCACGCTGCCCTGCGAACGTGGCTGACTTCGGTCCGCCCGCGGCCATCCAGACCGGCACGCGGCCAAGCGGCGGGCTGTAGAGCTTGGCCCCCGCGGTCTGGTAGTGCTCCCCGGCGAAATCCACCTTCTCGCCATCTAGCAGGCGCGACAGGATCTCGACCGCCTCGTCCATGCGTGACATCCGTCCCCGGTAGTCGGGGAACACGTAACCAAGCGGACCCTCGTTGATGTTCTCACCGGCGCCGATGCCGAGCCGGAACCGGCCCCCCGACAGCCGGTCCACCGTGGCTGCGGCTTGCGCCACCAGGCCCGGGTGATAGCGGAACAGCGGGCAGGTCACGCTCGTGGCGAGATCGACGCGGTCTGTCGCCTGCGCGACGGCTCCTAGCCAACTCCACACGAAGCTGGAGGCCGCCTCGTCGTCCACCCAGGGGTGGAAATGGTCCGCCCCCGTGACCATGTCGAACCCGGCCTGCTCGGCACGGACAGCCTGGTCGACCAGCACCTCCGGCTGGTAGGACTCGTGACTGCACAACCATGCGAACTGCATCGTCCCCCACGCGGTCGGCCTCCGGACGACAATCTTCACTCACCGCCGGACCGAACGCCAATGGCGCCTCACAGGCTCTGCCACCCGCGGACTTCGTTCACCGAGACTGCGACCATCGGCCCGGCAGGCGGCCGACCCGCGTACTGCTCATAGCGCGACGCCAAGGCGACACGGGCACTGTCCGCCTCCGCCCCACCCTCCAGCACGCGGGCCCGGCCGTCGACGCGCACCCACCACAGCTGCGACCAGTCGTCGTCGTAGTGATCCGCGAGGAGGCTGACCTGAGGATTGGCTCGGATGTTGCTCAGTCGGCGCAACTGCGTCGTGGCCTTGGGCTTGTCGTCCACGGCGCTGTAGATGCGCCCATCAACCACGGCGAACACCACTGGGACCAGGTGTGGCTGTGCTTCGGGGGTGACGGTTGCCAGCCGCGCGACCCGAGCAGCGACGAACCGCTGCCAGGCTTCCTCACGCGAAAGCCGAGGCACGTCGCGCCTAGGCCATCCCCGCGTGCTCCGAGGCGTCCGCCTCCTCGCCGGAGCCGGCGTCATCGTCTGAGTTCGGCGTGACCGGAACGGCGCTGCCGCGCAGCAACTCGAACTGGTCTGAGCTGGCGCCTCGGCGGATCGCTTCGAGGGCCTGCTCCCCGGTGAGCGTCTCCTTCTCCACCAGCTCGTCGGCGAGCTCATCCAACCCGCCGCGCAACTCGGTGAACGTCGAGACCAGCTCATCGAGTGAGCTCTGCAGCATCCGGCCGACTTCCTGGTCGACGATCTCGGCGGTGCGCTCGGAGTACTCCGACCCTCGGGCGAGCTCCTCGCCGAGGAACACCTGCTGCTGATCGCCGTAGCCCACCGGTCCGAGGGCGTCGGACATGCCGTACTCCCGCACGACCGCTCGGGCCAGCCGTGTGGCCTGGACCAGGTCGTGCTGACCGCCGGTCGTGGGCTGACCGAGAACGACCAGCTCCGCCGCGCGACCCCCGAGCATCACCTTCAGGCGTGCGTCCAGGTAGCTCTTCAGGTAGATGTGCCGCTCGTCCATCGGCAGCTGCTCGGTCACGCCCAGCGCCATCCCCGTCGGCAGGCACGTCACCTTGTAGACCGGGTCGGCCTCGTCGGACAGGAACGCCGCCAGCGCGTGACCGCCCTCGTGGTACGCCACCGCGCGCTTTTCCTCTTCGTCCAGACGGAGGCTGGAGCGCTCGCGCCCGATCGTCTGACGCTCGCGCGCCGCTTCGATGTCGCGCATGCGAATGGTGTCCGAGCCCTTGCGCACCGCGATCAGCGCGGCCTCGTTGATCAGGTTGCGCAGATCCGCGCCGGCCATGCCGGGAGTACCACGAGCGACGACCTCCAAGTCGACGTCGTCGTCCATCGGCTTGCCCTTGGTGTGCACGCCGAGGATCTCGACCCGTTCGATCAGGGTCGGCAGGGGGATCGTCACCTGCCGGTCGAAGCGGCCCGGACGCAGCAGCGCCTCGTCCAGCACGTCAGGGCGGTTGGTCGCGCCCATGATCACGACGCCTTCGGAGCCCTCGAAGCCGTCGATCTCGCCGAGCATCTGGTTCAGCGTCTGCTCGCGCTCGTCATGGCCGCCCCCCAGACCGGCGCCGCGCTTGCGGCCGATCGAGTCGAGCTCGTCGATGAAGATGATGCACGGCGCGTTCTCCCGCGCGGTCTTGAACATGTCGCGCACCCGGCTGGCGCCCACGCCGACGAACATCTCCATGAAGTCCGAACCGGTCACCGAGATGAACGGCACGCCCGCCTCGCCGGCCACGGCCTTGGCGAGCAGCGTCTTGCCGGTCCCGGGCGGGCCGACCATGAGCATGCCCTTGGGGATCTCCGCACCCGCGCCCCGGAACTTGTCGGGCTCGCGGAGGAACTCGACGGTCTCTTGGACCTCCTCTTTGACCTCCTTGTACCCGGCGACGTCAGCGAACCGCGTGGTCGGCTCGTGGGGCTTGTGCAGCTTGGCCTTCGACTTGCCGACGTTCGACAGGCCGCCCATCTGCCCGCGGGCCTGCCGGTTGAGGTACCAGAAGAAGAAGATGAACAGCAGGAGGGGGAAGCCGAAGAACAGCAGCAGCGTGAAGAAGTTGTCCCCCTCGACCTCGGCATCGAGCGCAACGTCGTTGTCGACGAGGAAGTCCTCGATGCCTTCATCGCCGAGCACGACCTGCGGTGGCACGACGGTTGTGAAGCTGCCGTCTTCGTCATCGACGAAGGTGCCTTCGACGGCCTGGCCCGTGAAGGTCGCTTCCTCGACCTCGCCAGCCTCCACGGCCTCCCGGAACTCCGCGTAGCTGATCCGGTCGTCCGGCTGCAGTGTGGTGAACAACCAGAACAGGAGCACGACAAGCAGGACAGCACTGATCAAGCGTAGGCGGGCAGTTCGGTCCACGGCGGGCAGCCTCGATCGTCGCGGGGGACGCTCACCGAGTCGTACCCCGGTGCGCGCGCTGGTACCCCAGCTAGCACCCCAACCGTACGTGCGATCGGCCACCTGTGCGGCAGTCCGCCAGCGCGAGAGCCCAGGGTGCCCGTTTCGGGCCGATCCTATGCGCCCTTCGGCGCGGCCTTGGCACGTCCGCCGAGGCTTGCGACCGGTGCGCCCCGACGGACGGGGAGCGCTGCACGCGTCGTTGGCCTCTTCTGCTCTAGGCTGCGGATCGATGTGCCGTCCCTGGAGGTCCGATCGTGCCTGACACTGACATCGTCGACTACCGTCAGACGGCCGCCCGTGACCTGCTCGGGGCGCTCGCGCGCCATGAGCCGCTCGCGCTGGCGGAGGCCTATCACCGCTCGGCCGCGGCTGCCCATGCGGTGGCTGCACGCCTGCTTGACACCAGCCGGGACGTCGAAGGCCTGCTCCACGAGGTGTACGCCGATCTCTGGCGTGAGCCACCGGCCGACGCGCCGCTGGAGGCGTGGGTCCGGCATCGAACCTTCAGCCGCGGGCGGGACCGCCTCCGGGACACGGGCGGGGTCGCAGCCTCACCGTCGGCTGCGCTGCTGCTGCGAGACAGCGAGCCACGGGAGCCGCAGGACCGTGCCGAAGCCGCCATCGCCGCCCTCGACGACGAAGCCCTGCGAGCCCTACTGCTGGCTCATGACCGGGGGACGCCCACCGCTGACCAGCGAGACCCGGACGCCGACGCTGCCTTGCGACGCGCACTGCTCGCACTTGCCGAGGCCGAGGACCGTCCCGACTGCCGCGAGCCTGCGATCGGCGACTACGTCCTCGGGTTGCTCGACGACGACGTGACCCAGCAGGTCACGGCCGCGATCGCGTCCTCCCCCGACTGCGCCGAGGTCGCACGGGCGCTGCGCCGCGGACGTCGCCGGATCGAGGGGCTGCCCCCTCCCCCCGACGTCGGTCAGCGCGTCATCGCCAGCGTGCTCGCCACAGGCGGCGCGGTGGCCACGGCTGCCAGCGCACCACCTGAGCGCACCGACGAAGGCGCGGGTGAGACATGGGGCGCTGCTGCCGGAGAACCGGCTGCAGGGTCAGTTCCTGGTGGGCTGGAGCCTTCCCCGGCGGATGCCGGCATGTTCACCCAGCGGGACACCGCAACGGCAGAGGAGGAAGCGGGCCCGGTTGTGCAAGAGGCCGAGCGCGCTACGGGGGCCGAGCACGCAACCCAGGCCGAGCGCCCCAGCACGGCCGAGCACGTAGCCCAGGCCGAGCACCCAAGCACAGCCGAGCACGTAGCCCAGGCCGAGCACCCAAGCACAGCCGAAGCGGAAGGGCCACCGGGCCAGGTGACCTCCCATCCCATCCCCGGCAGCCCCGAGACAGCGGCAAACGCACCTCCTGCCCGGCACGGTGACCCGTCGGATGCCACCGCCGCGGCCGCAAGCGCATGGGCAGCCGGCGACCGCAGGGACGATGAGCCGCGGTCGGCACTCGACGAGGTGATCGACGACCTCCCCCGCCGGGAAGACCGAGGTGACGTCCGACTGTCCGACCTGCTCGGGGAGCGCAAAGGACCTGAAGGCTCCGCAGACGCCGAGGACGTGTTCGAGCACACCGACCCAGAGCACGCGCCGGCGCCCGATGCGCCGACTGACGCGTTCGATGCCGCGCACGACACCCACGAAGACGACAGCGCCCCTATCCAGCACACGGCCCCGCGTGATCCGATCCGCATCGGTGGAGGTGGAGGTGGAGGTCGCAGTGAACCTCCCCCCGAACCCACCCAGGAGGAGTGGCAAGGCTGGGACCAGCCCGCCGATGACCGCGAGGAGGTCAGCTTCGGGGGCCTGTCCATGGATGACAGCTACCCCGCCGCGCCAAGTCGCGGGCGCCGGGTCGGCACCGTCCTGTTGGCGATCGTCGGGGCGCTGCTGCTGCTGGCGGCCGGCGGGGTCGCGGGTCTCCTGCTGATCCGGGTGCTACTGGGCTAACCCTGACCACACGCAGCGACGCCGGTAGCGGGTGCCCCCTTCCGAGACATGGCGCTCTACCGGCGCGTTGCCAGCCCCTCGTCGACCTCCCGATGGCCGAGCCGACGCGAGATCTCCCGCGCCAGGGCCCGCACGGGCGGACCAAGCAGCGTCGGATCCTGGACCCGTGACGACGGAGCGACGACCCCCACACTGGCGACGCAGTCCCCGGCGGCGTCTAGCACACCCGACGCGACTGCCACGGTGCCCTGTTCGATCTCGTCGGTGGCGATCGCGAACCCACGAGCCCGATCGGTTACCGGATCGCTGCTGCGGCTCACGCCCACTTCCGCGCGCTGCGCTTCGTCCAGTCGGCTGAACACGGCCTTGCCGTGGGCGCCGACGGGCAGTGGATGCCGCAGCCCGACGTGATAGCCGACTTTCGCCCACCGCCCGGGGGGTTCCACCCGGTCGACGACGACGACGTCGGTGCGGTCGCGCACGGCCAAGCACACCGCCTCACGGGCTTGCTCCATCAAGGCACGCATCCCGGGCAGGGCATGGCGGCGGACTTCGAGGCCCCGCGCGGCTCGCGCGCCCAGTTCGATAAGCGCCACGCCCAGGCGGTACCGCCGCGAGGCCCCATCGCGGATCACCAGGCCCTCGTCAGCCAGTGTCGTCAGCAGCCGGTACAAGACCGCGCGATCCAACCCGGTGGCCGCCGCGAGGCCGGCCACCGTGGTGCCTTCGGGCTGATCTGCCAGTGCGTGCAGCACCGCCAGCCCGCGGGCGAGCGTCCGTGAACCGCCGGACGCCCCGTTTTCCTCCATGCAGGCCCCCTCGTGCCAGCACCGTCCTGGCGCCAGCTTCCCGCCGCTACCACGGAGTGTTCCCCGCAGCGGCCGTCGGCGTCAAGCGCCTGTCTGAACGGGCCGGTGCTAGGCTGGCGCACCCGCTAGGCGTACGCGCGGGAACGCGTGACCAACGATCGAGGATCGACCACCCATGGACGACGAGCCGCGTCTGCGAACGCACGCGCAGGACGAGGATCTTCCGCTCGAGCACTTCGCCACGGCAAGCGTGTTCCGGCGACTGTACGAGAACCGGATCCTGTATCTCAGGGGGCCGATCGAGGACACTGTCGCCGACACCCTCGTGGCTCAGCTGATGTCCCTGGACGCCGAGTCGGACGAGGACGTCACCTTGTACATCAACTCCCCGGGCGGCCTCGTCTCCGGGATGTTCGCGGTGTACGACGTCATGCACATCATGCAGGCCAGGGTGCACACGGTGTGCGTGGGCGTCGCGGCTTCCGCGGCGGCCTTCCTGCTCGCGACCGGCACCGGCACTCGGGCAGCCACCTCCAACGCGAGGATCATGTTCCACCGGCCGCTCGGCGGTGCCCGCGGGCAAGCGGTGGACATCCAGATCCAGGCCAAGCAGATCGTGTTCCTGCGCGAGCGGCTCTACGAGATCCTGTCCGAGCGGACCGGTCAGACGCTTGAGACGATCCGTAAGGACGCCGACCGGGACTTCTGGCTGTCAGCGGAGGAAGCGGTCGAGTACGGAGCCATCGACGAGGTTCGCACCCGAGGTGGCGTGTAGCTCGATACGCCGGGTGCGCGGCGGCGTGTAGCTCGACACGCCGAGGTCCCGCGCAGGGTTGCCAGCGTTACGCCGGCGGTCCTCGCCTGTTCACGGAGGGCGATGAGCGTCACCACCGCTGGCAGCGAGGGCAGAGGGTCGACCCCCGACCGCCCACCACGACTCTGCGCAGCGGCGTGGCGCAGCGTGGGCACGGGACACCGGCCTTGCCGTAGACCTGCAAAAAGCTCGCATGCCGGCCGGATTCGCCGTTGACCATCTGGTAGTCGCGAAACGTGGTCCCTTCGCGTTCGACGGCTTCGGCGAGCACCTCGCGCAACGCCGCCCACAGGCGATCGGAGCGCTGCCGGCTCAGTCGCCGTGCGCGCGGGTCCACGCGTGCCTGCCACAGCGCCTCGTCGGCATAGATGTTGCCGACCCCAGCCACGGGCCGCTGGCTAAGCAACTGGGACTTGACCGATTGCCGGGACCGTTGCAACGCGCGGTGAAAGCCTTCTGAGGTGAACTGCGGGGATAGCGGCTCGGGCCCGAGGTTGGCCAACGTCGCGATGTGCTTGTAGTCGCCCTGCGTGACGACGGTGAGCCGACCGAACCGCCGCACGTCCCGGAAGTCGAGCACCCCGTCGTCGAGGACGAAGCTCGCGCGCACGTAGGAGTCGGGGACCCAGCCGTCCTCGCCGCGGAGCCGGAGTGCACCGGTCATGCCCAGGTGGAGGACCAGCTCGCGGGAGGGTCGTCGCTCCCCGGGGGCCTCCAGCGGCGCCAGCAAATACTTGCCCCGGCGTCGCAGGTCGATGATGCGCTTCCCCGCCGCGTCGTCCAGCCCACCAAACCGGGTTTGCGCGTCCGCGGTCACCCGCACGATCCATCGATCACGGACGCGGGGACGCAACTGGCGCAGGACGCTCTCGACTTCGGGCAGTTCCGGCATGTGGCCATCATGCCGGTGGATGCGCGCCGCTGCGGTCGGAGACGCGAGGCGATCCTTGAGGAAGCGGCTGCTCAGGTCACGCTTAGTGATGCCGAAGATCGGAGTGTGACAACACGGGACGGAGCCGAACGATGAGTGAGACGGTCCGGGGCTGCGCCGGGGTCGACGCGGTCTTTGACGCCTTCGATCCCTTTACGGCGGTGGACTTCCTGGAGAGCCGCGCTTGTGACCTCCGACACGCCATGGCCCGACCAGAGCGTCCTGACGTCATCGACGCGCTGCGTGACCGGCAGGCCGCCAGCCACGAGGGGTGGCTGAGGCTGATCGGCGTGCTCGACGAGATCGCCGGACCACACGTCGCAGAGCAAGTCGCGGGGCTCTACGGGTTCCACGGTCGCGTAGCGGCCTGCCTCGAGCGGGGGCTCGACCCCCGGCTGGGGCCGCAGGTGGCCGTGCGTGTGCGCGTCCAGCTCCTCGCCGAGCTACAGGCGCGCACCGGCGCGACCGTGGCAGCCGTGCTCGACCAAACCTCCGCCGTGCGTCACCCCGCGTAAGCCTGGGCCACCAGCCCCGCGCCGGCCCCCGCTTGTCGCAAACACCACCCCCAGCGGGTCCTACGGCGACAAGCCAGCCCCGCGCCCGCCCCCGCTTGTCGCAAACACCACCCCCAGCGGGTCCTACGGCGACAAGCCAGCCCCGCGCCCGCCCGGCCGGATTGCACCGGGCGTCTTGGCACGCCAACATGCAGGAATGGACCCGACCTCCGCCCCCGTCGCGCCCCCGGCGTGGACCCCCTCGTCATGGCGCCAGCTGCCGGCGGCTCAGCAACCGGAATGGCCTGACCCGCAGGCGCTCGAGGCGGTGCTGGCCGAGGTGGCCCGCCAGCCCCCGCTCGTCTTCGCCGGCGAGGCGCGTGCGCTGCGCGCCGAGCTTGCTCGCGTCGCTGCTGGGGAGGCGTTCCTCCTGCAAGGGGGTGACTGCGCCGAGACGTTCGCGGCGTTCTCCGCAGATGGCATCCGGGACAAGCTGAAGATCTTGCTGCAGATGGCCGTGGTGCTGACCTACGGCGCCCAGTTGCCCGTGGTCAAGGTGGGCCGGATCGCCGGCCAGTTCGCAAAGCCGCGGTCCAAGCCGACCGAGACCGTCGACGGTGCGACGTTGCCGGCGTACCGGGGAGACGCGGTCAACCAACTCGACTTCTCGGCCGACGGGCGCGTGCCCGACCCACACCGCCTGATGCAGGTCTACCACCAGTCAGCGGCCACGCTGAACCTCCTCCGGGCGTTCACCCGTGGGGGCTTCGCGGACCTCGAGCGGGTCCACCAGTGGAACCGCGAGTTCGTGGCCGACAGCGCGCAGGGTCAACGCTACGAGGCGCTGGCCGCCGAGATCACCCGGGCGCTGTCGTTCCTGCGCGCCTGCGGGGTCGACGTGGACAACGACCCCACGTTCCACACCGTGGACTTCTGGACCTCCCACGAGGCGCTGCTGCTGGGCTACGAGGAGGCGCTGACACGGCGCGACTCGCTTACCGGGGACTGGTACGACTGCTCTGCGCACATGCTGTGGGCCGGCGAGCGCACCCGCGCCGTGGATGGCGCTCACGTGCACTTCCTGTCCGGGGTTGGAAACCCGGTCGGCGTCAAGATCGGCCCGAAGGCCGACCCCGACGAGATCGCAGAGCTGTCCAAGCGGTTGAACCCCGACGGCGTGCCTGGCCGGCTCACCCTGATCACGCGGATGGGGGCCGAGGCCGCGCCCACCCATCTGCCGACGCTGGTGCGAGGTGTCCGGGACCTGGGCCTGCCGGTGGTGTGGTCCTGTGACCCGATGCACGGCAACACCTACACCGTCAACGGGGGCACCAAGACCCGCCACTTCACCGACGTGCTCAGCGAGATTCGCACCTTCTTCGCCGTCCACGACCAGGAGGGCACCGTCCCCGGCGGCATTCACATCGAGCTCACCGGTGAGGACGTCACCGAGTGTCTCGGCGGTGCGCAGGAGATCGCCGACACGCAACTCGATCACCGGTACGAAAGCGCCTGCGACCCGCGCTTGAACAACAAGCAAGCGCTCGAGCTCGCCTTCCAGGTGGCTCAGATGCTCCGCGAGTAGCGGGTCAGAAGCGGCAGGGCCCCGCGTCGACGGTTTCGTTGGCGCTGACGGCACTGTCGACCTCGTCACGGATCTCGTCGACGGCCAGTGCATAGCCCATATCGGGATCCGCGCTCGAGGTCGCGAACACGACCCCGCCCACGTCGCCGTCGGTCGTGACGAACGGGCCCCCGGAGTCACCACGGGCCACGCCCGACGACAGGGTCAACACGTCGCGCGTGATCTGCCCCGTGCCGTAGATGTCCCGGCCCACCGCGGGTCCGCGGCCACGCACCGCTGCGGCCTTGGGCACCAGCGTCTCGTCCCCACCGGGGAAGCCGAGCGTGGCGCCGGGCGTGCCGCGAGTGACCTCCTCGTCGGTCCATTGCAGCTCTGGCGCGGTGACGTCGGGGGCCCGAAGCACCGCGAGGTCGAGATCCGGGTCGAAGTGGACCGGCACCGCGTCGGAGCGCCCCTCTGCGTCGTACACGCCGATGCCGTCGGCGCCGGCGATGACATGCGCGTTGGTGACCACGAACCCCGTCGTGGTCACAAACCCCGATCCCAAGGACGCGGCATTGCAGCCCGTGGCTTCGATCCGCACGGTGCTGGGGCTCCCGGCGTCGGCCGCCGCCACGACGTCGCTGTCGAGAGGCCGGTCCACTGGCGGGGCGATCGGGCCCCCGAGTCCGGCGACGGCCTGGGGCAATCCCTGACGGTCGAGGTAGGCCCCCACCCGGCCGACGACGTCGGGAGGCTGCGGCAGCGCCCGAACGATCTCGGTCGCCACGCGGGAGCTCTGCAGTTGCTGGGACACCACCGCCGAGGGGCCCTGCGCGAACGCGCTCGCCAGCAGCCAGACCAGCACCACGAACGTGGCGATGCTGAGCACGATGCCAAGGATCCGGTCGACGGGCTGCGCACCCACGCGCTGCACCACCCGGCGGAGCCGCACCCCGAGGGCCACGCCGAGCGCCTGGCCCAGCACGAGCCCGCCAAGCATGATCCCCACCGTGGTCAGCCCTAGGGCCAGCCCGGGCTCGTCGATGAAGCGGGCGGCCACATCAGGGCCCAGCGCTGCGCCAAGGATCAATCCGAGCACCGCGCCGATCAGTGAGCCCACCAATACCAGGGCACCGCGACGGAACCCCCGCACGGCAGCGAGCAGGAGCATCAACAGCAGGACCGCGTCGAGGACGTTCACCCCGCCAGCCTGCCAGTCTCCGGTGCCGGGTCGAGGGTCCGATGGACCCCGTCCGGCTGAGGGGTCGAGTCTGGAGTCATGCGCAGCATCAAGAGTATCGGGTGGCCTGGGTCGGGGTTGCACCGGCGCGGTGCGCCACGCCCACGCTCTCCCGAAGCGCGCCGAATAAACGCTTCTGGCCTGCGAGCCGCCGTGCTGCGAGCGGCCGTTAGATCAGGCGCCGGATCTCGCCGTCGGAGGCGCGCAGGACTGCCCTGGCGGCCTCGTGGAGCGCGGCGTGATGGCGCCGGAACGCTTCGAGCTCGTCCTGGCGAGACGCCTCGGCTGCGCCCTCCGCATCCGCCGTCGGCTCGGCTTCGCCGTTGCCGTCGAGCTCGGCCAGTGCCGCGTCCCAATCCGTTTCTGCAGCTTCGTGACGCAAGTGCATGCCGGGCGCCTGCAGCAAGGCCCGCTCCAGATCCTGGATGACCGTGAGGACCACGTCAGTGGTCGTCCGCACCCCCGGAGTGGTCAGCAGGTGCAGCGCCTGCAGCTTGCGCATGGCCATGGCCATGATGAACTGCGGATCGCCAAGCTCCTCGACAGCCGAATCAACGCCGCGCAGGTCGATCGTCACGTGACCGGGAACGCCGAACCAGGCACGCAATGTGTCGAACAGCGCCTCTGCCGAATCACGGGCCGCCAGCAGCTCGCGAGGCTTGGGCAGGTCATCACCGTCGGGCATGGGCGGCAGGCTATACGGTCAAGGGCCGCTGCCCGCACACGGCTCCCCGGCGAACGACGGCGCAGGTGCCGCAGCTCCCGCCTGACACCGGCTACGGTACGTCGCATGGACGACGCCACCGCCCTCCTGTTGACCGTCACGGGCCGCGACCGCCCGGGGATCACCTCCGAGCTGTGCCACACGCTCGATGCCCGCGGCGCCCGGCTGCTCGACATGGAACAGGTCGTGCTCCGCGAACGCCTTGTGTTGGGGATCCTGATCTCCTGCGGTGAGGACGAGGACATCACCCGAGCGGCGATCAAGGCGACGGCCCAGAAGCTGGGCGTCGAGGTCGAGTTCGAGACCATGGCCGCCCGCCGGCCCACCCCCGAACGGGCCCGTCACTCGGTCGTGGTGCTGGGTCAGCCGCTGCGCGCGCAGGGCATGGCTGCCGTGGCCACCGCACTGGCCACCTGTGGTGCCAACATCGACCGGATCTCCCGGCTGTCCCGGTACCCGATCATGAGCTACGAGCTGATGGTGTCGGGCGGGCAGGCCGAGGAGATGCGCTCAGCGCTGTCGCGCACCGCCGCCGAACAGCGCATCGACATCGCCGTGCAGCGAGCGACCATCTACCGACGAGCCAAGCGTCTCATCGTCATGGACGTCGATTCGACGCTGGTGCAAGGGGAGGTCATCGAGCACCTGGCCTCCCACGCAGGCGTGCGCGACCAGGTCGCCCAGGTGACCGCCCGTGCCATGGCCGGCGAACTCGACTTCGAAGCGTCGCTGCGTCAGCGCGTCGCGCTGCTCGAAGGGCTGCCGGCGACCGCGCTCGAACACGTCCGCGAGGAGCTGGTGCTGACCCCCGGAGCCCGGACCTTGGTGCGAACCCTCAAACGCCTGGGCTTCGTGCTCAGCATCGTTTCCGGCGGGTTCACCCAGATCACCGACCACCTAGTGACCGAGCTGGGGTTGGACCACGCCCACGCCAACACCCTCGAGATCTCGGACGGACGACTGACCGGCCGCCTCGTCGGCCCGGTGGTGGACCGGGCCGGAAAGGCCGACGCGCTCGAGCGGTTCGCCGCCGAAGCCGGCGTGCCCATCAGCCAGACCGTTGCGGTGGGCGACGGGGCCAACGACCTCGACATGCTCAACCGGGCGGGGCTGGGCATCGCCTTCAACGCCAAGCCCGTGGTCCGTCAAGCCGCCGACACCGCCGTCAGCGTGCCTTACCTCGACGCGATCCTCTTCCTGCTGGGCATCACGCGCGAGGAGATCGAAGCCGCTGACGCGGAAGACCCCACGGTTTCCGAGCAGGCGCCGATCCCCGTGCCCGACCTCGACTGAACGTCAGGGGCAGTCTCGGCGAGCGCCCCGACACCTACGGCTGGGCGCCAACCCGCTGAGCGGCTTCCGCCGTCGAGGTGGCCCCCGCGTGGCGCAGGTTGCCAGTGCCGTCGTCGAGGTGCGCGCGCAGGAACCACTGCTGCATCTCGAGCTTGTTGCTGTGCTCGATGAGCATGTCCTGGCTGACGAGATCGAGCGAGTCGAACTGCGTGATCGCCTCCCGGTAGTCTCTGATGACCCCGTTGTAGACGACGTCGAGCGCGGCAAGGTGCTGCACCGACGTGGCCTTGTTCAACCCGTAGTCGGTCCAGTGTCGATGCCCGGCGACGTACCCGGGGGTCCCAACGGGTTCGAAGCCCAGCGTGGCGATCCGCTCGGCGGTGGCGTCGCTCATGAGCCGGACCTCGTCGACCCAGGGGTCGAGCATCTCGTGGACGGCCATGAAGTTGGGCCCGACGACGTTCCAGTGGACGTGCTTGAGCGTCAACTGCAGATCGATCGT
>SLAO01000011.1 GCA_007126835.1 Nitriliruptorales bacterium | reverse complement strand
GCCATCGTCCTGGGCAAGACCAACATGGACGAGTTCGCGATGGGCTCGTCGACGGAGAACTCCGCGTTCGGGCCGACGCGCAACCCGTGGCACCTCGACCGGGTCCCGGGCGGCTCGTCGGGTGGCTCCACCGCTGCGGTCGCGGGCTTTCAGGCGCCGTTGGCAATCGGCACCGACACGGGAGGGTCGATCCGCCAGCCCGCGGCGCTGTGCGGCATCGTCGGCATGAAACCCACCTACGGGCAGGTCTCCCGGTACGGGCTCATCGCGTTCGCGTCGTCGCTGGACCAGGTCGGCCCGATCGCGCGGAGCGTGGGCGACGCCGCTCGCCTGTACCAGGCCGTCGCCGGCCACGACCCCCGGGACGCGACCTCCATCCCCGAGCAGCCGCCCGACGTGCTTGAGTCCCTGCACGACGGCGCGCAGGGGCTGCGGGTGGGGGTGGTCACCGAGTTCATGGACGGCGAGGGTCTGCAACCCGAAATCCGCGACACCTGCCGGGCCACCATCGACCGCCTGGAGGGGCTAGGTGCCGAAGTGGTCGAAGTCAGCCTGCCGCACGCCGACTACGGGGTCTCGGCCTACTACCTCATCGCCCCCAGCGAGGCGTCGAGCAACTTGGCCCGCTACGACGGGGTGCGTTACGGCCTGCGGGTGGACGGCCCGACCACCGAGGAGATGATGGCCGCCACCCGCGCCGACGGGTTCGGCGCCGAGGTCCGCCGGCGCATCATGATCGGCACGTACGCGCTGTCGGCCGGCTACTACGACGCCTACTATCTGCAGGCGCAGAAGGTGCGCACGCTGATCCTGCGCGATCTCGCCGCGGCGTACGAGACCTGCGACGTGCTCGTGAGCCCGACGACGCCAACCACCGCGTTCGCGCTGGGAGACAAGATCGACGACCCGCTGGCGATGTATTTGAACGACATCTACACCGCGCCGGCGAGCCTGGCCGGCGCGCCTGCGCTGTCGCTGCCGGTGGGGCTCGACGACGAGGGGCTGCCCATCGGCCTGCAGGTGATGGCCCCCGCGATGGGGGAGGCGACGCTGTTCCGCGTGGCCGCGGCGGTCGAGGCAGACGCCGGCTTCGCCGCGATCCCCGCGGCGCTCGACGCGGTCGAGGAGGGCGCACGATGACGACCGCGCAGACGGCGTACGAGGCGGTGATCGGCCTCGAGGTCCACGTCGAGCTCGGCACCGCGACGAAGATGTTCTGCGGCTGCGCGACGGACTTCGGCGGCGAGCCCAATGTGCGCACCTGCCCGGTGTGCCTGGGCCAACCCGGGTCGCTGCCAGTGCCCAACGAAGGCGCCGTCGAGGCCGCCATCCGCCTCGGGCTCGCCCTCGACGGCACGATCGCGCCCGAGAGTCGGTTCCACCGCAAGAACTACTTCTATCCGGACATGCCCAAGGACTACCAGATCTCCCAGTACGACGTGCCGATCTGCTCTGGTGGCCACCTCGAGATCGTCACCGACGAGGGAACCCGCCGGATCGGGATCACGCGGGTGCACATGGAAGAGGACACCGGCAAGTCCCTGCACGTCGGAGGCTCGGGGCGCATCCACGGCGCCGACTACTCGCTCATCGACTACAACCGGGCGGGGATCCCGCTGCTCGAGATCGTCTCGGAGCCCGACGTCCGCTCGGCCGACGAGGCCCGCGCCTACCTCGCCGAGCTCCGCGCGATCGTGCTGGCGCTGGGGATCAGCGACGCCAAGCTCGAGGAAGGCTCGATGCGGTGCGACGCGAACATCTCGATCCGCCCGGTCGACGCTCCCGCCTACGGGACCCGGGTCGAGGTCAAGAACATGAACTCGCTGCGCTCGCTGCACCGCGCGGTCAGCCACGAGATCGCGCGCCAGACCCAGCTCCTCGACGCGGGTGAATCGGTGACCCAGGAGACGCGCCACTGGGACGAAGACGCCGGAGCCACCTCCACGCTACGGGCCAAGGAGGAGGTCTTCGACTATCGCTACTTCCCCGACCCCGACCTCGTGCCGATCGCGCCGTCGGCCGCGTGGGTGGAACAGCTCGGCGCCGAGCTGCCGGAGCTGCCCGCAGCCGCTCGACGGCGGCTGTCGGCTGATCTGGGACTACCCGACGAGCAGGTGGCCACGCTGGTGGGGGCGCGGTTGACACCGGTTCTTGACGAGGCGGTGGCCGCCGGCGCACCCGCCCACGATGCGGCCAAGTGGTTGACCAACGAGGTCTTGTCGTGGTGCAACGATGCTGGGGCTGACCCTGCCGACGTGCCGATGTCGGGTGGGCAGCTCGCCGAGCTCGTCGCGCTGATCGACGACGGCACCTTGTCGACCAAGCTCGCCCGCGAGGTCCTGACCGGGGTGCTCGACGGGGAGGGGTCGCCCACGCAGATCGTCGACGCGCGCGGCCTCGAGCAGGTTTCCGACGAGGGCGAGCTGGCGGCCATGGTCGACGAGGCCATCGCCGGCCAGCCCGAGGCCGCCGACAAGGTCCGGAGCGGCAACGACAAGGCGATCGGCGCGCTGGTGGGTGCCGTGATGAAGGCCAGCCGCGGGCAGGCGAACCCCCAGCGGGTCAACGAGCTGCTCCGGGAACGCCTGGGAAATTAGCAGTCTTTAGGCTGTGTGGCGTAAAGCCGGCCGTCAAGGGGGATACCTGGAGCGACAATGGACGCGGCGTCGGGTGGCGCCGTACGACCGATCGAGGTGGGGATGGCGGGCCGAACCGCCCGAGAGCAGTTGGCCACGGACGAGGCGCAGCCGTCGATGACTGCCTCAGACGACCCGCTGGCGGCTGTGGCCGAGCCGGTTGACACCGCCCTGCGAGTGTTCCTGGCCGCGCGCTTAGACGAGCTCACCGCCCTCGACCCGGCGCTGGAGC
Organism: Nitriliruptorales bacterium; assembly: GCA_007126835.1. Taxonomy (GTDB): domain Bacteria; phylum Actinomycetota; class Nitriliruptoria; order Euzebyales; family Egibacteraceae; genus SLAO01. Next base: position 3,810 of record SLAO01000011.1, on the reverse strand, counting down.
CCGTGGGTCGGGAGATCGCTGACCTGGTGACCGCGGGCGGCAAGCGACTTCGGCCCGCCTTCGTCTACTGGGGCCACCGGGCAACGGGGGCCGACCACGACGACGGCGTGTTCGGACCGGCGGGCGCCGTCGAGCTGCTCCACACGTTCGCCCTGGTCCACGACGACATCATGGACCGCTCGGCAGAGCGCCGCGGCCGCCCGGCCGTCCACACTGCCCTGGCGTCCACCCATGCCGCGGAGGGCCTGACCGGCGACGAGGAGTGGTTCGGGGTGGGAGGCGGCATCCTCGCCGGCGACCTCGCGTTCGTGTGGGCCGACCAGATGCTCGACGACGCCGACCTGCCCGCCGTCGCCTTGGAGCGTGCCCGGACCGTGTTCACCGCCCTGCGCGTGGAGGTGATGGCGGGGCAGTACCTCGACCTGCGCCTGGCGGGCCGCCCAGACGCCGCCGAGGCGGACGCCCGCCGCGTCGCGCTGCTCAAGTCCGGCCGGTACACGGTGACGCGCCCGCTGCAGCTCGGCGCGGCGATCGGGGGCTCGCATGATCTGCTAGACGCGTCGCTGCGCACCTATGGCGATGCGGTCGGCCTCGCCTTCCAGTTGCGTGACGACGTCCTCGGTCTCTTCGGCGACCCTGCCGACACCGGCAAAGGCGCGCTGGAGGACCTGCGGGAAGGCAAGCGCACGGTGCTGGTGCTCCGGGCGATGGAGCTGGCCGGAGCGGCGGAGCGGCGGGTGCTCGCCGCCATCCTCGGCGATCCCGAGCTCGACGACGGCGACGCTGACCGGGCTCGTCAGATCGTGGTTGAGACCGGAGCCCTCGCCGCAGTCGAGCGGCTGCTGCGCGCCCAGCAGGAGCAAGCCCACGACGCCCTGGCCACCGTGGCCGAGCCGGCGCGCTCGGCTCTGCACGCGCTGGCCGACCTCGCCGTCCGCCGGGTGGCGTAGCCGGTGGCCGTACGGACAGATCGGTCCGGCCGCGCGGTCGTTGTGGGCGCCGGCTTCGGGGGGTTGGCGGCGGCGATCCGCCTTCGCGCCGCGGGGCTCGACGTGACCGTGCTCGAACGCGAGGCGATCGTCGGCGGACGCGCCGGCCGCTTCGAGCGCGGGGGGTTCACCTTCGACACCGGTCCGAGCGTGCTGACCATGCCGGGCTTCGTCCACGCCCTGTTCGCTCTGGGCGGCGAGCGGCTGGCCGACCACGTGGGTCTGGTGCACCTCGACCCGGCCTACCGTGCTTCCTTCCACGACGGCTCCACCCTGGCGGTGCGGGGATCGGTCGAGGCCATGATCGAGGAGGTCCGCGAGCAGATCAGTGCGGCCGAATCCGCCCGTTTCGCGCGGCTGGCCGCCCGCCTGCGGGCGCTGTACGAAGCGGAGTACGACACCTTCATCGACGCCAACTTCGATTCGCCGGCCGGCTTGTTGCGACCCGGTGCGCTGGCACGGATCATCCGCCTGGGTGGGATGCGGCGGGTGCAGCCGCTGGTTGCGAGCTTCCTGCGCGACTGGCGGCTGATCCGTCTGCTGACCTTCCAGTCGATGTATGCGGGCATGAGCCCCTACAAGGCGCTGGGCATCTACGCCGTCATCGCCTACATGGACGTGGTCGAAGGCGTGTACGGCGTCCGTGGAGGCATGCACTCGGTGGCCTCCGCACTCGCAGACCTCGCCGAGCGCATGGGTGTTGATCTGCGGCTGTCGACCCCCGTCGCGCAGGTCGAGGTCGTCGCCGGCCGGGCCGTGGCGGTGCGCACGGCGACGGGCGAGCGGGTCCCCCTCGACGTGGTGGTGCTCAGCCCGGATCTGCCGACGGCGTACCGTGACCTGCTGCCGCCGCACGCCACCCCGCCGCGTGTCCGGCGACTGCGCTACTCACCCTCCTGCGTCGTCGTGCACCTCGGGATCGAGCGCCGCTTCGAGGGCGCGGCCCACCACAACATCCACTTCGCCGAGGACTACGAGGCGTCGTTCAACGACATCCTCACCGGCCGGATGCAGCGCGACCCCTCGTGGTTCCTGTCGGTGCCCACCGTGACGGACCCGTCGTTGGCTCCAGACGGTGGGGACGTGGGCTTCTGGCTGCTGCCGGCGCCGAACCTGCAGCGGCCTCCGGGTTCGGCCATCGACTGGGATGCCCGGGCACCACGCGAACTCGCACGTGCGCAGCAGTCGCTGGAAGCCGCGGGGTACGGCCCGGTGACCGCCGCGACGGTGCACAGCCAGGTCGTCACCCCCGCGGATTGGGCACGCCAGGGGATGGCAGCGGGCACCCCCTTCGCGGCCAGCCATCACCTGCGCCAGACCGGCCCGTTTAGACCCGCCAACGTCGCCGCCGATGTCGCAGGCGTGGTGTTCTGCGGTTCGGGAACCGTGCCGGGTGTGGGCATCCCGATGGTGCTCATCAGCGGCAAGCTCGCAGCTGAGCGCGCCGGCCAGATGCTCGACCGACGGGGAGTGGCAGCGTGACCGCATTGACGCCGGGTGCTGTGCCCTCCAGCGCGGGCGTCGCGCAGCGCCACCCCGTGCCCTCCACGTCGCTGGCTGCCAACCGGGCCTGGACGCTTGCCGGCCCCGGGCCGGTCAGTCTGGCGGAGAGCTACCAGATCTGTCGCAGCCTCAACGCCGCCCACGGGCGGACGTACTTCTTCGCCACGCGCTTCCTGCCGCGCTCGGCGCGCCCGCACGTCCATGCGCTCTACGCCTTCGCGCGCTACGCCGACGATCTGGTGGACCACACTGCGCTGCCGTGGGGGCCGCAGGCCCGCCGGAACGCGCTGGAGAATTGGAGCTCTGGCTTCCTCGACGATCTCGACCGTGGTCACAGCGCGGACCCGGTGCTAAAGGCCGTGGTCCACACGGTGCACACGCTCGGGCTCCCCCGGGAGGACCTCGAGGCGTTCCTCGCGTCAATGGCGATGGACCTGACGGTGCGCCGCTACGAGACGTACGCCGACTTGCGCGCGTACGTCCACGGGTCGGCTGCGGTGATCGGCACGATGATGCTTCCCGTGCTCGGCAGCGTCGACCCGGAGGCCCGGGCGCGCGCAATGGATCTCGGCATCGCCTTCCAGTTGACCAACTTCCTTCGCGACGTCGCCGAGGACTGGGAGCGAGGCCGCCTCTACATCCCCTTGGAGGACCTCGACCGATTCGGCGTCGCCGAGGCCGACTTCGGTCAGGGCAGGGTCACGCCCGCAATGCGTCGCCTGCTGGGGTTCCAAGCTGCACGGGCGCGCGAACGCTACGCCAGAGCGCGGGCCGGGTGGGCGATGCTCGAACCCCGCAGCCGGACGTGCATCCGGATCGCCCACCGCCTGTACGCTGAGATCCTCGACCGCCTCGAGTTGGGCGGTTGGCCGATCTTTGACCGGCCTCCGGTGGTCGTCCCCACACGCCGCAAGCTTGCGGTCGCTGCGCGTGAGATCGTTGCGCCCTCCCGGCCGCGCCTCCCCCTGCGGCAATGACGGTGCCCGACCTCCGCGTGCGCACATCTGTGCAGCCGCTAAAGTACGCTCACGAATGTCCACCACCACCACGGCCAGGGGCTGCGCCCTGGCCGCGTAGCCCGGAGGAGACGAGGATGCAGGTGCCGCGGACAGTCGGCAACTCCCAGTCGGTTGACGTGCAGACGAGGTCACCCGTACTGGCCAGGCGGACCGTCGAGGTCGTCACCGAACGCGCGTTCCACGTCATCGACGTCACCGACGACTGCCGGGCGCTCCTGGACGAGAGCGGGGTCGTCGACGGCTCGCTGGCCGTGTTCACCCCGCATACCACCTGCGCAGTCAAGATCAACGAGCGCGAG
>SLAO01000098.1 GCA_007126835.1 Nitriliruptorales bacterium | reverse complement strand
ACGGTGTTGGGAGGCGTCCGCCGGGCGCGTCGCAGCGACCCCAATGTGGCGTGGGCTGAGCACGACCCACGCGAGGATGACCGCGGCTGAACGCCCGAGTGGCCCTTCTGCTGGCTTCCGGCGGCAGGTCGCGTGTCGCATTGGCACCCGCTGGGGGTGGTGTTTGCGACAGGCGAGGTGGGGGCCAGGCCTGGCGTGTCGCGTTGGCACCCGCTGGGGGTGGCGTTTGCGACAAGCGAGGGCCGGCGACGCACCGCACACCCTCACCCGCAGCGACACAGTGCTCGGACACGCGCCGGGCGCCGGCGGCGTGGCGCGCTTGCGGCTACCGTCTGGCCCATGGCCGAAACCGCCGCTGACAACCCGTTTGGGCTCCCGGATCCGCGATCAGGGCCGGACAAGGACGCCGCCTTGGTGCAGGGCATGTTCGATCGGGTCGCGCCTCGCTACGACCTGGCCAACGCGGTGCTGTCGCTTGGCCAGGATCGGCACTGGCGCCGAGTGGCGGTCGCGGCGGTGGACCCCCGGCCGGGCGAGACGCTCCTCGACGTGGCCGCGGGCACCGGGCCGCTGGCGCATGAGCTCGCCGCCGCCAGTGGCGACGCCGCACGGGTCGTGGCGCTGGACTTCAGCCTGCCGATGCTCCAGGCCGGCGTCGAGCGCGAAGCCCGCGGGGTGCCGCGCCGCTCGGGCATCGCCTGGTGCAACGGCGACGGCACGCGCCTGCCGCTGCCCGACGCCTCCGTGGACGCGGTCACGATCGGCTTCGGCTTGCGCAACCTGCCCGACCCCGCGGCCGGCCTGGCTGAGTTTGCACGCGTGACCAAACCCGGCGGACGGCTGGCAGTGCTGGAGTTCAGTCGCCCCACCCTGGCCCCGCTGGCGACGGTCTACGAGCGCTACCTGATCGGCGCATTGCCGAAAATCGCCCAGGTCGTGTCGAGCGCGCCGTCGGCGTACCGCTACCTCGCTGAATCGATCCAGCTATGGCCAGACCAGGAGGAGCTTGCCGGCGTCGTGGCCGAAGCTGGATGGTCGCAGGTGCGGTGGAAGAACCTCACCGGCGGGATCGTGGCCCTGCACTTCGCGCGAAGGGTCTGACACCCGGGCTCACCCGCAACCCCTGTCGCCGGCGCGATGGACTGCGTCGGACACGCAGGCCAACCGACCTCAAACCCCACGGGCGAAGTGCCTTGCGCGGTCAGCGCACCACACTTGTGAAGCCGTTCACAATCAAGTTGCGCGGCTGCTAGGGTGTCGCTCGTTGACCGCGCCGGACATGCCGCGATCACTGTGGCCTCACCGCGAGATGACCGCGACGAGCGCCGCAGGGCTCCGGCAGACTCGGCCACCCGCAGCTGGCGGCCCGACGCCTGGCGCAGCGCTAGAACCGCAGCGCGAGAACCGCAGCGCGAGAGCAGCGCGAGAACCGCAGCACGACCCACGCAGGACCGAGTAGGCAGGACACCGCCCGCGCCAGTAGCCCGCGCCAGCGCGGACGACCGAAGACGAGCGAGGAGGAGTCGTGTCGGACCAGGCCGCCGGTGCCCCGACTGCGGTCACCCACGCCGACGTCGTGGTCGTGGGGGCCGGCCCTGCCGGCGCTGCCGCGGCACGCTTCCTCGCCGACGCCGGCCGACACGTCATCGTCCTCGAAAAGGCGGCGTTCCCGCGCGACAAGGTCTGCGGCGACGCGCTCACCCCCCGGGCGGTCAAGGCGCTGGCGTCCCTGGGCCTGACCGACGAGTCCGAGGGCATCCCGGCGGGCTGGCACCGTCAGGAGGGCCTACGCATGCACGGGGGAGGCGTGGTCTTGGACCTGCCGTGGCCGGAGCTGCCCGACTTCCCCTCGCACTCGGTCACCGCCACGCGCGCCCTGTTCGACCACACGCTGGCGACCCACGCGGTCAAGGCCGGCGCCGAGCTGTGGGAGCAGACCGAGGCCACCGAGCCGGTGTACCTGACCTCGTCCCAGCAGCGCGTCGCCGGGGTCCGCTACCGCCGCACCCACCCCGACGGGTCGACCGAGGAGGGCACCGTGCGGGCCCCGCTGGTGCTGGCCTGCGATGGTGGCTCCAGCCGGTTCAGCGTGGCGCTGGGGCTGCATCGGGACGACGCGCGGCCCATGGGGGTCGCCATCCGGGCGTACTACGAGAGCCCTCGGTCGCAGACCGACCGCATGGAGGGCTACCTGGAGATGCGCACGCCGGCAGACCCGCGCACGGGGGCCCCCGGTGAGCTGCTGCCCGGGTACGGGTGGCTGTTCCCGCTTGACGATGGGCAGGTCAACGTCGGGTGGGGGCTGTTGAACTCGTCGGACCACTTCGGAGGCACCAGCTACCGCAAGGTCCTAGAGGAATGGGCCGCGGGGTTTCCTCCCGAGTGGGAGATCACACCGGAGACCATGGTCGGCCGGCCCCGCAGCGCAGGGTTGCCGATGGCGCACAATCGCCGGCCGATGCTCTACAAGGGCGTGCTGCTGGTCGGGGACGCCGGCGGCATGGTCAACCCGTTCAACGGCGAGGGCATCAGCTACGCGATCGAGGCGGCGGCGTTCGCCGCGTCGGCGGTCGATGCGGCGCTCGATGCCCGCTCGGACGTGCCGCTTTCGGCGTATCCCGAGGCCGTCGCCGACGCGTGGGGCGGGTACTACACGCTTGGCCGCGTGTTCGTGTGGGCGTTCGGCCATCCCACGGTCATGCGCGTCGCGCGGGACTATGGAATGCCTCGTCGCAGGCTGATGGACTTCGTGTTCCGCACCATGGCGCACCTGATCAACCGGCGGTCACAGGACGCCACCGACGTGGTGATCAACACGCTGTCTCGGGTGGCACCGGCCGCATGAGCACCGTGCGGAGGTTTGGAGGTGCGCGCGGGACCCCCGTAGGGTGGGATCCCGCGGTCGCCCCTGGCGTGTCCGCGCCCGTGCAAAATCACCGACATTGGGCACCCTGCGAACCCACAGCCGGAGGAAGGTGACGATGCTCGCGGAGTACCTGCCGCTGCTGCTGCTCTTCGTGATCGCCTTCACGTTCGTGGGGGTCTCGATGCTCGTCGCGAGCTTCCTCGGGCCCAAGAACCCCAACCCGACGAAGCGTGCGGCCTACGAGTCGGGGATCATCCCCGGCGACGAGACCGACCCGCGGCTCGGGCGCTTCAGCGTGAAGTTCTACGTGATCGCCATGTTGTTCATCATCTTCGACGTGGAGGCCATCTTCCTCCACCCGTGGGCGGTCGTGCTGCGTGACCTCGGCTGGTTCGCGTTCTGGGCGATGGCGATCTTCGTGCTCCTGCTGTTCGAGTCGTACTACTACATCCTGCGTCGAGGTGGCCTGGAATGGGACTAGAGGCTCAGCTGCCCAGCGGGATCCTGCTCACCAACGTGGAGAAGTTCGTCGGCTGGGGACGCTCAGGATCGCTGTGGCCGGCGACGTTCGGGTTGGCGTGCTGCGCGATCGAGATGATGTCGACGGGCGGGGCGCACTATGACCTGTCCCGGTTCGGCCAGGAGGTCTTCCGCGCCAGCCCCCGTCAGGCCGACCTCATGATCGTCGCCGGGCGTGTCAGCCAGAAGATGGGCCCCGTCCTGCGCAACATCTACGACCAGATGGCAGACCCCAAGTGGGTGCTATCGATGGGCGTGTGCGCGTCGTCGGGTGGCATGTTCAACAACTACGCGATCGTCCAGGGCGTCGATCACATCGTCCCCGTCGACATGTACGTCCCCGGGTGCCCCCCGCGCCCGGAGATGCTGATGGACGGCATCCTCAAGCTGCACGACAAGATCAAGGTGGAGCAGCTCCGGGAGCGCCCGCGGCCGGGCGAGTCGATGGAGGAGTTCCGGCGCCGCACCGGGTGGCCCGGGCCCGACGACGAGACCCTGCCCGACCAGGCCCAGACCCAGCCGCAAGCCAAGGGTGGCGGCCGCGACCACGTCGGGCACTTCGCCCGCGGCACCGGTCGCACCACGCCGACGGGGACGACGACCGATGAGTGATGGGACCGAACGCGAGATCATCGAGCAGGAGGTCGACGACCGCGACATCACCGACGTCGACCAGCCCGGAGAGCCCGACACGCTGCACCGCCGCGGTGGCCCGGGCAGCGCGAACCCGAACATGGCCGGAGGCGAGGCCAGTCGGCTTCGCGAACGTACGCGACCCGAGCGGCCGCTGTCAGACGAGCTCGCCGCTCTGCGCGATCACATCGTCGCGGCGTTCGACGACCTGACCGTCGACGCGTTCCGGGGCGAGCTGACGTTGATCTGCGCCCCCGAGCGGCTCTACGACCTCGTGGCCTTCTGCCGTGACGACCCCGCGGTGCGCTGCGAGCTCCTCTCGGACCTGTCGGGCGTCCACTGGCCCGGCGGAACGCGCGTGGAGAAAGCCAGCGAGACGACCGGCTGGCCGAGCTACGAGACCGAGGACGTCGGCCGCTTCGAGATCGACTACATCCTCCGGTCGATCACGCACAACCATTGGCTGCGGGTGCGCACCGAGGTGCCCGACGACGACGATGCGGTGATCGACTCCATCTGGGAGCTGTACCGCTCGGCGGACTTCATGGAGCGCGAGCTGTTCGACATGTTCGGCGTGTTCGTGCGCGGGCACCCCAACCTGGAGCGAATCCTCATGCCCGAGGAGTGGGAAGGGCATCCGCACCGCAAGGACTACCCCCTGGGGGGAGTCGACGTCCAGTACAAGGGCGGCGTGATCCCACCGCCCGACCAGCGCAGCTACTAACGGTCAGAAGCGAGCAGCGATGAGCGAGACGCCCACCCCCGCGGGCGCCGGTGGCTCCGAGGTCGACCGGCCCCCTGAGTACACCGTCGTCAGCGGCGAGTGGCAGGACCTGCCCGACGCGGTCGAGGACGACCTCATGGTCATCAACATGGGGCCGCAGCACCCCTCGACCCACGGCGTGCTGCGCATGGAGCTGACCCTCGACGGCGAGATGGTCGTCAACAACCGGCCGATCATCGGGTACCTGCACACGGGCATCGAGAAGAACACCGAGTACCGGACCTGGGTGCAGGGCGTCACGTTCGTCACGCGGATGGATTATCTCGCGCCGCTGCACAACGAGCTGGGCTACTGCCTTGCCACCGAGGAGCTCCTCGGCATCACCGACGAGGTGCCCGAACGCGCGCAAGCCATCCGGGTGATCATGACCGAGCTCAATCGGGTCTCCAGTCACCTGGTGTGGCTGGCGACCGGGGGGATGGAGCTCGGGTCGACCACCGCGATGATCTTCGGCTTCCGCGACCGCGAGACCATCCTCGACATCTTCGAGTTCGTCAGCGGGCTGCGGATGAACCACGCCTACATCCGACCGGGTGGGTTGGCGCAGGACGTCCCCGATGGGTTCGACTCCCGGGTCCGCCAGGTCTGCCGCGAACTGCGCGAGCGGATCGGTGAGATCGAGGACCTGCTCACCGAGAACCCGATCTGGATGGAGCGCAACAAGGGCGTGGGGGTGATGGACGCCGAGTCGTGCCTGAGCCACGGCGTGACCGGTCCGCCGCTGCGAGCGGCCGGGATCGCCCACGACCTGCGCAAGTCGCAGCCCTACTGCGGCTTCGAGCAGTACGACTTCGACGTGCCCGTGGCTGACACCGCCGACGCTTACGGTCGCTACCTCATCCGGATTCAGGAGACCTACGAGTCCCTGTCGATCGTCGAGCAGGCGCTCAACAGCCTGCCCGGCGGCCCGGTCATGGTCTCCGACCCCAAGATCGCCTGGCCGTCGCAGCTCGCGCTCGGCCCCGACGGCATCGGCAACGCCAACGAGTACATCTCCCGCATCATGGGCCAGTCGATGGAGGCCCTGATCAACCACTTCAAGCTCGTGACCGAGGGCTTCACCGCCCCGGCCGGGCAGGTCTACAAGGCGGTCGAGTCGCCGCGGGGCGAGCTTGGCTACCACGTCACGTCGAACGGAACGAACAAGCCGTACCGGGTGCACGTGCGGGACCCGTCTTTCATCCACATCGGTGCGCTGCCGGCGCTGTCACAGGGGCTGGGCGTCGCCGACATCATCGTCGCCGTGGCCAGCGTCGACCCGGTCATGGGCGGCGTCGATCGGTAAGGGCACTCAAGCAGCGAAGCGGTATGGCACAGGAGAAGGGCACTCAAGCAGCGAAGCGGTAGGACACAGCACTCAAGCAGCGAAGCGGTGGTGCAAAGGAAAGGACGAAGCGGGCGTGTTCTCCCCAGAGCTTCGAGCGAAGGCGGAAGCCCTCGTCGACCGCTACCCGGTGAAGCGGTCGGCGCTGATGCCGTTGCTGCACCTCGTGCAGCACGTCGAAGGGCACGTGTCTGACGAGGGAGTCGCTGAGTGCGCAGAGCTTCTCGAGCTCACCAAGGCCGAGGTCGGGGCGGTCGCGACCTTCTACACGATGTACAAGCGCCAGGAGATGGGCCGCCACCTCGTCAGCGTGTGCACGTCGTTCTCGTGCGCGGTCCGTGGCGGTCAGGAGGTCTACGAGCGGCTGGCCGCCAAGCTCGGGTTGGGTCAAAACGAGACCAGCGCGGACGGGGCGGTCACGCTGGAGCACGCCGAGTGCCTGGGCAACTGCGAAGGCGCGCCGCTGGTCACCGTGGACTACCTCAACTACGAGTGCCTGTCGGTGGCGGACGCGGAGGCGCTCGTCGACACGATCGTGGCGGGCGAGGCCCTGCCGGAGCCGACCCGCGGGCCGGT
>SLAO01000177.1 GCA_007126835.1 Nitriliruptorales bacterium | reverse complement strand
GCCTGCCCGAGACTGTCGGCCGCCTGCTGCGCGTCGCGCTGCGCGAGGAACTGCTCGACGACCGACAGCGCCTCGTCGGTGAAGTTCGGTGGCGCCGCGCTGTTGTGGGCCACCGAGGGCACCAGCGTGTCGGATCCGAAGTCGTCCATGGTCTGCTGACCATAGACGTTGTACTCGTCAGGGTCGCCGTCCAGGCGGGCGGGGATCGAGCCCTTCAGGGGGTTGAAGGTGTCCTGACCCTCGACTGAGCCAAGGATGCGCAGCCAGTCGATGGTGCCCTCCCGGTTCGGCGCGCCCTCGGGCAGGCCGAACGTGTCAACGACGGTGATGAAGTTGCCGCCGGTGTCGGGCGTGGGGACCCAGCCAAAGTCGGCCTCGGGCTCGAGCTCGAGGTCGGTGGAGAAGTAGCCCTGCGCCCAGTCGCCCATGATGTTCATGGCCGCGTCGCCCTCGGCGACCAGTTGTGCGGCGTCCTGCCAGTTGCGAGCCGAGTGGTCGTCATTGACGTACTCGAACATCCGGTCGAGGGTCTCGAAGGATTCGACGACCTCGGGGCTGTCCCAGTCCGCCTCGCCGGCGAACAGGTCGGTGTACAGCTCAGGGCCGGCTGTTGCCAGCAGCACCGTCTCCCAGGTGTGCAGCAGGGTCCACGTCTCGTTGTCGCCCAGGGCCAGCGGGGTCACGCCGGCGGCCTCGAGCTCCTCGGCGACGTCGAAGAACTCGTCGAAGGTTGTCGGCGGCTCCAAGCCGTTGTCCTCGAACACGCCGGTGTTGGTGAACATCACGTTGGAACGGTGGACGTTGACCGGCACCGAGTAGATGTTGCCGTCCTCGTCAGTGGTCATCTCCAGCAGCGACTCGGGGAAGACGTCCCACCAACCCTCTTCGTCGTAGAGGAAGTTGAGCGGCTCCATCGCGTCGGCGGCAACCCACTGGTCGAGCAGGGCCCGACCCGCGTGGATCTGGAACGTCCCGGGCGGGTCGCCCGCCTGCATCCGGCTGGTCAGCACGGCTTGAGCGTCCGTGCCCGCGCCACCTGCGACGGCGGAGTTGATGACCTCGTACTCGGGGTGTTGCTCTTCGAACATGTCGATGAGGGCAAGCAGTCCGGCCTCTTCACCTGCGCCGGTCCACCAGCTGAAGATCTCGACACCTTCCTCAGGGATCGTGTCGGGGTCCTCGGGGTCGATGCCGTCGTCGTCTGCTTCGTCCTCGGCGTCGTCGTCCTCGGCGACATCATCGTCCGGCTCTTCCGCCTCATCCTCGAGATCGGCGAGGGGGTCTTCGTCATCTGTCTCGCCGCAGGCTGCGGCGGCCAGCGCCAACAGCAGCGCCATGATGAGCACTAGCACGCGCTTGGACATGAGCTTCACTCCTTGTTACCTGCGATCAGGCGGTAGCGCTGATCGGTTGTCATGCGGTCGGAAGTGACCCCAGAGCACCGACGTCCGTCGGGCTGAGGTCGTCGCCACATACCACAAGGATCGTAGGAAGCCTGGCGCCAACGAGGTATCAAGAACGGGGTTGACCACATCAACGAACTGTCAATACCGGTGCCGCCCGCAGTCGGGGGCCGGGGCTGGCTTGTCGCGTTGACGCCCGCTGGGGGTGGTTGTTGCGACAAGCGGGCAGGACACTCACGCGCCCCTCACGATCGACAGCTGCCCCACCGTGTCAGGCCCCCCGACGTCGGTCTGCATTCGCTGAGGTCCGAGCGGAGTCTTGCGCGGTGGTTCGCGAGGGCTTGCGCGGTGGCTAGCGAGCCGTGCCATCCCGCCAGGCACGGGAGGCCTCGCGCACCGCGGGAGGCACGGTGAAGTAGGGCTCCGGTGCCCAGCGAACCAGTGGACGCGCCACCTTCCACGGCAGCGCCTGGCCCAGGATCCGCCACTCGCGGACGTTGGCGTTGTGGAACCTGCGCGCGGCAGCGATCCGGTTCTCCGTGGCGGCGAGCTGGTCAGACAGCTCACGGAAGGAGGCGTCCGCTGTCAGTCCGGGGTAGCTCTCAGCAACGGCCAGCAGGTCACCCAGTGCCGTGGCGAGCCGCTCTTCATCACGGATCTGGTTGGCGTGGTCGCCGTGACTGGCTGCCGCTGTGGCTCGTGCGGCGACCACCGATTCGAGCAGACGCCGTTCGTGGGCTCCGTGGCCCTCGACGACGGCGACGAGTTGGGGCACCAGGTCGTAGCGGCGGCGCAGCTCCACATCGATCGCCGACCAGGATTCGCGAAGATGCTGTCGGGTGCGCACGAACCGGTTGTGCGCCAGCCACAGGAACCCGGCGTAGACCACCAGGCTGACCGCCAGCGCCACGCCGATCATGGCGGCACCGCCGGGCTCATCGCGCCATCACTTGGGTCATCTGACCCACGCTCACCATCGTCGCACCGGCTCAGGGGCCACCTCGACGATCCAATCGGGCAGCAAGCCCGCGAAGCGGCGCATCGCCGCCGCGACCTGCCCGTAGTCGTGCTCGTGCCACCGTCCGCGCTGGGCAGTCAGCAGATGCCGGCCTGCCAGCTCCCACACCTCTCGATCGCTGGCGAGCAGCAACTCGATCGCCTCGGGGTGCAAGACGCCGTAGGCGTCCCCGCGCCGCGGAGCCCGGACCCGGAACCGACGGTTGAAACCGGGATGCTCGACCGCGATCGGAGGCTCGCCAAGCGCCCCGCTGATGCGTGACGCCACCGTTTCGCCGTCGATGCGCACGGTGGGCACCTCGCCGGGCAGCTCGAGGACCGCGATGGCGTAGCGCCGCAGCTGTGGCCGGCCGCGCTCGAACTCGCTCCAGGCTAGGTCGAAGCAGGCGACGGGCGGGTCGGGGTGCTCCATCTCGATGAGGTCGCGCACCCTGGGGTGCCCACCCGCGGTCAGCAGGGGAAACTGGGGACCAAGCCTCCGCGCCACACCGTTTGCGCGGGCCCGGTGAGTCCAGCCGCGTTCGGCAGCACCGCGGGCGACCCGACGGTGCCGAGCATGGCGCCACGCCTCTTCGACAAGCCCGAACACGCCGGCTGCGGCGAGCGCAGCCAGCGCGGCCATCGGGATGAAGTCCACCACGGTTCGTGCCCCTTTTACGAGCCCCCGCCGCAGAAGCCCGGTGTTGGCATCGGCAGGCTTCGACGAGAGATTGAGGCGCACGTGTCATAGGCTGCTGTGGCCATGGCCACGTCGAACCGACCTCTCGACCGGCGCAGCGGCAAGACGCTGCGTGCGCCGGTGATCGCCGAGCGCCTGATCGCCGCCTACCACGGCGGCGTGGTCGAGCTCGACTGGTCGAACCCGTTCGAGCTGCTCGTCGCCACGATCCTGTCGGCTCAGTCCACCGACCGGAAGGTCAACGAGATCACCCCGGGCCTGTTCGCCCGTTTCCCCGATCCGGCCGCATTCGTCGCCGCCGACGAACAAGACGTGGAGGCGGCGATCTACCAAACTGGCTTCTACCGTCAGAAGACCAAGGCCATCCGTGGGGCCAGCGCCGCCCTGCTCGAGCGGCACGAGGGCGAGGTGCCGCTGTCGATCGCCGACCTCGTCGCGTTGCCGGGCGTGGCGCGCAAGACCGCCAACGTGGTGCTTGCCGCGGCCGCGCCTGACGCGCATGCCGCCGACCCCGACGCCGGCGTGGCGGTGGACACGCACGTCAAGCGGCTCGCTCGCCGCTTCGGGCTGACCCGTGAGACCGACCCGGACAAGATCGAGCGCGACCTCATGCGGCTGTGGCCCAAAGACCAGTGGCCCCGTGCAAGCCTGGCGACGATTCTGCACGGCCGGCGGGTCTGCGAGGCTCGCCGACCCCGCTGCGCGGACTGCCTGGTCGAGGACCTGTGCCCGTCCTCGCTGGTGGCGGGCTGTCGCGACAAGGCGGGGCAGGCGCAGGGGCTGGGCTGAGTCGGGACCTCGGGCGGGCGTCCTCGTCCAGCGACTTCTGTCAGTGGCTGCGCCGCTGCCAGGCGCGCCGTCGTTCGAATCCCACGATGACCAGGGCGAGCACGCCAAGGATCGCCGCGGCGATCTCGCGATCGGGCAGGCGCGCTGGCGTCAACTGCTCACCGGGTCGCACCACCGCAGCGTCATCGGCGCGGATCACCGCCACCTCACGGCTGGAGGAATCCACCCGGTGGAACGTGCCCACGACCTCGACGAGGTCGCCTTGCGCCCGAGGGCCCCCGACGGTGGTGATCTCCGCAGCCAGCTCGGACGGAATTGCGACTCCGATCCCGGCGTTGCCACCGCGGTAGTCCCGGTGGGCGGGCAGCGGACCACGCGCGTCGGCGTACACGTCGTCGTTGAGCTGCACCCAGGCGATGTCCCCGCGCGCCAGCACGCCTCCGATGGCCTCGCCTTCGTAGCGCACCTGTCGGCCGTCCCAGGTCTCGGGGCAGTCGTACAGGTCGTTGGAGGTGACCGAGCGCGCCTCGCCGCGTGGGCCGCCCGTGCCCTGGCGGGGGGCACCCTCGTGCGGCAGCGGCTCCTCGCAGATGACCTCGGTGCGAGGGTCGGCGTCAGGGTCCTCTGGTCCCTCCATCGTGACCGGGTCACCGGCGGGGTGGGGGTGCCGCAGGTTCTCGGTCAACAGCACGATCCCGGCGACCAGGCCCGCGGCGATCAGCACGCCCAACAGCACGCGTCGCCGGCGAACAGGTCGAGCGCGCCCGGTCATACCCGCCCCCGCAGGACCGACACGACGTAGCCCGCCAGCGCGAACATCGCGACGAACTCGAGGCGGCCGACGAGCATCTGCACGATGTAGAGCACCTTCAGCGGCGTTTCGAGGTCGGGGCGCACCAGGCCCACCGACAGGCCGCCGGTCGCCCCGGCCGCCGTGCTCTCGAACAGCGACAACCGCAGGTCGTAGCCGTAGAACAGCCCCAGCATCCCGCCACCGAGGTACAGCAGCAGGTACAGGATCAGCAACGTGGCCGCGCCGCGGACTTGCTCGTCGCGCAAGATCCGCGGGCCGCTGGCGTGGTAGGTCTCCACGACCACCGCGTTCTCGGGCAGCAGCACGCGACGGATGTCGCGGCGGATCCCCTTGACGAGCAAGCCGATCCGGATCGCCTTGATGCCCCCTGCCGTCGATCCGGCCATGCCGCCGAGAGCCATGCCGATGACCACCATGGCGGGCGCCAGCGCACCCCAGTCGCTGACGAACAACGCTCCCGGGACCGTGGACAGACCCGTGGTGGTGTGGGCAGAGAGCGTCTGGAAGAACCCGTGGCGGAACAGCTCGCCGGTGCTGGTGAACGTCCCGGTGCGCACCAGCCCGACCGCCATCACCGTGAACACCGCTAGCACGGAGATCGCCGCCGTGCGGGACTCGAGGTTGCGGATCAGCTCCTGACGTCGCCCCTGCCACAGCTGGTAGTGGATCGCGAAGCTGAAGGCGCCAGCGACCATGACCACGACCAGGATGCTTTCAACCAGCTGCGACCGGTAGAACGCGGCGCTCGACGCCATCGGCGCGAACCCGGCCGTGTCGAACGCCGTGATGAACAGCGTGAACGCGTGGAACACCGCCGGTGCCGGGTCGAGACCGGCGCGCCACACCGCCAGCCACAGCAGCGGGAGCCCGACGGCCGCGTACGCGACGAACACCCGCAGGATGAACTGGGCGCTCGACACGACGTTGGGCAGGATGCGGTCTTTCTCCCCCTCGCCGGTGTACAGCGAGCCGATTGCCCCGCCCGCGCTCGCGAAGATGGTCAGGACCACGACGACGATCCCCTGCCCCCCGAGCATGTGGAGCAGGTGACGCCACACGTTCATGCTGCGGGCCATATGGTCGAGGTCGTTTGCGAGGGTCAGCCCGATGGTGGCGAACCCGCTGGTGGCTTCGAAGTAGGCGTCGAGATAGCCGGCGTAGTGACCGGACAGCAGCAGGGGCACGGCGCCGAAGATGGGCACCACAGTCCAGATCATCGCGACGGTCACGAGCCCTTGCCCGCCGCCCAGCGACGAGCGTGTACGAAATGCCAGTCGGCTCGCGGCTCCCGCCGAGACCGCCAGCGCCGCGCCGATGACGAACGCCAGCGCTTCGTTACGCTCGCCCAGGGCCACGGCCACCATCATCGGAACCAGCATCACGACGCCGACGCCGTAGACCACCGTGCCCGTGTAGAGCCCGATGAGCTTGAGGTCGTCGGCGTCAGGGCGGAACAGCATCAGCCCAGCGCAGCGACCACGACGGCGATGACCGCTGCCGCCGCGACCAGCCCCACGGTTGCCAGCGCGAGCAAGGCCATGCCGATCGCGCCGCTGCGAAACAGCGACACCGGGCGCTCGCGCTGCCGCGAGACGTCGGTGGGGTGACCGCTGTCCGAGCTCACGCGGACCGGCCCTCGAGCACGGCCATGCGCAGGTCCTCCTCGAGCTCGGGCGTGGTCAGCGCGATCACCTGGTCTCCCGGCTCGAGCGTGACCGCGCCGTGGGGGATCACCGTCTCGTCGGCGCCGCGGAACACGCACACGATCACGGATTCCTGCGGCATGGACATCTGCGCCAGGGTCTGGGTCGCTGGTGGTGCGTCGTGCGGGATGTCGACCTCGACGAGGTTGACCTTGCCGCCGCGCAGGGTCGACAGATGCACGAGCTCGCCCACGGTCAGCTCCTCCCGGATCAGGCGACTGATCAGCGTCGTGGTCGCCACCGCCTCGATGTGCATCCGGGTGAACAGCTCCTCGTTGCGTGGAGAGTTGACCCGGCTGACCGCGCGAGGCACCGAGAAGGAGGTCCGCGCCAGTTGGCAGGCCACGAAGTTGACGTCGTCGTCGTGCGTGGTCGCCACGAAGACGTCGGCGCGCTCGACCCGGGCCTGCTCGAGGTAGCGCACGTCGCACGCGTCCCCGTGGATGACTAGGAGGTCGTGATCGCGCAGGAGGGCTTCGCAGCGGTCCTCGATCGCCTCGATGATCGTGACGTCGTGACCGTCGGCGATGAGGTCCACCGCGATGTAGCGCCCGACCTTGCCCCCTCCGGCGATGACCACGTACATCCGTCAGCTCGCCTCCTCGGCGGCAGCGGTCAACGGGTTGACGATGACCCCGCGCAGCTTGCGGTGCGCCCCCTTGCGCGCCGAGACGACGAGCAGGTCGTCGGCTTGCAGGCGATCGTCGAGCTTGGGGATCCGCACGCGCAGGCCCCGGCGGTAGGCGGCCACGCGCACGTAGCCGGAGGATTCGAGCTCGGCGACGGTCATCCCGTGACCGGCCCGGGTCAAGGTGACCTCGACCACCTCGATGTCGCCTTCGTCGAAGGCGACGTGCTGGGGAAACGTCCCCGCGTGCAGCTCGTTCAAAATCGCCTTGGCCACCAGGCGCGTCCCCGACACGTAGTGCACGCCCATCTTGCGATACGAGCTCTCGCGCTGCGGGTTGAACAGCCGCGCGACGGTGTGCACCACGCCGTAGAGCTCACGAGCGATCTGGACGGCCATCAAGTTGGCGTTGTCGAGGCTGGTCACGGCGACGAACGCATCGGCGTGGGTGATGCCCGCCCGCCGCAGCGCCTCCTCGTCGGTGACGTCTCCGGTGACGGTGTCACCGTTGAAGCCGCTGCCGAGCTGGTCGAACGCGGCGTCCCCGCTCGCGTCGACGACGACGACGTCGTGCTCGTCGCCCGACAGGCGCTCGGCGAGCTCGGCGCCCACACGGCCACAGCCCCCGATGATGACGTGCATGCTCACTCCTCGTCGCTGCGGGAGTATGCCACCAGCGGTCGCGCCTCCCTCCCAGGCGTTCACCGCCGACCAAGCCTCGTCGCCCGCGGTGCGGCGGCGACCTGGCTCCTACACTGGCCCACCATGGCTTCTTCTGCTGCGTCACTGACCGTGCTGCTCGCCGCCCCGCGAGGCTTCTGCGCCGGCGTGGAGCGCGCCGTCGACATCGTCGAGCTCGCCTTGGCGGAGTACGGGGCGCCGATCTACGTGCGCCACGCGATCGTGCACAACACCCGTGTCGTCGCGGACCTCGAGGCCAAAGGCGCGGTGTTCGTGGAGGACGAGCACGAGGTCCCCCCCGGAGGACGCATCGTCTTCAGCGCCCACGGCATCGCCCCGGAGGTCCGAGACAACGCCGAGCGCCTCGGGCTGCGCCAGCTCGACGCCACGTGTCCGCTGGTGACCAAGGTGCACTACGAGGCCCGGGACTTCGCCGCGGAGGGCTACGACATCATCCTCGTCGGTCACGCCGGGCACCAGGAGGTCGTGGGCACCACCGGCCACGCTCCCGACGCCATCCACCTCGTCGAGTCGCCCGAGGACGTGTGGTCGCTCGACCTGCCCGACCCGGACAAGGTCGCCTACATCACGCAGACCACGTTGTCGGTGGACGAGGCCAGTGCCGCGATCGCCGCGATCGAGGAGCGCTTCCCCAACGTGCGGGGGCCACGCGGGGAGGACATCTGCTACGCGACGACCAACCGGCAGGACGCGGTCAGGGTGCTTGCCGCTCGAGCTGACGTCGTGTTGGTGATCGGGTCGGACACCTCGTCGAACTCCAAGCGCATGGTCGAGGTCGCCCTCGGCCACGGTGCTCCCGCCGCCTATCTGACCGACGGGCCCGACGGGATCGACCCGGCCTGGCTCGACGGGGTCGCCACGGTGGGGTTGACGTCAGGCGCCAGCGCCCCCGAAGCGCTGGTCGAGGAGACCATCGCCGCGCTGCAGGCCAGGCCGGGGGGCGCCACGGTCAAGACCGTCGACGTCGTCGAGGAGTCCATGCACTTCGCGCTGCCCAAGGAGCTGCGGCAGCTGCCGACCGTGCAGGCCTGACCGCGCCAGATCGGCGGGCAGCGAGTACGCGTGCTGGGCTCGCCCGCTGGAGTTCGACCTCGCTCGCGCTAGGTCGCCCGGTCCTCGACCACCTGCGCTTGCTCGACGTCGGCGGCGGTCACGCCCCCGACCGAGTGGGTGATGTACGTGACCGTGACCTTGTTCCAGCTGATGGTCAGGTCCGGGTGGTGGTCCGCGGCGTCGGCCAACGGAGCGATCCGGTTGACGAACGCGATCGATTCGGCGAAGTCGGCGAACTTGAAGGTCTTGGAGATGCCAGATTCGGGCGATCCCGCCCACCCGGGCAGGTCGCCAAGCGCGGATTCGAGCGAGTCGGTGTCGAGCACGTCGGCCATCTGGTCCTCCTGGTCGTCGCGGTGCGGGGTGGACTCCGCGGTGCCCGTCGTTTGCCCGTCAGGCGTTCCCGGTGCGGACAGTCCCAATGCCTCACAGAACGGGTCGGCGAGCAGCTCCCACTGCCAATCCCTCAGGTCGAGCGCCGCCCGAAGCTGTTCGGGCGAGCCGGGGTCGGACATCACGGCGGTCAGGAGGACGCGGCTCGGGCACAGCACGCCCGGGTCAAGCTCAAGCTGGTGGGCGACCTCCGCCCGGACGGTGCGCAGCCGGTCGGCGGTCGCCTTGTCGTCGTCGGTCACCCGGCGCCCTCGCGAGGGCCGTGGCGCCGGGTGCGCGCTCCGCAAGGCGCCGACGATGGCCTCGCCGAACTCGCGGACCGCCCGGCGACGCACCCCCCGCCGGCCGAGCTCGCGAGCGTTGGCGGGCGGCTCTTCGGCCAAGCCCAGCAGCACCCGGTCGGCGACGATGCGCCCCGGGGCGGTGTCGGAGTCGCGCGCGAGGGTCTCGCGCGCCTCCCACAACGCCTTGGCACGCCCCAGTGCGGCGGAGTTCAGCCGGCCGATGCCCTTTAGCCGGGACCAGTCGCGCCGGTCCTCGACCGACGGTTGCGATCGCAGGCGGGCGATCTCCTCCTCGTACCACGCGCGCCGGCCGGTTTCGTCGAGGCGTGCGGCCAATGCCGTCCACAGAGCGGGCAGGTCGGTGACGTCAGCGATGGCGTAGGTCCGCATCGCGGCGTCGAGGGGACGCTCGGCCCAGTCGGCGCGCTGCATCGCTTCCTTGTCGGGGGGAAGTTCGACGCCGAGGATCTGTGCGAGCAGCGCTTCGAGACCGGTCGGCAGGCCCAGCAGCGCTGCGGCCACCGCGGTGTCCTCGACGCGGGGGGGCTTAACGCCCGCCGCGGCCAGGGGGACAAGGTCGTTCTCCATCGCGTGGAGCACCACCGTGCGCGTTTGCAGGAACGTGTCCAACGGCGCCAGGTCGGTCAGCGCGAGCGGATCGAGCAGCACCCCCCGCCCGTCGCCGCCGACCTGGATCAGCGCGGCCCGCCGCCAGTAGTTCTCCGAGTCCGCCCGCTCGACGTCGACGCCGACGGGGTCGAGGTCGGCCAGCCCTCGAAGCGCAGCTGCGAGCCCGGGCTGGTCGGTCACCAACGGTGGTGCGGTCATCGCCTCGCTCGTGATTGGTCGGGCAACCTTGAGGATAGGGCTGCGGCTACGCTCCGCACGTCAACGCGCTACAGGGGAGTGTCACGTGCCCACGCTGGGTTTGCTCGCGGTCCATGCGCATCCTGACGACGAGGTGATCATGACCGGCGGTGTGATCGCCGCGGCCACGAGCCGGGGTCATCGCGCCGCAGTGGTGACGTGCACCGGAGGCGAGCGGGGCGAGATCGTCGGCGAGGGCATGGACCCCGACGAGGTCGCCCCTCGACTGGCCGAGGTCCGCCGGGCCGAGCTCGAGGAGTCGCTGTCGATCCTGGGCGCCGAGGGCCCGCGCCTGCTGGGCTATCGGGATTCGGGGATGATGGGGTTGGCCAGCAACGACGATCCCGAGTCGTTCTGGTCGGCGTCGTTCGACGAGGCGGTCTCGCGGCTGGTCGGCCACATCCGCTCGTTCCAGCCCGACGTCCTAGTGACCTACGACGCGTTTGGGGGGTACGGCCACCCCGACCACATCCAGGCGCACCGCGTCGCCGTGGTGGGAGCAGAAGCGGCCGCGATGCCAGCGCTGTATCCCGAGGCCGGGCCTGCGTGGCGCACCCGGAAGGTCTACCTGGCCACCGTCGCTCGCGGGGCCATCGTCGAGATGGGCCGCCTGCTCGCCGAGCGCGGGATGCCGTCGCCGTTCGGCGAGGCGACCCGCGTGGAGGACGTTCCCATGGGCGTCGACGACGACAAGATCGATGCCGTGGTTGATGTGCGTCCCTGGATCGAGACCAAGTGGGCGGCGCTGCGGGCGCACCGGTCGCAGATCGGCCCGGACTCGTTCTTCTTGAACGTCCCAGCCGACATCCGCAGCGACGTGTTCGGCGTCGAGTGGTTCACCCGGCTGCGCAGCGACGTCGACGGCCGCACGCCCGAGGGCGACCTGTTCGCGGGGTTGGAGTGATCGACCCTGACACGTTCAAGGCGGCCGTCGGCCGGTTCGCGTCGGGGGTCACGGTGGTGACCGTGTCGTCGGCGGGCACGCTGCACGGCATGACGGCCAGCGCGTTCTCGTCGCTGTCGCTGGACCCGCCGCTGGTCTTGGTCTGCGTTGCCCGCGCGGCGTGGATGCACGACCTGTTGGTCCCAGCCGACGGCTTCGGCGTGAACCTGCTGGCCGCAGACCAGGCCGACATCGCCGCGTGGTTCGCCACGCCCGACCGTCCTCCCGGCCCGGCGCAGTTCGACGGGTTGCGCTGGGAGCCGGCGCAGGGCAGCGGTGCCCCGGTGCTGGCGGGTTCGCTCGCGCACCTCGACTGCGCCGTGCACGACGTCGTCCCGGGCGGTGACCACACGATCGTTTTGGGCCGTGTCAGCAGCGCCAACGTGGTGGAGGACTCGGCGCCGCTGGTGTACTTCCGGGGCCGGTTCGGCCACTTCGTGGAGGGCCCGCCGGCACCCTAGCCGTGCTTTGCGCCCTTGGTGGGACCGCTGCCGACACCTACTGGTGGTCCCGCGCTCGGCCCTGAGTCGACGGTGAGGTGGCGGTGACAAGGAACCTCCAAGCGCACCCGGAGCCCCCCCGCGGAGCTGTCGTCTAGGGAGACCCGTCCGTTGTGGGCACGGACGACGCCGGCAACGACCGCCAGCCCGAGCCCGGACCCTTCCCGGCGTGCGTGACGTCCGCGGACGAAGGGGGCCAACACGCGCTCCCGCTCGTCGGCTGGGATACCGGGGCCGTCGTCGTCCACGATCAGCGTGGCGACGGATTCGCCGCGGCTGACGGTGACGCCGACTGTGGATGCCCCGTGCGCGACCGCGTTGCCGACGAGGTTGTCGAGGGCGGCGCGCAGCCCGCCCGGGGAACCGCGTACCACCACGCTGAGGTCGCCCGTAACGGTGACCTGGGCGTTGGGTGCTTGTGCGAGTGCCGCCGCAGCAGTGGCTTCGGCGATCTCGGCCAGGTCCACCACCTCGCCTTCGGACGCGGCCAGGTCTGCGCGCGCCAGGGCTTGGAGGGCGTCGAGCCGGGCGACGAGGCGTTGCTGCTCCGCAGCAAGGGCGGTCAGCGTGGTTTCGCGCTCGCGCGGGTCCAGGTCGGGGTTGCGGATCAGGGCGTCGATGTTGGTGCCCATGCCCGTCAGCGGCGTGCGGAGCTCGTGGCCTGCGTCGGCGGCGAATTGCCGTGCGGCTTCGAGGGCAGCCTCGGTGTCTGTGGTGGCACTCTCCAGGCGCTGGAGCATCGCATCAAGAGCGGACGCGACCGCGGCCACCTCCGTGGGAACGTCCGAGCTCACCGGTGCCCGCTGCGACAGGTCCCGGGTCGCCGCGACGCGCTCAGCCGTGGCTCGCAGGTCGGCCAGTGGCCGCAGCGCGATCCCAGTCAGCCACCATGTGGTCGCGGCGCCGAGGATGACCGCTAAAGCCCCGATGACCGCCGCCTGCGCACGAAGGGAACGCACGCGGGTGGTCAGGGGGTCGAGGGGCGCAGCCGCCTGCACGGCCGTCTCGCTTTGGGTCGAGACCATGGTGAACGAGCGCCACGTGCGACCTTCGGCGTCGGCGAGATCTGTGTAACCGGGCTCGTCGACGCGCGGAACCTCCATGCCGGGGTCGGTGCCCAATTCGGCGAGGACGTGCTGGCCGTCGGTGATGCGGAGCAGTTCAGGGCCGGTGTCCACCAGTCGCCCGAGGGGGCCGACGCCCACACCTCGCGCCTGACGGTCGGCCAGCAGCGGGTCGCGGACCGCTGCGGGTCCCCCGTGTCGATCGACGAGCTGCAAGGCCTCGCCTGCGCGTTGAGCCAGGCTGGCGTCGAGGTCGTCACGCTCGGTCCGGTCGAAGGTCGCCACCGCGGCGGCGCTGACGACGACCACGGCGCCGGCGACCAGCGAGCCCGTGACGAGCGCTACGCGGCTGCGCAGGCTGGAGGTCACTGCGCCTCCGGCCGCAACACGAAGCCCGCACCGCGGACGGTGTGCAGGATCCGCGGTTCGCCGCCCGCTTCCAGTTTGCGGCGTAGGTAGCCGACGAATACGTCGACGACGTTGCCATCGGTGGGGAAGTCGTAACCCCACACCCCCTCGAGGAGCTGCGCGCGGCTTAGCACGATGCCCGCGTGCCGCACGAAGTGCTCGAGCAGTTCGAACTCGCGCGCAGTCAACTGGATGTCTCGGCCGCGGCGTCGGACCCTGCGCCGTAGCGGGTCAACCGTGACGTCCCCCGCCGACAGGGGGACGGCCGTCGGACGAGGCCGCCGGCGCAGCAGCGCGTGGAGCCGGGCGACGAGCTCCTCGAGCGCGAAGGGCTTGACGAGGTAATCGTCGGCTCCCGCCTCCAGCCCGGCCACCCGGTCGTCGACCGCATCGCGCGCCGAAAGCACGCAGACGGGGACGTCGACCCCGTCGGCGCGCAGCCGGTGAAGAACTTCCACCCCATCGAGGTCGGGCATCGCCAAGTCGAGCACGACCACGTCGGGTCCCTGCTCGGCGACAGCAGCAAGCGCCGCTTTACCTCCCCCCGCAAGGGTGACGGCGAAGCCCTCCAGGCGCAGCGCGCGCTCGAGGGCTTCGCGGATCGCTGGCTCGTCGTCGACGACGAGCACACGGGAAAGCATGGGGCTCACGGCTCTAGCATGCGATCCGCCCCACGACCACCACCACGGCCGAAGGCCCCTCCCTGGCCGGGGCCGTCGGCTGAGCACTCCCGCTTCCGAAGATCGCCGAGGGCTGCGGCCACCTCGTCCTCGTCAACGTCGAGGCGTTCGGCGAGAGCTGCCACGCGTTGCTCTCGCCGCTCGAGCCGAGCCTCGAGATCAGCACCGCGCGGACCATCACCGCGTCCCCGAGCGCCGACCTGCCAGGGTGCCGGCGCTGTGCCCTCTTCGGCGACAACGGATGCGTCTGGTGCCGCGCCGCTGTCGAATGCGCGCGCGTCCGCGCCGAAGACCAGGGTTGCTGCGGTCAGCAGCCCGACGACTCCTACCACGGCGGCGATCGTTCTCATCATCGTCCTCGTCCTCCTGTCAGCAGCGGCCCGTCTGACCGCGTTAACGGCACGATGACCAGCCCGCTGCAAGCGTTCGTGAGGGCGGTATGAGAATCGCCTGAGAGTGCCGCAGGGATCTGGCCCCTTGGGTGTGGGTAGTCCTGACGTTGTCCGCAGTCGCGGCGCGACCGCCGCGGGCGACTGGCCCATCACCCCGACCAGAGAGGCACCGCTGTGAACGCCTCCACCTCCACGGGCAGAGATTCCACCAGCCACTACCAGATCCTGGCCCCCGACGACCATTTCGTGCTCGGCGAGGCGCAGTTCGGCATGCCCGGGCTGCGCGCCATCGAATCGATCGGTCCCTTCGTGCCGATCAAGGCGTCGGGGCCGCTGCTGACCGTGCACGATTCCA
The DNA here is from genome assembly GCA_007126835.1 of Nitriliruptorales bacterium. GTDB lineage: Bacteria > Actinomycetota > Nitriliruptoria > Euzebyales > Egibacteraceae > SLAO01. The sequence continues at coordinate 6,540 of SLAO01000177.1, read as the reverse complement.
CCATCGACGCGGGTCTGGGGATCGGGCACCACCCGCACCAGGGCAACGAGCGGCTGTTCTACATCGAGGCGGGCCAGCTCGACCACGACGACGCGTTGAACCACATCACGGGCCACATGGACACCGGCGACGTGGGACAGTTCACCGAGGGTCGTCGCGGGATGATCCATTCGGAGTGGAACCACGGCGAGGTCGACGCCCGGGCGTTCATCCTCGTGTACGCCACGGATCCGATGCCCGCCAAGGCCAGCTTCGGATTGCTCCCCGACGCCGAGGCCCCCCGGTACGAGCCGTCCCCTGGCGTCGTCACCAAGGAACTGGTGGGCCGACGCTCACCGCTCGAGGTCAACGGTGACGTCCGTCTGTTCACCGACGACGGGATGGCCGCCCAGGCCGCGGTCACGCTGTCGCTGGCGCCTGGCGAGGGCGGGGTCGTGTCAGTCCGCAGCGGCGAGGTGGAGCTCGAGGGCCGGTCCCTCGTGCCCGGCACGACGGTGGTCGTCCCGCCGGCGGACACGCCCCGCGACCTGGTTCTGACCGCGGTGCAGGCCAGCCGGATCATCCGTGTGGGCCACGGCCCGGGTCAGGGGCTCGGACTTGAGCGGTAGGCGCCCGTGGTCAGGAGGTGCCAAACAGCCGGTCGCCGAAGTCGCCGAGACCGGGAACGATGTAGCCCACGTCGTTCAGCCGGTCATCGAGGGCGGAGGTCACCACGCGCACGTCGGGATGCTCGGAATGCAAGCGCTCGAGACCCTCGGGGGCGGCAACCACACAGACGAGCTGCAAATCGGTGGCTCCGCGCTGTTTGAGCAGGCTCACCGCGAAGGCGGCGGAACCACCGGTGGCCAGCATGGGGTCGAGCAGCAGCACGGAGCGGCCAGTGAGCTCAGGCACCTTGAGGTAGTACGAGGTTGGCTGCAGTGTCTGCTCGTCGCGCTCGAGGCCCGCGTAGCCCACCTGCACCTCGGGCAGCAAGTCGGTGGCTGCTTCGAGCAGGCCCAAACCGGCGCGCAGGATCGGCACCGCGACGACCCCGCCATCGAGCAACTCGACGTCGGCACCTTCGAGCGGGGTGTCCACACGCGCCTGTCTCGTGGGCAGGTTGCGGGTGGCCTCGAGGATCAACACCGACGACAGACGCTTGGACAGGTGCCGGAACCGCTCGGGCGGCGTCTCGGCGTCCCGCAGCCCCGCGAGCAGGTGCCGGGCGAGAGGATGGTCGACCACGATGAGGGAATCCACGAGGAGGGATCCTAGCGGACGCTGGACCTCCGGCGTTTCGTGCATTTTCGCCAGGCATCTGGCGCCGTGTTTGGCACTACCTGCCCTAGGCGGTAGCGGCCATCGGTCTTTACCGTAGCCAGCACCGAACCCATGCGGTCCGGCCGCCTCTGCCATGGCCGTTAGCTGTCGGAGGCCGCCTGCGCGTGGGCAAGGACTGAGGAGGTCGGTCGAAACCGACGGTCGATGTCACGCGTTGGGACCCCAAGGGCGTCCATGCGACTCGAGCGGTGATGGCCGTCCGACTACTAGGCCGATGGTAAGATGCGGTCCCGCCGCCTTGGCGGGTCCGGCATCCTGCACAGCCGGCTGGCTATCCAGCCGGCGTGCGAGGAGCGGGAGCGATGCCTGGGAAGCGACAGGCCAGACGCGACAAAGGATCAGTAATGCGTAGCCCAAGACTGTTGATGCTGCTGGCCATGGTGCTCGGCCTCATGCTCCTGCTCGCTGCATGCGGTGAGGATGAGGTGGCCGACGAGCCTGAGGACCCCGATGACGACGAAGAGGTCGTGGACGACGAGCCTGAGGACGACCCTGAGGAGCCCGACGAGGAAGAGGACGCTCCCGAGGATGGCGACGAGCCGGAGGATGCCGCCGACCTCGACGCCGATGTGGAGGCCGCCGGCGGCCTTTGTGAAGGCGACGCGGCCGACGTGGAGGCCCCGGACGGCTACACGGTTGGGCTGGTCACCGACATCGGCAACGTCGACGACGGCACGTTCAACCAGTACGCCTACGAGGGACAACTCGCCGCGGCGGAGTGCTTCGGCATCGACGACGAGAACATCGTCGTCGTCGAGACCCAGTCCGAGGCCGACTACGACCGCAACATCAGCTCGGTGCTCGCCGCTGAGCCCGACGCCGTGATCACCGTCGGCTTCCTGCTCCAGGACGCTACCGAGGAGTACGCGCAGGAAAACCCCGACGTCAACTTCATCGGCGTTGACCAGTTCAGCGAAGGCGAGATCGAGAACTTCGTCGGCCTGCAGTTCCGCGAGGACCAGGGCGGCTTCCTGGCTGGCGCCATGGCGGCGCTGATGACCGAGTCGAACGTGGTCGCGGCGGTCGGTGGTCCCGAAGAGGTCCCCGCCATCCCGCGTTTCCTTAACGGATACGCGCAAGGCGCGGCACACGTCGACGAGGGCGTCAACGTCCTCGACATCTATCTCACCTCCTTCAACGACCCGGCCGAGGGTCGCTCCGCCGCTGAGCAGTTCCTCGGTGAAGGTGCCGACGTCTTGTTCGGCGCCGCCGGCGTGACCGGGTCAGGCGCGATCCAGGCCGCGGCCGAGAGCGACGCCTGGGTGATCGGTGTGGACCAGGACGAGTACTACACCACCTTCGGTGAGGGCGACGTCACCGGGGCCGATCGCATCGTCACATCGGCGGTCAAGCGCGTCGACGTCGGCGTGTTCGAGCAGATCCGGGCGGACATCGAGGACACCTTCGAGCCCGGGAACTTCACTCTCGATGCTGAGAACGAGGGCATCACCTACGCGCCGTTCCACGACGCGGATGTCCCCGACGACGTCGCGGATCAGATCGAGGAGGTGCGTGAGGGGTTGGCTGACGGTTCGATCGACACGGGGGTCGACCCGGCCACCGGCGAGCTGCTCGAGTAGCGGAGCGATAGCGGCTCTACACAAACGCCGCATGAGCAACGAGCCACGGGGCCGCGGCGACTCGCCGCGGCCCCGTGGGCGTTCCCGGCGCTAGTGCGAAGGCTTGCGCGCCGCTAGGCTGCCCGGACCCGCCGTGCAACGAAGGAGCAGCGGTGACCACTGCCGACGAGACCGCACCGGCGATCGAAGTTGTCGGCGTCACCAAGCGTTTCCCCGGTGTCGTGGCGAATGCCGACGTCAGCTTCTCGCTGCAGCAGGGCGAGATCCATTGCCTCCTCGGTGAGAACGGGGCGGGCAAGACCACGCTGATGAACATCGTCTACGGCCTCTACCAGCCTGACGAAGGGGAGCTGCGCATCGGCGGCAAGCCGATGCGCTTCGAGAGCAGCGGTGACGCGATCGACGCCGGCATCGGGATGGTGCACCAGCACTTCCAGCTCGTCCCGGTGCTGACGGTGACCGACAACGTCATTCTCGGCCAGGAGCCGACGAACGGCCCGTTTGTCGACCATGAGACCGCTCGCCAGCGCATCGTGGAACTGTCCGAACGCTACAAGCTCGCCGTCGACCCGGATGCCCAGGTGGCGGACCTGTCGGTGGGAGCCCAGCAGCGGGTCGAGCTCATCAAGGCGCTCTACCGCGAGGCGGACATCCTGATCCTGGACGAGCCGACCGCCGTGCTGACCCCCGGGGAGGTTGACGAGTTCTTCGAGGTGGTGCGCGAACTCGTCGCCCAGGGCAAGTCGGTGGTGTTCATCACCCACAAGCTCCGAGAGGTGCTCGCCATCGCCGACAACGTCACGGTCCTGCGTGGCGGTCGGGTGGTGGGCTCCGCCGACCCGGCGTCGGCGACCGTCGAGGGCCTCGCGAGCCTGATGGTCGGCCGTGACGTCCGCTTCACCGTGGACAAGGAGCCCCCGCAGGTCGGCGACGTGAGGCTCCGGGTCAACGACGTCTGGGTGAACGACGACCGCGGCGCCGAGATGGTGCGCGGCGTCAGCTTCGACGTCCGCGCCGGTGAGATCTTCGGGATCGCCGGCGTCGAAGGCAACGGGCAGCGCGAGCTGGTGGAAGCGCTCACCGGCATGCGACAGCCAACGGCCGGCGACATCATCATCGACCGCTACAGCATCGTCGGCGCTACACCCCGCCAGGTGCACGGGCTCGGGGTCGGCCACATCCCCGAGGACCGCAACCGCCACGGGCTCGTCACGGCGTTCACCCTCACCGAGAACGCCATCTTGAACCATTACCACGTTGCGCCGTTCAGCCAGCGCCTGCTGCTCAATCTCGGTGCCGGTCGCAAGCTCGCGCAGCGCCTCGTGGACGAGTACGACGTGCGAACGCCAGGCATCGACGTCAAGGCCGGGACGTTGTCGGGCGGCAACCAACAGAAGCTGGTCGTCGCCCGCGAGCTCGATCAGGAGCTGCAACTCCTGATCGTCAGCCAGCCCACCCGCGGACTCGACGTCGGATCTGTCGAGTTCATCCACTCGCAACTGGTGCGGCGCCGCGACGACGGGGTCGCCGTACTGCTCGTGTCCGCCGAGCTCGACGAAGTCCTCGGGCTCGCCGACCGGGTGGGTGTGCTCTACCGCGGTCAGATCGTCGACGTGATCGACGCCGAGGAAGCAACGCGTGACCACGTGGGCGCCCTCATGGCAGGGGCGCAGGGACGCGTCGGTGCTGGGGAGCCAGGAGGCGGATCATGAGCGAACAACCCCGGGACGCCAACGACCCCGAAGCCAACGGCGGCGGGACCAACGGCGGCGGTGACAGCGGCCAGGGCCCCCCCGCGGGCGGCCGCGGTGGCCTGCAAGGAGCGATCGAGGCCTACTTCCGCGCCGCGCCGCTTACGGTCCCGCTGTACGCCGTGCTGCTCGCGCTCGCCATCGGCAGCATCGTCATCATCCTGTCGGGCGCCAACCCCCTCACGGCCTACCAGGCGCTGTTCACCGGCATCTTCGGCACCCCGGAGCTGATGGCCAGTGCGCTCGCTCGCTCGACCCCGTTTGTGTTCGCGGCGCTGGCGGTGGCGATCTGCTTCAAAGCGGGCCTGTTCAATATCGGGGCCGAGGGCCAGCTGCTGCTGGGTGCGCTGTCCGGCGTGTGGATCGGCGGCTGGGGCATCATCGCCGGCTGGCCCACGCTGTTCGCCGCGGGAGCGGCCGTGATCGCCGGTATCCTGGGCGGGGCCGTCTGGGGGTTCATCCCGGGGCTGTTAAAGGTCCGCACCGGAGCGCATGAGGTCATCGTGACCATCATGCTGAACAACATCGCCATCCTCTTCCTCGAGTGGATCATCGGATCGCGCAACCCGCCGATCCTCATCGACCCCGACGCGACCGCCGCGCGCACCCTGCCGGTGGTCGACGCGGCTCGCCTCCCGTCGCTGTTCCCCGGGACGGGGCTGCACACCGGACTGCTGATCGCGATCTTGCTTTGCGCCGCGATGTGGTACGTGATGCGCAACAGCACGACGGGCTTCGAGATCCGCACCGTCGGTGCAAACCCGGCTGCGGCCCACTACGCGGGAATGAGCGTCAGCCGCACCACGATCCTCGTCTTCATCGTGGGCGGTGGCCTGGCCGGCTTGGGCGGGGCCGCGGAGGTGCTGGGCTCCCGCGGGGGCTACCTCACCCCGGGGGCCTACACCGGCATCGGCTTCGACGGCATCGCGATCGCCTTGATCGCGCGGGCCAACCCGCTCGCGGTGATTCCCGCCGCGATCCTGTGGGGGTCGCTGCTTGCCGGGGCTCCGCTCATGCAAGTCGTCGCGGACCTGTCGATCGACATCATCCGCGTGATTCAAGCGCTCATCATCCTCTTCGTCGCAGCGGACATGATCGTCCGCACGCTGTTCCGCATCCGCGCGCCGCGCGGTGCGGCGGACGTCGACGAGCCCGTCATCAGCGCCCGTGGCTGGGGAGAGGGCTAGCGCAATGGGTGTGACACAACGATCCGAGACCGCAGCCGAGCGGGACGTCCAGAGTCTCGCGCCCCCGCGGCGCATCCCGAAGCTCAGCCGGCTTCAGACCATCGGGGCGGCCTACGTGCTGCTCGGCGGTGTCCTGGTGTTCCGGGTGGCCGGCGCCCTGCCCGACGAGGACACGACGTTCAACTTCGGGGTCGGCGAGCTGGCCCCCAGCTTGGCGCTCGACCCCGTGGTCTCCACCTTGGTGCTGGGGATCGTGATCTTGCTCGGTGGCTTGGCCGGCATCGCGGACCGATGGACCGGGCACTGGGCGAGGGTGGGTCTGTTAGCCGCCACGGTGATGGTCGTCCCGCTGATCCTCGTGCTCTCCCTGGCGCTGTCGGGGCAGCCACAGACCAACGTCCTGACCTTGCTCGTCGAGTCGCTGCGCCTGGGGACGCCGATCGCCCTCGGCGCCCTCGCTGGTCTGTGGTGCGAGCGCTCCGGGGTCATCAACATCGGCATCGAAGGGATGATGCTGGCCGGTGCCGGCGTCGGGTTCACCGTCTACGGCATCGTGTTCGACGGCATCCCCGGAGCCGGCTTGTACGCCTCCGTCCTGGTCGCCGTCGCCGTCGGTGGCCTGATGGCAGCGCTGCACGCCATGCTCTGCGTCACCTTCAAGACCGACCAGATCGTGTCTGGCGTGGCGATCAACCTGCT
>SLAO01000118.1 GCA_007126835.1 Nitriliruptorales bacterium | reverse complement strand
TTTGGGTGGGCGTACAACCTGGGTTTCAAGCGCACAGCCCTCAGCGTGGTGCCCTACGCCGTGGCGTTCGGGTTACTGCCGGTCTTCGTGACTCTGGGGCTACCTGGACGGCCGGTTCCCCCCTGGTGGGCAGTGACTGGCGGGGCGTTGCTCGGGGCAGGGGCGCACTTCACCAATACCCTGCCCGACCTCACTGGGGACGCCAGGACAGGCGTGCGGGGCCTGCCCCAGCGTTTGGGCGCCAAGGGGTCGCTCGTCGCCGGCGCGGTGCTGTTGGCGGCCGGGGCCGGGGTGTTCCTTCCCCGCGCTGCCGGCGGTGTCGTCCTGTTCGCGGGCTTGGCCGCGGTCCTCGGGTTGACCCTCGCCATCGTCGTCACGGGATGGACCGGCCGGGATCGGCTGCCGTGGCTGCTGACCCTGGGCATCGCGGGGGTGGCCGTGGCCGCCTTCGTCGCCAGCGGGGGCGCGCTCAACTGACCCAGCCGGCCGCACGGGTCACCCCGCCGCACGGGTCACCCCGCGCCGCACGGGTCACCCCGCCGCACAGGTCACCGGGCCGGGCGGGTCACCCCGACGCAACGGCCGCCACCACCTCGGCTCGAGCGACCTCCCGCTGCTCACCGGTGGCGAGGTCGCGGACGGTGACGACGTCCCTGGCGACCTCGTCGGGGCCCAGCATGACGGCCAGGCGAGCGCCGGAGCGATCAGCGAGCTTGAGCTGCGCCTTCATCCGCCGGCCGCCGAACGACTGGTCGGCGGGGATGCCAGCGCGGCGCAGCTCGGCCACGAGCGCGAACGCCACGGATTCGAGCGAAGGGTCCACGGCCACCACGAAGACCTCCGCGCGAGGCGGCGGGGCGACCTGGTCCCCCAGCGCGAGCACCGTGCGGTCGATCCCCAGCGCCCAGCCCACGCCGGGAAACGGCTCGGGCCACCCGAGGTCCTCGGCCAGCCCGTCGTACCGCCCACCGCCGCCGACAGCGTTCTGCGCGCCGAGTCCGAGCGCCTGATACTCAAACGTCGTCCGCGTGTAGTAGTCGAGGCCCCGGACAAGCTGCGGGTCGTGGGTCAGCGGCACGCCCTCGGCTTCGAGCAGCCGGCAGACCTCCTCGTGGAACTCCTTGGCCTCCGACGACACGTGGTCTGACAGCAGCGGCGCGCCGGCCATGATCTCGGGCACGCCCGGCGCCTTGGAGTCGAACGCGCGCATCGGGTTGAGATGCCGGCGGTCGGCGACGTCGGGTGGCAGGTCGTCGGCGAACCGGTCGAGGTAGGCGTTCAAGCGCTCGTGGTACGCAGGTCGGTCGACCCGGTCACCCAGCGTGTTCATCCGCAGGGTCAGGTCACGCAGCCCGGTGCGCAGCAACGCCTCCCAGCCCAGGAGGACGACCTCGGCGTCGAGCACGGGATCGGTGGCGCCCAGCGCCTCGATGCCCACCTGGTTGAACTGGCGCTGCCGACCGGCTTGCGGGCGCTCGTAGCGGAAGAACTCGCCGGCGTAGGCCCACTTGACCGGCAGGCTGCCCGAGCGTGGGACGCCGGCCTCCAGCGCGGCGCGGATCACCCCCGCGGTCCCCTCGGGCCGCAGCGTGATCGACCGGCCGCCCTTGTCGTCGAAGGTGTACATCTCCTTCTGCACGACGTCGGTCGATTCGCCGACGCCGCGGGCGAAGACCTCGGTGGGCTCGAACACCGGGGTTCGGATGCGCTCGTATCCGCCGAGCCGTGCGGCCTCCAGGAACGCCGTCTCGACGTGGTTGAACGTGCGGGCGTCCGGCGGCAGCCAGTCCGGGGCGCCTTTGATGCCCTTCAAGATGTCCATGAAGCAAGCCTCGCAGATCCGCCCACAGGAGCACGACTAGGCACTTGGTCGGGCGCGGACACAACAACGGTCAGGTGCGGGAAACAGCACTTGGTCGGGTGCGGACACAACAACGGAGCGGGCCCCCGAAAGGGCCCGCTCCAGTCGATCAGGTCAGCCGCCGACTGCTGGCCAAGCCAGCCGACGACGTCAGGTCAACCGTCGACTACTGGCCGAGCCAGCCGTCAACGAGGTCCCGGTTGTCCTCGACCCACTCGGCTGCGACGTCGAGCCACTCGTCGTCGTCAGCCTCGTCGATCGCGGCGTTGATCGAAGAGAGCTCCTCGTCGCTCATCTCCCAGTTCTGGATCCACTCGACGACCTCAGGGAAGTCGTCCTCGAACCCTGGGCGGCCGACGGCCTCGAGCACCTCGCCCTCGCCCCACAGGCCCTGCGGGTCCTCGAGCCGGGTCAGGTCCTTCAGCCCGTACTCGGGGTGCGGGGTCCACAGCGTGACGACGATCGGCTCCTCAGCCTGCACGGCCGACTCGAGGTCTGCGCGCATCGCGGCCGTGCTCGACTCGATCAGCTCGAAGTCGTCCTCGAGCCCGTAGCCGGGCATGACCTCTTCACGCAGGAGCTCCATCATCCCGGCGCCTGCCTCGATGCCGGTGATCTGGCCGTCGAAGACATCGGGGTTCTCCGCGAGGTCTTCGAGCGACTCGATGCCGTACTCGTCAACGACGTAGTCAGGGACGCTCAGCTCGAGGGTGGCCTCGTCGAACCACTCACCGTAGAACTCGAGGTCGTCCCCGAACTCCTCCTCGTAAGACGCGTGCGTGTCCGGCAGCCACATGTCCAAGAACAGGTCGTGGTCACCGCCAGCGACAGCGGCGAAGGCCGGGGCCACGTCGAACTGCTCAAGCTCGACCTCGTAGCCCTCTTCCTCCAGGATGACGGCCCACATGTTCGCGACCGCGATGTTCTCCTCCCAGGGGATCCACGCGATCGAGATCTCGCCTGCGGGCTCGGCCGGCTCTTCCTCGTCGACCTCCTCGTCGGGTTCCTCTTCGTCCTCGGGGTCGTCCTCGGGCTCTTCCTCGACGACGTCATCATCGTCGTCGGGCTCGTCGACAACATCGTCGTCGGTCTCGCAAGCTGCGACTAGCAGTACCAGCGCAGCGAGCAGCGACAGGATGGGAAGCATTCGGGTTCTGATGGCTCTTCCTCTCTCTTCGGGGGCAGTGTCGTCTTCCTACCGACCGTAGCGAGTCGGCGGTTCTTCTTCTACCACCACGGTCGGAGGACTGGCCGCCAACCGTGGAATACGTGCGCGTGTCGCACAGAATCAGACGTCGGCGCGGTCTCGCATGAAGCTGGTGATCCGGTCGAGGAAGATCGCGAGGATGACCACCGCGATGCCGGCCTCGAACCCGAGACCCAGCTCGAGTCGGGTGATGGAGCGCACCACCGTTGCACCGAGGCCGCCGGCGCCGATCATCCCGGCGATGACGACCATGGACAGCGCGAGCATGATCACCTGGTTGATGCCCTGCATGATCGCCGGCATCGCCAGGGGCACCTGCACGCGCCACAGGATCTGACGCTTGCTGGCTCCGAAGGCCTCGGCAGCTTCGACGACCTCCTGGTCGACACCGCGGATGCCGAGCTCGGTCAGGCGCACTCCCGGCGGGATGGCGAAGATCAAGGTCGCCAGCAGGCCTGGGGGTGTGCCGGTACGCAGGAGGAACACCGCCGGGATCAGGTAGACGAACGCCGGCAGCGTCTGCATGAAGTCAAGGACCGGTCGGACGACCGCGCTGACGACCCGGTTACGGGCGGCTGCGATGCCGATGGGCAGGGCGATCGCGACCGCGAGGGTGGTCGCCACGATGATCAGCGCGAGCGTCAGCATCGTGGTCGTCCACTGCTCCATCGAGTCGATCAGCAGGAACGCCAGGAGGGTGAACACGCCGAACCCCCACCCGCGCAGGCGCCAGGCCAGGAGGGTGAACAGGGCGATCAGCAGCAGTGACGGCGGGAACTGCAAGAGGGTGGCCAGCCAACTGACCACCACCTCCATGACCGTGCGCAAGCCGTCGAAGAACCACCCGAAGACCCCGATCAAGATGTCGCGGATCAGGAAGTCGAACCACTGCCCGACCGGGACCCGGATGATCTCAGAGACCGAGAAGCTAGGCATGGGACGGGTCCTCCTGGGACTCGGAATCGGTGGAAGGCGCCGCGCCGTTGCCGGACTCCACGTCGGGCGGGGCGATCTCCTCGGCGACGTTCTGCTTGGCCAGCTCCTCGGCTTCGGCCGGGATGCCCAGCGCGGACAGCATCTGCGGACGCGGCAGGACGCCGACAAGCTTGGTGTCCTCGACGATGGCGATCGGCAGGTTCTGCTCGCCCGCCGTGGTCAGCAGCTCGGAGATCGGCGTGCCCGGCTCGGCGATCCGGTACTCCTGATGCACCACCGGCGCGATGGTCTCGTCCCCGCGCTCGCTGGCCTCTGCGACGTCGGTGTCGCGCACGGCCCCCACGAGCTTTCGGCCGTGGTCGACGACGTACAGCTCCGACGCCTGGTGCTCGCGCAACTGCAGCATCGCCACCCTCGGCCCGTGGCGCGGCGACAGGGTGTGGACCGGCTCGACCATCACCGAGCTGGCGGTGATGACCCGGGACCGGTCCACGTCCTGGATGAAGTCGGCGACGTACGGGTCGGCGGGCTTGTTGAGGATCTCCTCGGGCGTGGCGGTCTGGACGATCGCCCCGTCCTTCATCACCGCGATGCGGTCGCCCAGGCGCATCGCCTCGTTGAGATCGTGGGTGATGAAGATGATGGTCTTGTCTAGGGCGTCCTGCAGCTCGATCAGCTGGCTTTGGATATCGCGGCGGATCAGCGGGTCCAGCGCGGAGAAGGGCTCGTCCATGAGCATGATCTGCGCGTCGGTGGCCAGCGCGCGCGCCAGGCCGACGCGCTGGCGCATGCCGCCCGACAGCTCGTGGGGGCGCTTGTGTCCCCAGCCGGTGAGCCCGACCATCTCGAGCGCTTCGCTCGCCTTCTTCTCACGCTCGTCGCGCTCGAACTTTCGGACCTCGAGCCCGTAGGCCGCGTTCTGCAGAACCGTGCGGTGAGGGAACAGCGCGAAGCTCTGGAAGACCATGCTGATGCGCTCGGCGCGCAGCTGGCGCAGCTCGGTGTCGTCCAATCCCCCGATGTCGGTGCCGTCGATCTCGACACGACCCGCGGTGGGTTCGTGAAGGCGATTGAGGATGCGCACCAGGGTGGACTTGCCGGAGCCTGACAGTCCCATGACAACGAACAGCTCGCCGGGCTCGACCTCGAACGTCGCGTCGACGACGGCCCCGAGGTTGCCGGTGCGCCGGAACAAGTCGTCGCGGTCAGCCCCGTTGCGCAGGGGTTCCACAGCCTTCTTCGGACTGGGGCCGAACACCTTGAACAGGTGCTCGGCTTTGATCGCGCTCATGTCAATGGACCTCTTCTGTCGGCGTGGCACCCCGCGTTGCGTGCCGTGTTCGAGACCCCTGCGCACCGCTGGGAGGGCTTCCGCTGACCTCCCGAACGCGCCATCGGGGTCTGGGGCAGCACGTCACCGCGGTTGCCTCGGCGGTCAAGTCTACGGCCTCGGCGCCAGATGATCGACCACGTGGCCGTGTGGGCCAAGTTGACAGCGTGACAAGTTCATGGTAACAGGATGCGGCCTTCAGGCGATCTCGGTCAGATACGGGTTGCTGCCCCGCTCTTGGCCGAGGGTGGTCTCAGGCCCGTGGCCCGGGGCGATCTGGGTGGCGTCGGGGAGGACGAGCACCTTGCTCGCCAGGGAGTCAAGTTGCTGCTGCCACGAGCCTCCAGGCAGGTCGGTGCGCCCGACCGAACCCGCGAACAGCAAGTCGCCCGACAACAGCAACGGGTCGTCACTGCCCGTGTCGGTCAGCAGGAACACCGACGAACCCGGCGTGTGCCCGGGTGTGTGCCGCACCTCCAGCGCATACCCGGCAAGCGACAGGGTCTGCCCGTCGGTGATCGCGTCGAGCTGGTCGGTGGGGGGCTGCCACACCAGCCCGAGCTCGGATTCGAGCAACTGCGGGGTCAACCCGAGACCTGCGGCGGGGTCGTCCCACAGCCACCGATCGTCGGGGTGCAACAGCACCGGCACGTCGAGGTCGGCGGCAAGCTCGGGGACGGCCCAAACGTGGTCGAGGTGGCCGTGGGTCAGCAGGATCGCCTCGCAGACCACGCCCCGCTCGCCCAGCACGCGCCGCACGTACGCCGCGCCGTGCTGGCCCGGGTCGACGACGACCGCGCGACCTCGCTCGAGGTCACCCAGGACGTAGCAGTTGGCCTGCCACAGCCCTAAGGCGGCGGCGTCGACGAACCGGGCCGGCGAGCCGAGCATACGGGCGCTACCCGATGATGCCCTGCTCTTCGAGCCAGTCGCGCGCGACCTCCTCGGGCGGGATGCCCTCCTCGTCGGCGCGGGCGTTGAGCTCCTGCATCTCCTCGAAGCCGATCGTGCCGATGATCTCGTTGGCCAGGTCGATCAGCTCGGGGTACTCGTCGGCCACCTCGCCGCGGACGACGATCGCCGGGTTGTACTCGGGGAAGAAGTTCTCGTCGTCCTCGACGAGCTCAAGGTCCAACGCGGCGATCCGCCCGTCGGTGGTGAACACCATGCCGAAGTTGCAGGTGGAGTCTGGCGCGTCAGCGATCTCGGTGTAGATGATGCCCTCGTCGAGGGGGTCGGGGACCTCGGATTCGAGGTCGTAGTGCGCGGTCATGCCGGGAAGGCCGTCGTCACGCGTGGCGAACTCCTCAGCCACGCACAGCGAAGCGGCTTCTGGGTCTTCCTGGGACAGCTCGGCGAGCTCGGACAGCGTCGTCACGCCGTGCTCGTCGGCGACCTCCTGGTTCATGGCGATCCCGTAGGAGTTCTCGAAGTCGGCCCGCTCACCCCAGACGAGGTCGTGCTCCTCCTGGTCGCGCTC
>SLAO01000165.1 GCA_007126835.1 Nitriliruptorales bacterium | reverse complement strand
GCCACGGCGATCATCATCGAGGCCACGCTGGCGTTCCTGGGTCTCGGCGTGAACCCACCCACGCCGGCGCTGGGCCGCCTGATCGACGACGGGCGTTCGGCGATGACGTCGCAGTGGTGGCTCATTGTCCTGCCCGGCCTCACGCTCGTGGCGATCGCCCTGGCGATCAACTTCGTCGGCGACGGGCTGCGCGACGCCCTGGACCCGACCCAGCAGGAGAAGTGACGATGGCCGCCGGGCAGCCGATCCTATCCATCCGCGATCTGGTCACCGAGTTCGTCACCCCCGACGGGGTGGTCCACGCCGTCGATCACGTCAGCTACGACGTCTATCCCGGCGAGACTGTCGGCGTCGTCGGCGAATCCGGATCTGGCAAGTCGGTCACGGCGATGTCGGTGCTAGGGCTCATCCCGCAGCCGCCCGGACGCATCTCCAACGGCGAGATCATCTTCGAGGATCGCGACCTGTTGACGCTGTCGCACAAGCAGCTGCGGCGCATCCGGGGCAAGGACATCGCGATGGTCTTCCAGGACCCCATGACCTCGCTGAACCCGGTGCTGACCATCGGCGCGCAGATGGCTGAGGCGGTGACCACCCACGAGGACGTCTCCGACGAGGTGGCACGCAAGCGCTGCGTGGAGCTGCTCGAGCTCGTCAACGTGCCCGACGCCGACGCGCGCTTCGACCAGTACCCCCACGAGTTCTCGGGCGGCATGCGCCAGCGCGCGATGATCGCCATGGCGATCGCCAACCAGCCCAAGCTGCTGATCGCCGACGAGCCGACCACCGCGCTGGACGTCACCATCCAGGCACAGGTGCTCGAGGTGCTCGAGACCGCGCAGGACGAGACCAACGCCGGCACGATCCTGATCACCCACGATCTCGGCCTGATCGCCGAGATGGCCGACCGGGTCGTGGTGATGTACGGCGGCCGGGTCGTCGAGACCGGCGACGTCGACCAGATCTTCCACAGCCCCCGCCACCCCTACACGCTGGGGCTCATGGCGAGCTTGCCTCGCCTCGACACCGACCTGGAGCGACTCGAGCCGATCCCCGGCTCGCCGCCCAGCCTGATCAGCCTGCCCAGCGGCTGTGCCTTCCATCCGCGGTGCCGCCTGGGCGCGGGCCGCGCGCGCTGCCGGACCGACGAGCCGCCGCTGTACCAGCTGGGTGACGGCCACGCGTCCGCCTGTCACTTCCACGACGAGATGCGCTTGGAGATCGAGCGGATCGAGCAGACCACTGGCGCGTCCATCGCCGAGGAGGGTGCATGACGGCCGGCGAGACGGCGACCGCAGGCGCTGCCGGGCCCGAGGAGGACTTGCATGCCCGCACGCCCGCGGGTCAGGAGATCCTCCGGGTCCAGGGGTTGGTGAAGCACTTCCAGATCCGCGGTGGCTTCTTCGGCCGGGACCGGGGCGCGGTGCAGGCCGTTGACGACATCAGCTTCGACATCAAGGCGGGCGAGACGGTCGGGCTCGTCGGCGAGTCCGGGTGCGGCAAGTCCACCGCAGGCCGGACGATCGTCCGGCTGCTCGATCCCACCGACGGGCGCATCCTCTTCAAGGACCGCGACCTGTCCAAGCTGTCCCGGCGCCAGCTGCGCGACGTCCGCCGCGAGATCCAGATCGTCTTCCAGGACCCCTATGCGAGCCTGAACCCCAGGATGGCGGTCAACGAGATCGTCGCCGAGCCACTGCGGGTCTACGGGCGCTACCGGGGCAAGGAAGGCGGCCGGGAACGCGTCAAGGAACTGCTCCGGCTGGTGGGGCTCAACCCCGAGCACCGCAACCGCTACCCCCACGAGTTCAGCGGCGGGCAGCGCCAACGCATCGGCATCGCTCGCGCACTGGCCCTCGACCCGCAGGTGCTCATCCTCGATGAGCCCGTCAGCGCGCTCGACGTGTCCATCCAGGCCCAGGTCATCAACCTGCTCGAGGAACTCCAGGACCGGCTCGGACTCGCCTATCTGTTTATCGCCCACGACCTGTCGGTGGTCCGCCACATCTCCGACCGCATCGCGGTGATGTACCTGGGCAAGATCGTGGAGTTCGGCACGAAGCAGGAGGTCTTCGACCGGCCGACGCACCCGTACACCCAGGCGCTGCTGTCAGCCGTGCCCATCACCGACCCGCGGCAACGCGAGCGGAGCAAGCGCGAGCGCATCGTGCTGGAAGGCGACGTGCCCAACCCGGCCAACCCCCCGTCGGGCTGCCGGTTCCGCACCAGGTGCTGGAAAGCCGAGGACATCTGCGCCACCGAGGAACCACAGTTGATCGACCGGTTCAACCACGGCCACCCGAGCGCCTGCCACTTCGCGGAGCTGCGCGCGGCCGCCGGCTAGCTCGGAGGGGACGTGGCAGCCGCTACTCGGTCGCGCCGGGATCGATGCGGACCCGCGTCAGGTCCGCCCGTCCAGTGGGCTCGAGGACGAACTCACCGACGCGCTCGCCAACGACGAGCCGGTGCTGGGGGACGAACAGGGGGATGACCGCCTGCTCCCGCCCCACTGCGATCGTCTCGGCTTCCCGCAGCAACGCGTAGCGCTCCTCGGCGTCGGAGGTCGCGAGCGCCTCGTCGATCAGGTCATCGACCTCGACGTTGTGATAGCCGCCGGGGTTGCCCGTCGCGACGCCTTGCGACGCCGACGACAGCAGCGGCACCAGCATGTCCTCGGCCGTCGGGTGGTCCGCGACCCACCCGTAGCCGAACAGCGAGGCCTGCTCGTCCTCGATGGCCTCGAGCACCTCGCCGAAGGGCGCCTGCTCGACGGTGAGGGCAACACCGACCTCCGCGAAGTCGGCCGTCAGGCGCTCCCCCACCGCCTCGGCCCGCCCCCCGTCGGCGTCCAACCACACGGTCAGGGAATCCACCGCCTGCTCGGAGAAGATGCGCGCCGCGGCGTCCGGCGCATGCAGGCACGTGCTGCACGCCGAGACCTGCCCGCCGGGAAGCCGGTCCGACGCGACTCCACGCGCAGGAGCGGCGTTGCCGTCGGGGACCACTTCATCGATGAGACGCTGGCGGTCGACGGCGAAGCTCAGCGCTCGCCGTACCGCCACATCGTCAAACGGGGCAGCGTCGACGTCCATGGCCAGCATCGACAGCTCGCCCGCCTCGCCGCGCAGCACCCCCGGACCGGTGTGGCCGTCGATCGACTCCCCGAACCGATCGATCGCGTCCTCCAGGGCTCCGTCGGGCACGGTCGCGATGTCCACACGGCCTTGCTGGAAGGCGATGTAGCCCGAAGCGGGGTCGACGACGCGGAACAGCACCTCGTCGACGGTGGCCCTGCTGCCGGGGGGACCCTGCGCCACGGACAGCCGCACGAAACGATCCCGGACCCACCCCTCGTCGGCGCGGAACGGGCCGTTGCCGATGGGCTCTTCGGCGAACGCCTCGGGGTCACGCTCGTACTGCTGCTGTGGGATAGGCGCAAGCGACGGATGGGCCACCACCACCGGCAGGTCGGCGCGTGGCCGGTCGAGCACCAGCTGCAGGGTGCGCTCACCGCGAGCGAGCACGCCGTCGAGCTCGTCGGCCTCGCCCGACACCAACGCGTCGTACCCGCGCACGTCGGCCAGGTAGGGCGGGATGCGTCCCCGCCGCACCGCCTCCTCCCAGGCGAACTTCACGTCAGCGGCGGTAACCGGCGACCCGTCGTGGAACGTTGCGCCGGGCCGCAGCGTGAACGTCCAGACATCCGCGCCCGGGCTTGATCGCCAGCTCGACGCTGCTCCCGGGAGGGGCTCTAGGTCCTCGTCGAGCCGCGTCAGGCTCTCGAACAGGGCGTCGACGACGCGCAGACCATCCCGGGTGGTCGCCAGCGTCGGGATGATCTCGTCTGGAGGGCCGATCGCCCAACGCAGCGTCCCGCTGGCCGGCGCGGTGTCGTCGGAGGTCTCAGGGTCCAGCAGCGGCGCGGACGACGTAGTCGTGTCCGACTGGGTGTCCTGCTCGGGTGCGGCAGCCTCGCCTCCGCTGCACGCGGCCAGCAGCAGCACGACTCCGAGGAGCAGGACGAGGCGACGGCGCTGCCTCCGCACGTGGGGTCCCGTCAGGCCAGACGCAGCGCGAGCAGGATCGTGGTCATCGCGAACAGGATCCCGGTCACCACCGTGAGTCGGTCCAGGTTGCGTTCGACGATCGTGGCTCCAGCCATGCTGGATCCGCCCGAGCCGCCTCCGAACATGTCGGACAGGCCACCGCCCCGCCCGGATTTGAGCAGGATGAGCAGGATGAGCACCAACGACACGAGGATGTGAAAGACGACGATGACACCGGTCAGCAACGCAGACCTCCGAAACTTCTGGGACGGCACGAACCCGTCCACCGATGCTACCAGCCGCCACGCCCTACGTGCGGCGTGTGGTCTGGCCGCGGCGGGCTACTGCATCTGGGGCGCGGCGCCGAGGACGAAGAACCCGACGTGCTGGCCAGGATCGCTGACCGTCCACAGCGGCCGCGCGTCACGGGCGCGGGAGCCCTCCTGCACGCTGCGAAGCTCCCACGACTCCATGTCGTCGCCGCGCCACGCCATCGCCGAGCCCCCGCGTCCTGGCCGGTCGAGCACGCCGTCGCGCAGCTCGGCCCTCGTCGGCACGCACAGGCACTCGCCCGCCGGCTGTTGTCCACCCTCGGTCTCGGCGCTAGCGGTGGTCGCCCGTGCCTGGTCGGGGGTGGGGGCTAGCTCCTTGAACGTGGCAAACGCTGGCGCGTCGGGGCTCGGGCCAGCAGCCGGCGCGGGCGTCAGGTACCCCACAGCCAAGCCAGCGGCGTCGTACTGGGCCACCATCCAGCTCGGCACGGCCAACGCCGCGCCGACGGCGACCGCGGTCACGGCCGCGGCCAACCCGAACTCGGCCCGGTGGCGCCACCGGGATAACCCCTCCCGCACGGTGATCAGGCGCTCGACGCGCTGCTCGACGACCTGCCCGCGCGCGGACAGCCCGACGCCGCGGGCGGGCACCGCCGCACACGTCACCGCGCGCCGGGCAGTGGCGCCCGACTCCCAGACCTTCAGGATGCTCGACGCCAGCGCGCCGGGCCGCATCGTGTGCTGGCAGGCCAGCTGATCCGCGCTCTCCTCCCGTTCCCTGCGCAGCCACCCGACGGCCGCGTGCACGGGCGGCAGGAAGAACGTCAGGTCGCGGAACACCCCAGCGGCACCGGCGACGAGGTTGTCACGGCGCCGAACGTGCGCGAGCTCGTGCGCGAGCAAGCCCTCGACTTCGCGCTGGTCGAGGGTGTCGATGACCGCCGGGTCGACCACTACCACCGGGCGCAGTGTCCGTGCTGTGAACGCGCCACCGGGGCACTGCGGCAGCAGCAGCAGCTCTGGACTGCGGATCTGCATGGTGCGGGCGAGGCGGTCGACGAGCGGGACGAGGTCGCCGTACCCAGTCGGTGGACTGGCCCGCGTCAGCAGCCGCCGCGTGGCCAGGCCGCCTGCGAACCGGCGCAGCAGCAGTACCGCTGCCACGGCGGCCCACACGATCATCAGCACGTCGATCTCGCGCTGCGGCGTGAGGAACCACGACTCCCCGAGATAGTCGAGCAGCTGAGCGGCCGAGCCGCTCGAGGTCGTCGCCACCCAGAGTCGTGGGAGGAAGGCCTCGCCCACCGACAGGAGCGCGGCGGCGACCACGGCCGTGATCGGGGCGAGGATGAGCAGCCGGCGGGCGCGCCCTGTGCGCAGATCGGACATCCGTGCAGCGATGTAGACGAGTCCGCACGCGACGAGGGAACCGAGCAGCGCCCGCACGGCGAACGACTCGGTCAGGAGGAGGAACAGCCCTCCGGACCCGTCTCCTCGCACTACCCCTCCTGTTCGCGCACTTGCTCGATGCGCTGGCGGAGCGCGTGGTCGGCGCCGGCGGCGCCGTCGGTGTCCATGACCTTGACGAAGTAGCTCATGGCCGGCTCGGGGAACCGGTCGACGAGCCAGTCCACCACCGAGGTCACGGTCGTCCGCGCGTACTCCTCGCGGGAGATCGCGGGCCGGTAGCGATGGGCCAGGCCCGTCGTGTCCCGTTCGAGCAGGCCCTTGGATGCGAGTCGTGCCATCGTCGTCATGATCGTCGTGTAGGCAAGGTCGCGGCGCTGTGCGAGCGCCTCGTGGACGTCACGGACCGTGGTGTCGCCGAGCCCCCACACCGTCTCCATGACCTCGGTTTCGAGCGGCCCCAGCAGGCCCTCCAGCTCCTCGCGTCTTCTGACCATCAGTTCCTCGAATCCTCGATTGCGGACCGTCATCCTACGACCTCATACCCACAAGGGCGAGGGTCGTCCCGCAATGCCCCGAAACTCGGCGGTTTCGGGCCAGACCTAGCTTCGGTGATGCCGGCAGATGATGGCGAAGTCGTCGGCGTTGATGCTGGCTCCGCCGACCAGTGCGCCGTCGATGTGCTCGCGCGCCATGAGATCGGCGGCGTTGCCCGGCTTGACGCTGCCGCCATATTGCACGCGCACGCGAGCTGCGCTCTCGGCGCCACCGAGGTCGCTGATCGTGTCCCGCACGAACCCGCACATCGTGTCGGCGTCATCTGGTGTCGCGGTTCGTCCGGTGCCGATCGCCCACACCGGCTCGTAGGCGATGACCACCGAGGCGGGGTCGTCCACGCCGTCGAGGCCCGCGCGCAGCTGGGATGCCACCACGCTCTCGGCGTCACCGGCGTCTCGCTGCTCGAGGGTCTCACCCACGCACAGGATCGGCGTCAGACCGCCCGCCATGACCGCGCGCAGCTTCTTGTTGACGATCTCATCGTCCTCGCCGAACAGCGCCCGGCGCTCGGAATGACCACACAACACGTAGCGCACCGCGAGTCGCTTGAGCATGCCGACGCTGACCGCGCCGGTGAACGCTCCCTGCTCCTCCCAGTGGCAGTCCTGCGCGCCCAGTAACATCGGCAGCTTGTCGCCCTCCAGCAGGGTCTGCACGCTCCGCAAAGCGGTGAACGGAGGGATGACCGCGATCTCCGAGCGCTCGTAGTCCTCGGGATCGAGGTGGTACGCCACCGACTGCACCAGCTGGATGGCTTCGAGGTGGTCGAGGTGCATCTTCCAGTTGCCCGCGATCAGCGGGGTGCGATCAGCCACTGGAGGCTCCCTTCCGGAGTGCGGCGACGCCGGGCAGGTCGACGCCCTCGAGGAACTCGAGGGAGGCGCCACCGCCGGTGGACACGTGCGACACCTGCTCGGCGAGACCCAGCTGGCGGATGGCTGCGGCGCTGTCCCCGCCGCCGATCACCGTGAAGCCGTCGGTTGCGGCCACGGCGCGTGCGACGCCCTCGGTGCCGGCGGCGAAGGCCGGCCACTCGAACACGCCCATCGGGCCGTTCCACAGCACGGTTCGGGCGTCGGCGAGCACGGCGGCGTACGCGGCGACCGTCTGGGGCCCCACGTCGAGGCCCATCCTCTGCTCGGGCATGGCGTCGGCCGGCACGGTCTCATGGGCGGCATCGGCCTCGAACGCATCGGCGACGACGACGTCGGCGGGCAGCAGGATCCGGGTGCCCGCCGACTCGGCCTGTCCAAGCAGCTCCCGGCAGGTGTCCAGCTGGTCCTCCTCCACGCGGCTGGTACCCACGCGGTAGCCCTGGGCGGCGAAGAACGTGAAGCACATCGCCCCGCCGACGAGCAGCTCGTCGACCGTGCCGAGAAGGTTTCGGATGACGCCGATCTTGTCGGAGACCTTCGCGCCCCCGAGGATCGCCACGAACGGGCGCTCGGGCGCCTCGAGCAGACGCGACAGCGTGCCCAGCTCCGCGTCTAGCAGCTCGCCGGCCACCGCCGGCGACAAGCGTTCGGGCACCCCGACGACGCTGGCGTGCGCCCGGTGGGAAGACCCGAACGCGTCGTTGACGTAGGCATCGCCCAGGCTGGCGAGCGCGTCGGCGAAATCGGGGTCGTTCTTGGTCTCGCCGGGGTCGAACCGCAGGTTCTCCAGCAGGACGACCTCGCCTGGCTCGAGCGCCGCGACCTTGGCGCGGGCGTCGTCACCGACCACGTCGGACGCGGCCTCGACCCGGCCGCCGAGCAGCTGCCCCAGCCGGGTCGCGACCGGGGCGAGCCGGTACTCGTCGACTACCTCGCCCTTGGGTCGTCCCAGGTGGCTCATGACCACCACCCGTGCCCCGGCGTCGCGGAGGTGTTGGATCGTCGGCAGCGACGAGGAGATGCGCAAGTCATCGGCGACCTCGCCGTCCTTGAGGGGGACGTTGAGGTCGGAGCGGACCAGGACCGTGCGTCCGACCGGGTCGAGGTCGGACAGGCGGGGGACGTCGCTCATCTCGCTAGAGCCGCTCGCCGATGTAGGCGATCATGTCCGCGAGCCGGGCCGAGTAGCCGTACTCGTTGTCGTACCAGCCGAGCACCTTGACCTGACGGCCCTTCACCATCGTGATCTGGGCGTCGAAGATGCAGCTGTGCGGGTCGCCGACGATGTCAGCCGACACGATCGGGTCCTCCATGTAGCTCATGATCCCCGACAGGGAGCCGTTCGCGGCGTCCGCGAACGCGGCCTTGACCTCCTCGGCGTCGGTGTCGCGGGACACGTTGACCACGAGGTCGGTGATCGACCCCGTCGGCACGGGGACGCGCAGCGCGAGCCCGTCGAGCTTGCCCTCGAGCTCGGGGATGACCAGCGCCACGGCCTTGGCAGCCCCGGTGGTGGTGGGGATGACCGAGGTCGCGCCGGCACGCGCGCGGCGCAGATCCTTGTGGGGCGCGTCGAGCAGCGCCTGGTCGTTGGTGTACGCGTGGACCGTGGTCATCAACCCCTGCTCGATGCCGAAGGTGTCGTGGAGCACCTTGGCCATCGGCGCCACCGAGCCAGTCGTGCAGCTGGCCATGGAGATGACGTCATGGGAGGCTGGGTCGTAGGAGTCCTCGTTGATGCCCATCACGAGGGTGGTGTCCTGGCCCTTGGCCGGTGCGGAGATCAGGACCTTCTTGGCGCCTGCATCCAGGTGCGCTGCGGCCTTGTCGCGCTGCGTGAAGATGCCCGTGGACTCGAGGACGATGTCGGCGCCCAAGTCCTTCCAGGGCAGGCTCGACGGGTCCTTCTCGGCGGTGACCTGCACCGTCTTGCCGTTGATGACCAGTCCGTCGCCCGAGACCTCGACCGAGCCGTCAAACCGGCCGTGCACGCTGTCGTACTTCAGCAGGTGCGCCAGCGTCGCGGCGTCGGTCAGGTCGTTGACGCCGACGACCTCCAGGTCGGTTCCCATCTCGTAGGCGGCCCGCAGGAACACGCGGCCAATGCGGCCAAATCCGTTGATGCCGACGCGTACTGTCATAGCTGGCCCTCCGGGGGTCGAGGTCGAACGTTGGCGTGCGGGCCTCACTCTACCCAAGGTGGGCCTGTTGTAGATCCCGTCGACCGGCCCACGGCGCAAGGGCCGGTCGGGTATCAACGCCGTTCTTCGGCCTCCGCGGCCAGGAACTCCAAGCGCGCCAGGCGGCGATGGACGGTCGCTTTGCCGGTCTCGAGCAGGCGACTGAGCTCGCTCAGGCTTGCGTCGGGGTTGGCGAGCCGGACCAGGGCTGCCTCCCGCAGCGGGCCGGGCAGTTCCTCGAGCGGCGTGCGCACGAGCAGCCCCTCGATGGTTCGCACCTGGCGCGACGACGCAGCGACCGTGCGCGACAGGTTCGCCCGGTCGGCGTTGGCCGCCCGGTTGGCGTCATCGCGCAGCTGACGCCGCAGGCGCCCTTCGTCGTAGGCCAGGAAAGTCTGGTGGGCCCCCACCGCCGCCAGGATCGCCCCGATGCGCTCCCCCGACTTGGCCACCACACGCCACTGGTCGCCACGCGAGGTGGCGCGCAACCGGCCCAGACCGAGCTGCTCGGCCACGCCGACCAGGTCGGTCGCCGACGCCTCGCTCGGCGCTCGCACCTCCAGGTGCGGCGCGCGCCCCGCCCCAGACAGCTGCCCCGCCGCCATCAGGGCCCCGCGCAGGTAGGCCCGAGCGGCTCCGCGATGCTCGCGCCGTCGGGGGACGGCGTCGCTCGGCTCGCCGCCGGGACCCAGCAACCCCAGTGCTTCGAGCACGCCCGCACCCTCGATCCGCAGGCGATAGCGAGCCTCGTGCGCGAGCTCGCCCGGCCGGCGAACCTCCAGCTCGGTACGGACCTCGTCGGAGCGCGCCAGCTGTGACCGCACGCGTCGCACCAGCGCCGCGACGGGCGTTTCCAGCACCCAACCGGGCGGCGCCCCGCCGCGACGAGACCAGACTCCGCCGTAGCGCAGGCAGGCTGCGACCTCGGCGTCGGCCAACGTCCCTGCCGTCGCCTCGCTGCGAGCCAGCTCCTCGCGAAGGCGGTGCGTCAGGCTCATGGTGGGGTCGAGCCACGCGCCCCGGACAGCGGCGAGCCGCCGAGCACCGCTTCTAAGACACCTCCGAGCCGCTCGACGTCATGGGCCGCTTTGGGATCGCCCCACTCGTCGCGCTCGGCCAGGTCGGCACGTTCGACGTGGCCGACGTGCTCCGCGGCCGGGCCCAAGTCCGTGCCCAGCGGACGTCCGCCCCCGGCGGTAGGCACGGGCCCGTCGTGCAACACCACCGCGTCGAGGGTGGTCCGGGGCAGCGCCTGTAACACCGCACCGACGTGGTCGGCCGCGTCGAGCTCGGCGGTCTCCCCCGGCTGGGTGCGCAGGTTCGCCACGTACACCACCGCGGCGCTGCTGGCCGCCAGGGCCTGGTGGATTCCCGGCACCAGCAGGTTGGCCATGACGCTGGTGTACAAGCTGCCGGGTCCGAGGACGACGACGTCAGCGGCTTCGATCGCGGCCACCGCCTCCGGGCACGCGGGTGCGTCGGAGGGCTCTAGGCGCAGCCCCTCGACGCGGCCGTCGGCCTTGGTGATCCGACGCTGACCGGCCACCTCGACCCCGTCGACCCGTGCATGCAGCGTCACCTGCGTGGTGGTCGACGGCAGCACCCGCCCGGCGCAGTCCAGCAGTGCCGCCGCACGGTCCAGCGCGGCCACGAAGTCGCCCTCCTCCCGCGCGAGTGCCACGAGGAACAGGTTGCCAAGCGCGTGACCGTCGAGCTCGCCCGCGTCGAACCGGTGGGAGAGTAGCTCGGCCAGGTCCCGCCGGCGCGAAAGCGCGAGCAGCGCCATGCGCAGGTCCCCGGGCGCGATGATTCCCAGATCGCGGCGGAGGCGCCCACTGGATCCCCCGTCGTCGGCGACGGTGACCACCGCGGTCGGTGTCTGGCCCCGCGTCCGGAGTGCAGCCAGCGCCCGCGCCAGCCCGTGCCCCCCGCCGAGCGCGACGACCTGTGACCCCACCTACCTCACCTCACGGTCTCGGTGCACGACCCCGACCTCCACGTCCATCGCGCCGATGTGCCTGGCGAGCTCCTCGGCGAGGACGATCGAGCGATGCTGCCCGCCCGTGCAGCCGATGGCCACCGTCAGGTAGTGCTTCCCCTCGCGGATGAACTCGGGGACCATCACATCGAACAGCGCGAACAGCCGCTCGAGGAACGCGCCGGTGGCGTCCTGGCCCATGACGTAGTCGCGCACCGGGGCGTCAAGCCCCGTGTACGGCCGCAGCTCGTCCACCCAGTGGGGGTTGGGCAGGAACCGCACGTCGAAGACCATGTCGGCGTCGCGTGGGGTCCCGTGCTTGAACCCGAAGCTGACGATGTTGACTGCCACGCCGGGGGCGTGCTCGCCGAACCGTTCCGAGATCCGGTCACGCAGGTCGTGCACGCTCGTACGGGTCGTGTCGATGACCAGGTCGGCCTCGGCACGCAGGTCCGCCAACAGCTCCCGCTCCCGCTGGATGCCGTCGAGGACCCGATCGCGACCCGCCAGAGGATGCGTTCGCCGCTCGGCCTCGTAGCGGCGCACCAGCACGTCGTCTGCCGCCTCGAGGAACACGACCCGCGGGTCGAGGCCCTTGGTCTGCAGCGCGATCAGGTTCTCCCGGAAATCGCCGAAGAACTCCCACCCTCGCACGTCGACGACGAGCGCGATGCGCTCGACCTCGGAGCCGCGGGCCACTCCGAGCTCAACCACCCGGTCGATCAACGACGGCGGCATGTTGTCGATCACGAAGTAGCCGAGGTCCTCGAACACCTTCGCCGCGGTGGTGCGGCCCGCACCCGACAGGCCCGTGATGATCGCGAGCTCCGGAGTAGCCGTCACCGTGCTTCCTCTCCCGGTCGGGACCCCCCGTCGGGGCTGTGCAGGTGATCGTAGATCGTGCGTGCCAGCTTCTCGGAGATGCCCTCGGCGCCGGCGAGCTCGTCGACCGTCGCCGCGCGGACCGCCTTCAGGGAACCGAACCGGTCGAGCAGCGCCTTGCGGCGGGCGGGACCGATGCCGGGGATCTCGTCGAAGGCCGAGGCGGTCATCTGCTTGCCCCGCACCGACCGGTGGTAGGCCACCGCGAACCGGTGGGCCTCGTCCCGCACCCGCTGGAGCAGGTACAGCGCCTCGCTGCCTCGCGGGATCACGACGGGTTCGCTGCGCCCTGGCACGTAGACCTCCTCGAGGCGCTTTGCCAGTGCCGCCAGACCGATGCCGGTGACGCCGAGGTCCTCGAGGGCGGACTGCGCCGCGGATAGCTGGCCCTTGCCGCCGTCGATCAGGACCAGGTTGGGCGGGTAGGCGAACTTGCGCGGGTTGCCGTGCTCGTCGACTGGGGGGGCGCTGGAGTCCTGCAGCAGGCGCTTGAACCGCCGGGAGATGACCTCGGCCATCATCGCGAAGTCGTCCTGCCCGGCCACTCCCCGGATCTTGAACCGGCGGTACTCGCTCTTGCGCGGCAGGCCGTCTTCGAGGACCACCATCGAAGCCACTGAGTTGGCGCCCTGCAGCGTCGAGATGTCGTAGCACTCGATGCGCAACGGTGCCTCGTCGAGCCCCAAGGCGTTCCCGAGCTCGGTCAGCGCCTGGCTGCGCGCGTTGAAGTCCTTGGCGCGCTTCAGCCGATGCTGGGTGAACGCCTCCTTTGCGTTGCCCGCGACGGTGTCGAGGAACGCGCGCTTCTCCCCGCGCTGGGGCACGCGCACGTGGACGGGCCCTCCGCGCAGCTCGGCGAGCAGACCTTCGATGGCGTCGACATCGTCGGGCAGCACCGGCACGAGCACCTCGCGTGACAGCGTGCCGCCGCGCTCCATGCCCAGCTCGGGCAGGAACCGCCCCACGAGCGCCCGGTCGTCGATGTCCTCCACCCGATCGACGGTCCAGCCCTTGCGGCCGACCACACGGCCACGCCGGACGAAGAACGCCTGGAAGGCGGCTTCGAGCTCGTCGCCGTGCAGCGCCACCGCGTCGAAGTCCTCGGCCCTCCCGGTGACCATCTGCTGCTTGGCCAGGGCGGTGCGGACCGCCTCGAGCTGGTCGCGGATCCGGGCGGCCGCCTCGAAGTTCAGGGCCTCGGCCTCGTCGCGCATGCGGTCGTCGAGCTCGGCCAGCACCCCGTCGGTGTCGCCCTCCAGGAAGCGGACGAGCTCCTCGACGAGGCCGCGGTGGTCGTCCTCGCTGATCGCGCCGGTGCACGGCGCTGCGCAGCGGCCGATGTGGTGCAGCAGGCACGGCCGCCCCAGGCGCTCGTGCCGCTCGAACGTCGCGTTGGAGCACGTCCGCACCGGGAACACGCGCAGCAGCAGGTCCAACGTCTCCCGGATGGCGTACGCGTGCGCGTAGGGCCCGAAGTACCGCGTGCCGTCCTTGCGCGGGTTGCGCCGCACCATCGCGCGCGGCACCTCGTCGCCCAGGGTGATCGCGAGGTACGGGTAGCTCTTGTCGTCGTTGTAGCGGACGTTGTAGCGGGGCCGGTGGCGCTTGATCAGGTTGTACTCGAGGTGCAGCGCCTCCACCTCGCTGCCGCAGACGATCCACTCCACGTCGGCGGCAGCCGACAGCATCGCCCGAGTCCGCTGCCCGATGCCCGACCAGGCCCCGAAGTAGCTCGCCAGCCGCGCGCGCAGGCTCTTGGCCTTGCCGACGTACAGCACCCGCCCGGAGGAATCACGCCACAGGTAGCACCCTGGATCAGCGGGCACGCTGTCCGGGTCTGGCCGCAGCCGCAGGGCGGGGTTGCTCGTCATCGCCCCCCATCGTACGAAGGGGCGAGTTCGCGTCCGATCGCAGTCGTTTCGGCCCGCCGACCGAGGGCAGCATGGGATTTTCGAGAGATCCCATAAGTGTGGGCGCGTGCTGGCCCGTGCGCGGGTCGGGCGGGACCACGGGCACGAAAGGACGGAAATGCCTTCCCAGAGACATCGTTGGCTGCTGGCGCTCTTCGCAGCGCTGGCCCTCGTCGTCGCCGCCTGCGAGACGGACGACGACGTTGACGATCCGGCGGACGAGGACGTCGAAGAACCAGCCGATGAGCCAGACGACGATGACGACGTCGGCGTGGAGGACGACGAAGACGACGACGTCGTCGAAGACGACGATGCGGTCGAAGAGGACGACGACGACCTGACCCCGGCGGAGGGTGAGACCATCCTCGACGTGCTGGCTGCCCGCGTCGACGAGGACGCGCCGGACCCCGGCGAGGAAGCGGAGGCCGAAGAGGAGGAGGAGCCCGAGGAGCCCGAGGACGAGGAGGCCTCGTTCGCCTCCCTGGTCGAGGCGGTCGAGATCGCCGAGCTCGAGGAGCTGCTCGAGAGCGAGGGCCCGTTCACGGTCTTCGGTCCCACCGATGAGGCGTTCGCCCTGTTCCCCGCCGACAGCTTCGAGGAGCTCGTCGCTGACCCCGAGCGGCTCGACGAAGTCCTCGGCTACCACATCGTCGAGGGTGAGCACCCCATGGACGAGCTCGAAGCTGGTGACGAGTTCGACACCGTGTCGGGGCAGACGCTGACCCTGCGCGAGTCCGAGGGCGGCGACCTGCTCGTCGAGGGCGCCCCCATCGTCGAAGCGGACATCGAGGCCGACAACGGCGTCGTCCACGGGATCGGTGCGGTGTTGCTCGCGCCGGCGCTGTAGCCGGCGCCAGTCACCCGATCGATGCCGATCCCGGCTGCGCCAGGCCAGCCCGGTCGATCCCCACGGGGGCGACGCACCCACGCGTCGCCCCCGTTTTCGTGCGCTACCGTGGTGCCCGGTGGGCACTTCCTTCGACCCCGACGACGGGGTGCTGCGCGTCAGGCACGGTGCGCTTGCCGTGCTCGCGCTGCTGGCCACGGACCCGGCGAGCACGCGGCTGCACGACCACGGTGTTGCTCCCCTGCTCGCGGAGCTGCGCAGCGCCGGACTGGTGGGCGCGCAAGGCGTCCACTCCGACGTGGCGCCGCTGGCCGCTGCGATCGGCCGCGCCCGCGCCACCGCCGATCTCTTCGCTCACGACCACGGGCGTCCCCGCCGGGCTCGAGGTTGGATCAGCGATGCCCTTGCCGTCGTCGGGGTGGCGACCGAGGACGATCCCCACACCTACGAGCTCATGGCCGACGCCCCGGACCGCCTCCCCGAGCTGCTGGAGGAGCTGGTCGGCCTCGGCACGGCCCCTGCGCCTCCAGTACCCGGACGTCAACTCCTGAACGAGGAGGCCTTCGACGCCCTCCTCGCCGCCGACACCGCGGTGACGGGACCGGCGGTACAAGCCGCCTTGGCGCCGGGCGAGTCGCAGCCAGTGGCCCCTGAGGACACCGACGCCTTCGCCGCCGCCCTGACCGACGGCCTGCGCGGTGCCGCGGTCCGGTGGCGCCTCACCGCTCGACCAACCGGCGTCGAACAGCCGTCCGACGACATCGACGTCCTCGACGCCGGCAGTGCGGGCCTGTGGCTCGCCCGGCGGGGGCCGGAGGGGGTCACGATCGGCGCGGTCGACGCCGCGGAGGTCCGCGCCGAGCTCCGCGCGCTCACGACGTTGCGACTTCGACGTCCTGGGACGTCGAAATCGCAACGTCGATCCGGGGCAACGTGAGCGAGCCGTCGTCAAGGGCGGCGCGCTACCCGTCGCGGGCGTGCTCCAACCACTGGTCGACGACGTCGCGGTTGTCGGCGATCCACGCTGCTGCGTCCTCATCGATCTGCGCGTCGGTGTACTCGTCGGTTCCCAGCATCTGGGCGTTCTGCGCAGCGACGTCGGAACCCGGAATCTCGACGACGTCGAGGAGTCGGCGCACCGGCGGGTTGTCGTCGAGGAAAACCCGGTGGCCGACCGCGCGGATGTCGTTGACCGCCCAGCCCAGCGCGCAGGGGTCATCTCCTGCGCAGCCCGGCAGGTCTGCCACCGACGTCGGGGCCGTCTCGCCGGGCAACGCGGGCGCCTCGAGCCACACCACGTCGGTGCCAGGCTCGAGGAGCTCAACGGTCCAGTTCGGGGTCCAGGTGTACAGCAGCACCGGCTCTCCGGCGTCGATGCGCCGGCCCGCCTCGGCGACGAGCGCCTCGTAGTCCCCGACCGTCTGCTCGACCGACTCACCCCAGGCGAACTGGGCAAGGTGCTCGTCGATGGCCAAGCGGCACCCCCACCCCTCCTCACAGCCGTAGAGGTCGGCCCGCCCGTCACCGTCCTGGTCGAAGGCCTCGGCGACCTCGGGCCGAGCGAAGTCCTCCATCGACGTGATGTCCAGCGCCTCGGCGGTCGCCTTGTCGGCCAGGTAGCCCTGCACCGCCCCGCCGGCAACGAGGTTTCCAACCGGCTCGATCGGCTCGTCCACACGCTGGCCGGTGACGAGCTCGCGTTCGAGGAAGGCGTCGTGCAGCGGGAACCAGCCGTTGACCCACAAGTCGAGCTCCCCGCGGGCCAGCAGAGGGTAGAAGCTCTCCGGGGTGCGGGTCTGCGCGGCGGGATCGGTCACCTCGTAGCCGAGGTCCTCGAGGAGGCGGGCAACGATCGCGGCCTGGAAGAACCCGGTCTCCCAGTTCGCGCGGGCCAGGGTCACGCTGACTTCCTCGCGGAGGTCCTGCGCAGGCGGGCCGGTGCCGTTGACACGTTCGCCGCGCACCTCACAGGCGGCGCTGAGCACGACGAGGAGGGCCAGGACGGCACCCACCAGCAACCGCTGCGGTCCCGTCACGACCTGCTGCACACGATCACGCACGCGACGTCACTCCCCTGCCCCTCATTCCGACTCTTCATCGCGCTGGGTGTCGCGGTCGGGTGCCGTGTCGTCCAACGCTGCGGGCTCACCGCCGAGGTGCTCGATGAGCGTGCCGTGTCGGCTGCGGAAGATCGCCGCGTCGTAGTGCGCCTCCAGCAGGTCGAGCTCCTCGTGGAATGCCCGCTGCAGGCTCCAGCACAGGAACAGCAGCACGATCGCGAAGGGCAGCCCGGTGGTCACCGCGGCGGTCTGCAGCGCCGCCAGCCCCCCGCCGATCAGCAGGACCGCGGCCAGCACGCCCACCATCGCCGCCCAGAACACACGCTGGGCCGTCGGCGAGTCGATCTTCCCACCCGAGGTGAGGTGATCGATCACCAGCGACCCGGAGTCGGACGAGGTCACGAAGAAGGAGATGACCAGCACGACGCCGGCGAATGACGCCACCGGCGTGAACGGGAACGCCTGGAGCATGTCGAACAGCGCGGTAGCGACGTCCTCGTTCGCTGCAGCGGCGACGTCCCGGACCCCCCTGAGCTGCAGGTCCAAGGCCGTGCCACCGAAGACCGACATCCACAGGAACGACAGCAGCGACGGGAACAGCACGACGCCGAGGATGAGCTCGCTGACGGTCCGGCCCTTGGAGACGCGGGCGATGAACATGCCCACGAACGGCGACCACGAGATCCACCAGCCCCAGTAGAACACCGTCCAGCTGCCCTGCCAGTCGGTGTCGGAGAACGCCTCGTTCCAGAACGCGAGCTCGGGCAGGGCGCTGACGTAGAACCCGAGGCTCTGCACGAACGCCGGCAGGATGAACAGCGCCGGTCCGACGACAAGCAGGAAGACCATGAACGCCGCGGCGAGACCGATGTTGAGCTGACTCAAGCGCTTGACGCCCCCGTCCAAGCCGGCGAGGACCGACAGCACCGCGACACCGGTGATCACGATGATCAGCACGACTTGGAAGCCCGTCCCGTCGGGCCAGCCGAACAGGAAGTTCAGCCCCGCGGCTGCCTGCCCGGCACCGAAGCCCAGCGAGGTCGCCAGCCCAGCGAGCGTCGCGATCACGGTGAGGATGTCGATGGCGTTGCCCCAGCCGCCGTAGATCCGTGGGCCGAGCAACGGGTAGAAGACCGCGCGGAAGGTCAGCGGCAGGCCCCGGTTGTAGGCGAAGAACGACAGGGCCAGCGCCACCAGCGCGTATATCGACCAGGGATGCAGACCCCAGTGGTAGAAGGTCGTCGCCAGCGCTGCGGTCCCCGCGTCGGCGGTGCCGGCGTTCACGCCGAACATCGGCGCGGGGGCGTCGAGGTGGAACACCGGTTCGGCCACCGACCAGAACATCAGCCCGATCCCCATGCCGGCGCTGATCAGCATCGCGTACCAAGACAGGCGGGTGAACTCGGGCTCGGCGCCGGGACCCCCGATCCGGATCTTGCCGTAGCGGCTGAACGCGAAGTACGCCGCCGCGAGGACGAAGACGTTCGCCGCGAGGATGTAGAACCATCCGAACGCGGCGTTCGTCGCCTCGAGCACCAGACCGAACACCGTCTCCGCGCCGGCGGAGAAGGTCAGGGTGACCGCGACGAACACCAGCAGCGCCCCGGCGGAGACGAACGTCACCCACGGGTGGAGGTCGAAGCCCCACCTCACGACGTTGGTGTCCCCGGGCTCGCGGTGTGCGACCTCCGGGTAGAAGTCGGTCTCAGGATCGACCTGCAGGCCCCGGAACCGGGCGCGGTTGTAGATGGCGGAGTGCCGCGCCCGCCGGGCCGCCTCGATCGTCTTGCGACGCCGCGTCTCGGCCTCGGTCAGGTCCCGCCCTCGAT
This sequence comes from Nitriliruptorales bacterium, assembly GCA_007126835.1. Taxonomy (GTDB): domain Bacteria; phylum Actinomycetota; class Nitriliruptoria; order Euzebyales; family Egibacteraceae; genus SLAO01. The sequence goes on along the minus strand of SLAO01000165.1, from coordinate 2,560 downwards.
CGTGACGATCTTCCCGCCCGCCGGCCATCTGTTCGCCCTTCGGCTCGCTTCGGCTTTGTCCTACCGCAATGACTCGCTTCGAACACCGAGCGCCCGGAGGCGAGGCAGCGTCAGCCGCCTACCCCAGCAGTTCGGTCAGGAACTTTCCTGTGTAGCTCTCACCCACCTGCGCGACCTCCTCGGGGGTGCCGGCGGCGACTACTTGACCGCCGCCGCTGCCGCCTTCGGGGCCGAGGTCGATGACCCAGTCTGCAGTCTTGACCACGTCGAGGTCGTGCTCGATGACGATGACCGTGTTGCCCTTGTCCACCAGCCGGTGCAGGACGGACAAGAGCTTGCGCACGTCCTCGAAGTGCAAGCCCGTCGTCGGCTCGTCGAGGATGTAGACGGTCTGGCCGGTCGCGCGCTTGCGCAGCTCCGACGCGAGCTTGACACGCTGGGCCTCACCGCCCGACAAGGTCGTGGCCGGCTGCCCCAGCCGCACGTAGCCAAGGCCGACGTCCAACAAGGTGTCGAGATGGCGCATGATCGCCGGGATCGACGAGAAGAACCCGCTGGCCTCGGCGACGGACATGTCCAGGACCTCGCCGATGTTCTTGCCCTTGTACCGGACCTCGAGTGTCTCGCGGTTGTAGCGAGCGCCCTTGCAGACCTCGCACGGCACGTGGATGTCGGGCAGGAACTGCATGTCGATGGTGATCGTGCCGTCGCCGGCGCACGCCTCGCACCTGCCGCCCTTGACGTTGAAGCTGAAGCGCCCGGGCTGATACCCGCGCAGTTTGGCCTCCTGGGTCGCGGCGAACAGCTTGCGGATGTGGTCGAACAGGCCGGTGTACGTCGCCGGGTTCGATCGGGGCGTCCGCCCGATCGGCGACTGGTCGATGCCGACGACCTTGTCCACGGCGTCCATTCCGTCGATACGCCGGTGGCGGCCGGGCACCTCGCGCGAGCCGTTGAACTCGCGCATCAGCGCGACCTTGAGGATGTCGTTGACGAGCGTCGACTTGCCCGACCCGGACACGCCCGTGACCGTGATGAACTTCGACAGCGGGAAGCGCACGTCGATGCCGGCGAGGTTGTGCTCGCGGGCGTTGCGCACCGTCAGCGCGTTGCCACGGTGCACCGCGCGACGTTGCGTGGGAACGGCGATCTCCCGCCGCCCGGCGAGGTAGTCACCCGTCAACGATTCGGCTGCGTCCACGAGGCCCTCGACCGGCCCGGAGGGGATGATCCTCCCTCCGTGCTCCCCAGCACCCGGCCCGATGTCGACGACATGGTCGGCGGCGGCGATCGTGGCCCGGTCGTGCTCGACGACCAGGACGGTGTTGCCCAGGTCACGGAGCCGCTGGAGGGTGTCGATCAACCGCTCGTTGTCGCGCTGATGCAAGCCGATGGAGGGCTCGTCGAGCACGTATAGGCACCCGACCAGGCCCGAGCCGATCTGCGTGGCCAGCCGGATGCGCTGCGCCTCGCCACCGGCCAGGGTGCCCGCGGACCGGTCCAGGGTCAGGTAGTCCAACCCCACGTCGAGCAGGAACGACAGCCGCGCCCGGATCTCCTTGAGGACGCGCTCGGCGATCAGCAGGTCCCGCTCCGACAGGTCGAGGCTGCCGAAGAACTCGTCGGCCTGGCGGATCGAAAGGGCCGTCGCGTCAGCGACGGACTTCCCGGCGACCGTGACCGCCAGGGCCAGAGGCTTGAGGCGCGCCCCCTTGCACGCCGAGCACGGCACCTGGCGCATGTACTCCTCGATGCGCGACCGGGTGTGCTCGGAATCGCTCTCCTGGTGTCTCCTCAAGAGCTGGGCGACGACGCCCTCGAACCGGGCGCGGTACTGGCGCCGGCGGCCGAACCGGTTGGTGTAGCTGACCACGATGCGCTCGTCCGAGGCGATCCCGTACAGCACTGCGCGCTTGTGCTCGGCGGGCAGCTGACGCCACGGCGTGGTCTCGTCGAAGCCGAGGTGGCTCGCGAGGGCTCGCAGCAGCTGCCGGTAATACGTGGACGTGCTCCCCGTGTTCCAGGGTGCGATGACGCCCTCGTCGAGGCTGCGGTCGGGGTCACCGATGACGAGGTCGGGATCGACCTCGAGGCGGGTCCCGAGCCCCGCGCAGGTCTGACACGCCCCGTAGGGGGTGTTGAACGAGAAGTCACGAGGCGCGAGCTGGTCGAACGACAGCTCGCAGTCCGGACAGGCGAGGTGCTCGGAGAACGTCGTCGCGATCGGCTCGCCCTCGCCCTCGCGCGGCACGGTCTCGATCGTGGCGAGCCCGTCGGCGAGCTCGAGGGCCGCCTCGATGGAGTCTGCCAGTCGCCGTCGGATGCCTTCCTTGCGCACCAACCGGTCGACGATGACCTCGATGGTGTGCTGCTCGTACCGCGCCAGCCGGGGGCGATCGCCCGCCAGGTCGATGATCTCGGGCTCGTTGGTTCCCGACGTCACGCGAGCGCGGCTGAACCCGCGCCCGGCCAGTTCGCCCAGCAGCTTCTCGTACTCCCCTTTGCGGCCCCGGACCACCGGCGCGAGCACCTGGAAGCGCGTGCCCTCCGGGTAGCGCTC